>JABWBM010000085.1 GCA_013360495.1 Planctomycetaceae bacterium
ATCGAGGGTGGGGCGATCATACAATGGTCTTGGCGCTTGTCTCGCGCGTGATGCATAACGCGTCACAAACGCTCGAAATTTGGGTGCGCCCGCCACGCGCCATTTGCATCCTGTGGACATCTCTGCTAAAGCATATGCGCGGCGATTTCCCGTCGCGACGATCCGGAGAAATTCTGTGGGCGCGCAGCAGTGGGTGTTTCAGTCTCAACCCGCGGCGCTGGTGCAATCACTGTCGACGCAGCTCAAGGTCTCGCCGCTGCTCTCGCGTCTCCTCATCAATCGCGGCGTCAAGGACGCCGATGCCGGCGAGCGCTTCCTGCGCCCGAGCATGGAGCGGCTGCACGATCCCATGCGTATGGGACAGGTGGAGAAGGCCGTCGAACGCGTGCGCCGCGCGATAGCGAACAAGGAACACATCCGCACGCAAGGCGACTATGACGTCGACGGCAGCACGTCGAGCGCGCTGCTGCATCAGTTTTTCGGCCTGCTCAACGCGAATCACAGCTTTGCGATCCCGAGCCGGGGCGAGGGCTACGGCCTCTCGCATAAAGCCGTCGAGCGCGCGAAAGCCGACGGCGTGACGCTCATGCTCACCGTGGATAACGGGATCGCGGCCCACGACGAAATTGCCCACGCACGCGAGCTTGGTATCGATGTGATCGTCACCGACCACCATCCGGTGGGCGAGCGCCTGCCACCCGCCTACGCCATCGTCCATCCGGCGCTGCCAGGATACGACTACCCCTTCGCGGGCCTGTGCGGCTGCGCCGTGGCGTTCAAATTCGCGCTCGCCATCGCCGGCAGCTACGGCGATGCGAACACGCTCGGCCCGCGCTTTCCGGCGTTTCTTGAAAGCGCCCTCGCCCTCGTCGCCATCGCCAGCGTGTGCGACGTGGTTGCGCTGCGCGACGAAAATCGCGTGTTGGTGCGCCACGGGCTTGCTGCCCTCGAAGTCACGCGCCATCCGGGATTGCGTGCGCTGCGCGAGGTGTCGCAAGCCGGTGCGCCGATCACCACGCAGGAAATCGGCTTTCGTATCGGTCCAAGGATCAACGCCGGCGGACGCCTCGGTCAGGAATCGCTCGCCGCGACATTGTTGACCGAGACCAACGACGAGCGCGCCAAGCTCCTCGCCATGGAAATGGACCTTCTCAACACCCAACGGCAAAAGCTCGAGCGCGAAGCGACCAAGAAAGCCAAGGAGCTCGTCGACGAGTTCGGCGGCCCCGGCGAGATCGTCGTCGTTGCCCATGAGGACATCATGCCGGGATTGGCGGGCATCGTCGCGGCGCGCCTCGTCGACGCGTACAACCGCCCCGCCGTGGTGCTTTCGATCAACGGCGACGGAATCGCGACGGGTTCTGGCCGTAGCGTTCCAGATTTTCACCTGCTCGACGCGCTCAAGGCCTGCGAGTCACACTTCATCCGCTATGGAGGCCACGCTCAGGCAGCCGGCGTGACGATCAACAAATCAGGCATCGACGATTTCCGCGTGGCGGTGAACAAAGCGGCTGCGAGCGTGCAACGCTTTACGTCTGAGCGCGCATTGCTCGGCGTCGACGCGCTGATCGGCGGCGAGGAATTGACGCTCGACTTCGCGAAGGAATTGTCCTGGCTCGAGCCTTTCGGCGAGGGCAACCCGGAGCCGCTGCTCGCCCTCGAAGCGGGTAAAGTGATTGGACGGCCGCGCTTGGTGGGCAAGACCGGCAAGCACCTCACCTTTCATGTCGCGCCGGAAAATGGACAGGCGATTCGCGCCATCGGCTTCGGACTGGCGGCGCATCTTGACACGCTCGGACGTTCCGTCGATCTGGTGTTCGCGCCCCGCATCAACCGCTACGGCGGCCGCGAGGAACTTGAAATCGAAGTCCGCGACGTGATTTCGCGGTAACGAATATGCGCCCCGGCGGAAGCTACGGCTCCGGCCCCACTGGGCCTTTTCACGCTGTGCAGCGAAGCTTTATGGCAATCTCTTGCGCCGGCGAAAGGCGCATGATGCCAACGATGCAAAAAAGCCAAGACCAACGCTCAAGCCTGCGCCCGAATGCAACGCGCAGGCGGCTGGAGGAGTGAGCAACGACACCGATGGGAATACCGGCGACTCAGGCGCTCCAGCGTCACTTGTCTCAGCAGAACTTTGTACCGAAAGCATCAGAACATCCTCATCGCTCAACGGCGGCACAGAACTGTCGCTCAGCGTCACGGTGACCGCATACACGCCGGCGCTGGCCGCTCCGGCGACGCCCGTGAGAAGCCACTCGCCGCTCTCGCCTTCGACAAGTTCGATGCCGTACGGCAGCCCTTCGGCCTCGACGAAGTATGGCTGCGTCCCGCCTGACGCGACAATCGTCACCGGGCCATAGGGTTCGCTCTCGCGCGCGCTTGGCAGAGAATTATTCACGATCGTCACATACGAGGACTCGATGTCATGCACGTCGATCTCCACAAATCCCTGCGCGCTCGCGCCCAACGCATCGCTCACCGTCAACGTCGGAACCCATGTCCCAGCGCTTCCCATGGCGGGAGAGCCCGCAATGACCCAATTTCCCTCCATTGAGAGCGCACTCAATCCGTTCGGCAACCCACTCACTGACCAACGATACGGCGCGACGCCACCCATAGCCTCAAGAGCAACCGGAGCATACAACGCTCCCTCTTGAGCGTCGGCGAGGTTCGTGGTACTCACCACAAGCGGCGCGGGCTCACCATCCTCTTCCAGCACATTGAGCGGTATCGTTTGGGCTACCGCTTCGGTGAGTTCGCCAGCGTCCACCAATGTGACGGTCAGCCAGTAGGGCGAGGTTTCCGATGCTGAGGGCTCAAACACGCCTGTGATCAGTCCGGACGCGGAAACCGAAAGACCGCCGGGAAGCCCCTCGACTTGCCACGTGTAGGATTGGGTTCCGCCGATGGCAAGCAATTGATGCGTATAAGACGAGCTGTCGTAACCATAGGCCAATGCAGATGTGAAAATTCGCAACGCGCCACCCAGATTCCTCGATACGTTCATGGTCAGCTCGAGCGACTTCGCTGCAAGCGCGGCGTCCGTCACCGTGACCGTGACGTCGTACAGCAACCCATTCGCGGCGCCCGGCGCAACCGTGCCGCCAATGGCTCCGGTCTCGGCGTCGATGGAAAGCCCCGCCGGAAGTCCGGAGGCCGTCCATGTAAACGGCTCGGTGCCGCGTTCGGCGTGCATCTGGGCGCCATAATCCTGGCCCTCGATGGCGGTGGGAAGCGCCGTCACTCGAATACCTACCGGCGACTGAAGCACCACGAGTTCGAAAACTTCTGTGTCTGTGCTTGGGTACGAATCCTGCGCCATCACGGTAACGGTGTAGGGAGAGTTCAGGTACGTCTCTGCCTCAGGCGTTCCGCTGAGCTCGCCACTTTCTTCGTCGATGCTCAAGCCCGCAGGCAAGCCGGACGCTGTGAAAATGAATGGGGCATCGCCGTCAGAGAGACTTATCACCACGCCATAAAGAACATCTTCTTGTGCGGCGGGAAGTTCGGTCGTTGTGATCGCAAGGGGAATGTAGCCTGTTACAACCTCGAGCGTATAGTTTTCGCTGTCGGGAGTGGGGTTGGGGAAACACCCGAAGCCGCCCGGCGCCTTCTCCAACGTCACGGTAAACGCGTAGTTCCCTTCGCCTCCGAGTTCGGGAATTCCACTGAGAAGTCCAGACGTGGAAAGCGTCATGCCGGAAGGCAATGCCCCCGAAGTGACGACATACTGCGTCACGGCGGAGCAACCTCCGTTGTCGTGCGTGAACTGTATTGGCGCATACTCCCGCCCGGTCGAGGCGTTCGGCAAAGCTCCCGGCGGTGGAAACGTAATCTGGTACTCGGCGGCAGCAAGACAAGAGGTGACGCATATGAACATGGCAAACAGCACGACCAAACGCGCGCAACCCTCAGGTATTGGAGCCATACGCCCTCCGTCTGTCGCAAAGTTCAGTTTTGCCGTCTCGTTGGCGTGAAAATATGGGGATGCCGGCAAATCTGCAGACATCCCCACATGCGTCCTCGTGTGGCTTCCCATAACCGGCACGAGAACGTATTGCTTTCAACACATGATGGCGCTTAGAACGGAGGCAGATTCCCGCGACGGGTTCCGCTCCAGCCTACACTCGTACCAAGTCCGCCGACGACCTGAGCCAACTCTTTCTTGCCGATTGCCTTCATGACATCACTCCTGAAACGAAGCTGCGGGTGTGGCCGCTGCGACATCACATGCGGCTCGATGATTGGTTCCACCCGTTGCAAGCGGATCGCAAGGATCGTGCCAGAGAAGCGCGCGACGGAGCAGCGCGACGTAAGCCGTGTATTCGCCTGCTGATACGATGGATGGCCGCTGATTCTTGTGTACAACGATTTGCGTGCGTCAGACGGAGCGATTTGCGTTTGGATGCAAATGAATCTGAGAAGCAGCCTGAAGGACAACCCCCAAGAGATCATTACCGTTAAGCCCGTCCCGCGTAAACGCGGCACTTGAGCCAGAAGCGGACGTTATGCCGAGCAGTCAGGAAACAGATTTTACCGCAGAGAGCTCAGAGGTCATGGGGAAAGACCAAGATGTTTCACGCAAAGGCGCGAAGCCGCAAAGAAATGGCAAGAGATTGTCGTCCGCAGATGACACAGATGTTCGCAGATAAGAATGTGTTCTTTCATCTGCGTCCATCGGCGACATCTGCGGAAGTCTTCTATATGCATTCAAGTCTCATTCCTTCGCATCTTCGCGCCTTTGCGTGAAAATTCTTGATTTGGAAATGGCGTGTGTTTTCTCTAAAAAAGGTGAAGGCCGGTCAGTTTCCTAACCGGCCTTCATTCGCTTCGAGCCGTTCTGTAAGCCGGGTTTTGTTCCCGCACACACATTGTACGGGCGGCAACCATTCGTCTGGGAGTGCTGTTGCCAACACCCTCGAGCAGCCTACCCGACCCTTCAAACGATGCGGGCAGCATCTCGGGTCCTATTTGGCCTTGCTCCGCGGCGGGTTTACCATGCCATGCCTGTCGCCAGACATGCGGTGGGCTCTTACCCCACCTTTTCACCCTTGCCCTCGTCCGTCACCGGAGGCTACCGCGAAGCTCTTCGCTTCATGGCCTCCCCCTCAAGACTTCGGGCGGTTTGTTTTCTGTGGCACTATCCCTATGCTTCGGGCCGCCAACCAGTTTCCCGGCTGGCATCCCTTCGCACGGTCGCCGTTAGCGACGCCGCCGCCCTATGGAGCCCGGACTTTCCTCGGGGCGGGTTGAATGCCGTATCGCACATTGATACGACCCCGTTCCGCGATTGCCCGAACGACTCAGGACAGCAGTATAGCAAAACGAAGTGATTACGAAACACGCGATCATTCTTCGTCAAGCACGATGGTGACTTCTTCGCCAGCCTTGAACGGGCCGATGGAACGCGTTGTCGCATTTCCGGTGCCAGCCTCGGGCAAGTACCCCGGCCCCTGCGTCTTGTCGATCTTCAGGGTGTAGCACATTTCAGGCAAAACCAATTGCGTCAACTTCGGAGAAACCCCGGCCATGGGTTGCGCCAACCCGTTGGCGTCGGTCAGCGTTACAAAAAACCCGGCAATTTGTTTTTGATTTTCGAAATGAATGAAGGCCGGCACGCACAACTTCGCCAGCAGCGTCACCGTCTGATTTTCCAGGACGTCAAAAGACATGACTGTTGAAATGCCGGTCCATTCGTGCCGCAAATGCTCCCCCTTCTCATTCGAATATCGCTTCGCGCGTTGAATCTGAAGTTGATAAGTGCCGGGAGGAAGCTCCGCCACCAGAGGGAAGGCAGGTTTGTCCCAAGTATTCCCGAAAACATTGTTTAACTCTCCGTTGTCCCCGCTACCCGTTATCCTTTGAACGATCGTCCGGATCCACTCGTCGCCGGCCAATGGCTGATCGAGGGTCAACACCACCTTGCCTACAGAAGTCTTTTCGATGTCGATACGGATTGTTTCGCCGGAGAGAAGGTTTTCGAGAATATTGAATTGCCGTTCTTCAACCTCCCCGGGAAGCGCTACATGCAGCAAGAAAGAGTTGTCCTGCGCGGAACGACGAGGCCCTTCTTGAAATTGTTTCAGGTCGCCTGAGAAGCACTCAACCTCGAATTTCCCTTCTTCATCAGTCTCGAAACCGAAACTCAGATGGGGCGTATGGAACGCGAGATGGGCGTATTTCGGTTGGCCATCATAAAATATCTGTCCCTCGCACCGGTAGCGCCGCTCAAGAGTGACATCGCCGACCTGAGCAAAACCGTTATGGTCCGCCAAAATAACGTGGTATGGGGAATCCCAGCCGATGGCACGGGATCTTGTCCGGTAATACAGGTTTGGAAATTCTTTCCAGCAGGCATTCACGCGCGCCTCATCGAACCCTTCAGGCGAGCGGAATGTGAAGTAACCCGCTTCATTCGCTCTGGCGCGAAAATACCGCTGTGCGCCATCGGCCGTTTCTAAACTTGCGCCCGGCGATAAACCGCTTGCTTCATCTGAGTGAGCGATTGGATTACGTTTGACAAGCAAATACACATCCGCACCGGAACAAGGTTTTCCGTCCTCAGTAACGACGCGACCAAAAATCCAGATTTCACGCTTGCTCGTAAGCGTGACGCTGTTCTTTCCCGGAGAAAGTGTTACAGGTTGCGGAAGGCTGTCAAGTTCCGCTTGCAACGACGCTAGTTCCGGGAAATCTGATTCCGTGGCCGCTGCCTCATCGAATACGGGATAAAAAGACGGGCAGAATTCACGTCTAAACACGTTGGACTTGACCGGGAGATTGCCCGCATACAGGAGGTACGTCCCAGGAACCAACCCGTTGATTTTGCCGATACTGCATCCATTGTCATCGGTAGGAAAGGACATCAAATCATAGGTCCTGCCCTCATATGCTTTTCGGGTGTCACTGACTTCTCTTTCGCTCAAACCGTCAAGAGAGAGCTGTTCCGCCACCGGGTCGCCTTGGCGAACGATAAAAATCTCAGCGTTGGGAATGGGAAAACCGGAAGGTGTGCGCAGCGTGACATCAAGCGATGCCGTACGGAGTAACAAGATTCGGTTTAACTCGCCGCCGCTTGTCACCGAAGCGTAGCGGTCGACACATTGTTGCGCCTCGATCCGTATGCGGTTATCGAGAAGCTCTCCCGCAATCGTCGCTTCGCCTCGTTCATCCGTGGCCGCAAGCACCTTCCATAGCTCCGAAGGCGAGTCGGCCATTGTTCCGGACACCTTTGCGCCGGCAACGGGCTTCATGCCATCATTTGCTGCAACCACCTGAATCCGGTAGATGAGAGAGGCATCGCTATGCGATTCCTCGGTACGTACCGTCTCGGTTACGGCACCTGAACCGGGGGACGGGGAAGATGTCTCCGGAAACGTGGACGGCGCGGCTCTATGTATGTCTTGATCTGGCGTAATACCGGCATTCAAAGGCGCCGCATCCGGTTGCCCGTTCTCGTATACAACGAACACCCCGCCCCCAACCCCGAGCAGCAACAGAATCACCGCCGCTGCAACCCACTTCGCTGTCTTTACGCCAATCGCTGCCATAACCGCTCCTTCCAGTGACAATGTAACCGTCGAAGGAATGGCGATTGCCGTCGATGAAGGAAGCCCCTTGCTCAACACATCCTCAAGTGAACCCAGCATGACCATCGCGGCCGGCGACGCGCGCAACGCCATGCGTCCGCGCAGTTCCTCCAGCGCCCGGCCCTGATTGGTGCTAAGCGTGGACATCGGGACGTCAAGCGCAGCGGCAGCTTCCTTGAGGCTTAAGCCTTGACCGAAGCGCAGCTCGATGGCGAGCCGCATGTCTGTCGGCAGCTTCGCCACTTGCTGCCAGAGTTCGGCGAGCATCGCCGCCCGTTCCGGGGTTTCGTCCTGCTCCCATGCCATCGTCGCAGCCTCCCGCTCGCGCTCGTTCCGAAGTGCCTCATCGCGCACATGGTTCAGGGAAAGGTTGGTGACAATGCGGTAGCAGTACGCCCGCAGCGAAACGTCGTGTGGCAGCCGTGCCCGGCTTTTATGCAGGCTCACAAACGCTGCCTGCACCACGTCTTGCGCCGCCGAGGCGTCGCCCGTGATACGCGCGGCGTAGCCCACGAGAGCCTCGCCATATTCGCGCACCAGCGCGCGCCATGCGCTGTCGTCGCCTCGCATGACGCCGTCCACGAGACTGTCGCCGTCATCCCACACCATATGCGATTCACTTGAGGGCGGTAGGAGGCCCAATGCCTTCCCGCAATCGCCCATTCTACGCCTATGACACGGCGGGATGGAGGTTTAACGAGAGATTCTTAGAAATTAGGGTGTTAACCACTTTCAGGGAGCATGCCCCATGCATCGGCCCGCGAAGCGGGCCAGAGGGCATAACCCACGGCTTCGAGCCGTGGGAACAGGAGGCATCCAACTCCACCGCGCCCCTTGAGGGGCGCAAGACAGCGAAAGGGCGAATTTCCTCGCGCCCCTTACGGGGCGCGCATTCCTTGCTGCACCGGATTCCCACGGCTCAAAGCCGTGGGCCATACTCTTTGGCCGCTTCGCGGCCTACTCGATACTACCGTACAAGGAGATGTCCCCTGAAAGTCGTTAACACCCACTCTTAGAAATTAGGACGACGGCACCGCCCCGTGGAACCCGGACTATCTTCGTGATGGGTTGAAGGCCGCGCCTCACATTGACGCGACCCCGTTCCGCGATTGCCCGAACGACTCAGGAGGCAGTATAGCACCCCGACACCGTAGCGAACATCCCTCAGCGTTGTTCATATTGGATTGTGTCCCAAGCTGTTGCGCCTCTACTTTTTCGAAAGCGTGAGCAAAATGGAATTCTTGGCGGACGTCTCGTCTATAGTGAACTCAACGAGATCTCCACCTATCCACAGGGCATACCGACCGGGAATTAATCCGGGGATCGTGAATTTTCCATTGTTGTCGGTTCTATGCCTTGTCTTTGAGGAATACCTTCCCACTTTCTGAACAAGTTCGTCAGGACGCCCCGTTTGTCCGATGCGGTACAAATAGTCAATCTCTTTTGACGCGCACGGTGTTCCGGCGGCATCAACGATAAAGCCGCTTGCCGTGACCATGGGAACATTCGTGATTTCGCATACTGCATCCTTTCCGGAGTCTAACTCAATCGTGCGGGAGTAAAGATCTTCCTCAAAAGGCACGGTATGAAAGGCCGTCGTCTCTATGTAAATGATGGTTTTCCCCGGCGGGAAGCTTTCTCGATATTGGTTCCCTCGCAAATTCCCAATGCATGCTTCTTCTCCGTCGCTTGATCGAATTCTCAGGTGGAAACTCCAGTCACCGGAAGAAGATCCGAAGGGCAATGTGACGAGGAGTCCACAAGATTGGCTCATGCGGACTATAACAGGCTCAATCCTGGAGGATGTGTCAGGCACTGAGAAAGTGATCGGAGAAGCGGCATATCCACTGCGTATGACCTGCAGCGTGTATTCTCCGGGCGGCACGGCGAGAATCTCGAACGTTCCATCATCCATGGAAGTCGCCAGCCCCTGACGCCGTCCTGACATTATCAAGTCAACACTGGCGCCTTCAATCGCTTGGCCTTGTTCTGATAGCACGATACCCGACATTCTTTGGAGGTCATGGGGAAAGCGGACATCGAAAATGCGAGTTCCCGTTTCGCCGCGAACTGTTTTCACTTCATGGATGAATGGCGTTGCGTACCCCATAAAATACGCTGTCAGACGTATCTCTCCGACGTAAGTAATTGGATTACATACAGTCCCTCCTCCACTGGCACCCTTCTCGTTACCGGACAAAACCTCGTATTGCATGCCACATACATTGAGGAATTCCTCGCTACCCTCAATGCGATACGACAACTCGACATTGCAAAGTTGATCTGGCCGAAAATGGACTATGACATGAGTGTCCCCGGCTTTCGCCCGTACCTGATGATCGTGTCTTAATGACTCTGTCGTGAGGTCGAACTGGAGTGCGTAGGTTACAAAAGGCACATTGGGAATTCGAAAATACCCACCACCATCCGTTGCGAGTTCCTGACGCATGGATGCCGGGTGAATAAGTCCGTGTCCCCCGTGCCATTTTTTCCACGCGAATTCGGGCATTAGCCCGACTTTAAATGTCGCATTGCTGATCGGCAAGCCTTGGTCATCGACGAATTGGCCGGAAATGTCGCCGCCGGGCGTGAGAACAACGGTTCTCTCGATGAGTGTTTCCGCTGATGGATTATCGACGTGAATAGCGTCTGAATTTCCGATGCCATAACCGTCAGCCTCTACGGCGATCAACCGATCGCCGCAAAGCTGTAGCCTACTCGATCCTTGTAAAACGACAGGCAAGGTCAGTTCAGCTATTCCTTCGTCATCGGTCATCGCTTCCACTGCGGATCCATCCGCATAATAAAAGGGGTCCCGACGCGACACCCACGAACAGCGGGCGTTGGGAACCGGAAATCCGCTCTGATCGCGCACATAGCAAATGGCTTTGAATGGCGCGAGAATCTTGATCGCCATGTTGGCCTGATATGCTTTTTGACCGGGAACATAGTCAAGGTGAATGGAATTGATGCCATAATGATGTTCACTGACAAATGCCGTCGCCATGAGCCAGATTCGTACTCTGTCAAAATCGAGTTGGTAGTCAGCAAGATTGAATCGCGAACAGTATTTCCCGCCCTTGTCCGTAATGACTTTCGCCAATTGGTGTGGTACCCCGAGATTGACACCATTCATAAAGTCACGGCTCAGTTTGACCGGGATGCCTGCGAGCGGGGCGCCTTGATCGTCGGTCACCACGCCGCTTATCTCGATAACGACACCGGAAAGATCGGCGTCTGCGACTTCGCTGGTATTGTCGGGGGCGTCCCCGACCGTTTTCTCGTTGCGGACGGGTTCTGGCGTTGTAGTAACGTCCTGAATTGGAACACGGGCATTGCGTTCATTACGCTCGCCCGAACTAGCCCCACTTATCGCAATTGACTTTGTGTTTCGAGTTTCGGTTCGCGCGTCTGCCTCGGGCCACCACCAACTCACGCCACCGGTCGCGAGCAGCAGGACAATCACCGCCGCTGCAACCCACTTCGCTGTCTTTACGCCAATCGCTGCCATGACCGCTGCCTCCATCAATGTGACCGTGTTCGTGGAAACATGGATGGCAGCGGGAAGAGCGCCCGAGCTAGCCGCGGAGCCGGAACCCGGAACCGAGAGCGCCTGTTCGAGCCGGTCGATGCCGAATACTCCGAGCATCGGCGAGCGTAGCGCGATCTTGCTCCGCAGTTCCTCCAGCGCCGTGCGCTGCCTTGTAGCAGCAGTTCCCTCGGGGATGTCCAGCACATCGGCGATCTCGGCGCGCGATAAACCGCAAGCAAAGCGCAGCATCAGCGGCTCGCGCAACTCCGCCGGGAGCTTGTCGGCCATCTCCCACGCGAGCTTCGCCAATTCCTGATCCGCGCCTGAATCCTGCCCGGAAGTCCACATGGCCGCTGCCTCGCTTTCGCGCCTTTGACGTGTGGAATCAGCTCGCAGGGCGTCGAGCGCAAGATTGCGAACAATCTTGAAGCACAGGCCCCGCAAACTTCCCCGCGTCAGGTCGATCTTCCTGCGGCGACGGTAGAGGCGGACGAACGCCTGTTGAACGATGTCTTGGGCCCCGTGTTCGTCGGGGATGAAGGTGCGCGCATAGAGCAGCATCGGCGCGGAAAAGCTGCGCACCAATTCCCTCCACGCGCGATCATCGCCCGCGATCAAAGCATTGACATCGTTTCTGGCGTCGTCCATGGCCTCAGGCTTCCCGTAGCCATCCATTGTACACGGGAACTACGGGCGTGGCGGCTGGTCTGATTTGAGAAAATGGGAGAAAGTCAGGATTTTATACCACCCCTGGAAGATATTTCGGTTTTACGGACGTCATGCCCGCGCAGGCGGGTATCCAGAACCCAACAAAAACACAAGAGTCAAGATGGATTCCCGCCTTCGCGGGAATGACACCGATCCTAAAGAAAGAATACGGTTTTATAATCGTCATGCCGACGAAAGTCGGCATCCAGAACCCATGAAAAGACAAAGAGTTAAGATGGATTCCGGCTTTCGCCGGAATGACGATAGGATCTGATTTCTCTTTTGGAGTTGGAATGACAGAAAGAACCGATTTCTTTTATAGAACCGGCACTATCCCCCTAGGGGCTCGGCTGACATCCGCCCTGGTGCAACAGCCCATTTTGCGAAGAGTTAATATCTATACGCATCCGGCTTATACGGCCCGTTGACCGGGACGCCGATGTAGTCCGCCTGCTTCTTTGAGAGCTTCGTGAGCTTCGCGCCGAGCTTGTCGAGGTGCAGCCGCGCGACCTTCTCGTCGAGGTGTTTGGGCAGCGTGTACACCTTCTTCTGGTACTTGCCGCTCGTGCGCTCGGTCCAGAGTTCCATCTGCGCGATTACCTGATTGGTGAAGCTGTTGGACATCACAAAGCTCGGATGGCCCGTGGCGCAACCGAGGTTGAGCAAGCGCCCTTCCGCCAACACGATCACGCCGTGGCCGTCGGGGAATACCCAACGGTCAACCTGCGGCTTGATGTTCTCGCACTCGATACCCTTGATCTTCTTGAGACCCGCCATGTCGATTTCATTATCGAAATGCCCGATGTTGCCGACGATGGCGCTGTCCTTCATCTTCGCCATGTGGCTCGCCATGATGATGTCGAGATTGCCGGTCGTCGTGACGAAGATGTCCGCCTCAGCGACGATGTCTTCGAGCGTCACGACCTCGAAACCTTCCATGCACGCCTGCAGCGCGCAGATGGGGTCGATCTCGGTAATGTACACGCGCGCGCCGGCCCCCTTCATGGCTTGCGCGCAACCCTTGCCGACGTCGCCGTAGCCGCAGATCACGACCTTCTTTCCCGCGATCATCACGTCGGTCGCGCGCATGATTCCGTCAGGCAGCGAGTGGCGGCAGCCGTAGATATTGTCGAACTTGGACTTGGTGACGCTGTCGTTGACATTGATGGCCGGGAAGAGCAGCGCGCCCTTCTTCTCCATTTCATAGAGGCGATGGACGCCCGTCGTCGTCTCCTCGCTCACGCCGACCATGCGCTCGGCCACGCGGTGCCAGCGTTTGGGATCCTTCTTGAGTTCGTCGCGAATCAGCGCGAGCACGATCTTGAACTCCTCGTTGTCCGTGCTTTTCGGATCGGGGAGTTTTTTCGACTTTGCAAATTCCTTCTCGGCCTTGACGCCTTCATGAATCAAGAGCGTCGCGTCGCCGCCGTCATCGACAATGATGTCCGGCCCCTCGCCGTCGGGCCAGGTGAGCGCCTGCAGCGTGCACCACCAGTATTCCTCGAGCGTTTCGCCCTTCCAGGCGAACACGGCCGAGCGCCCGGCCTTGGCGATGGCGGCTGCAGCATGATCCTGCGTGCTGAAGATGTTGCACGAGCACCAGCGCACATCGGCGCCGAGATGTTCGAGCGTCTCGATCAAGACGGCCGTCTGGATCGTCATGTGCAGCGAGCCCATGATGCGCGCGCCCGCGAGCGGCTTGCTTTTGCCGAACTCATCGCGGCAGGCCATCAGGCCCGGCATTTCTTTCTCAGCCAGTTCGATTTCCTTGCGCCCGAACTCGGCGAGGTTGATATCCGCGACTTTGAAGTCCACTGCAAGCGTGCTGGTAGCCATGGGTTCCTTCTTCTTGTTGGGCATAGATTGGACGGCGAGTATAGCTTTGCCAGATGCGGCGTGAACACGTGGAAGACAACGCAGGAGCTTCTATGTTTTTTCCGGTTGCGGAGGTTGACTGCCTTCGCGTTTCCGCCTTACGACGCCTCTGCGCCAATAAAGTATGACAACGGCAATCCCTACTGCCGTGATCGAGCCCCACCAGAGCATGCGATTCCGTCGGTGCGCCGCAAGATGAGGTTCAAGCCATTTGACAAAGTCATCACGGTGCCCGGGATAAAAAAGCGCGGAGTCGACCTCTTCCCCTAGATCGTCCTTGATGATTTTTCCGAGAAGCATCCCCGCAGCATCGCCAACAGTATTGAGGGTTCGGCTTTGGTGGAAATCTCGCCAAAAACCATAGCCGCGAATCAGACGCTCATCCTCTA
>JABWBM010000086.1 GCA_013360495.1 Planctomycetaceae bacterium
GTCACGCGAGGGCGCGTGACGCTACGGAAGAAGGAACTCTATGCGAATCATCGGGGCGGCGCTCATCCTTTCCCTGTCCGGCTGCTCGCTGATGCAGGAGCGCAGCCGCCCTGCGCCCGTCGAAACTCCCAAGCCCGCCGAAACCATGCCGACGTCGTGGACAATCAACGTTCTCGATCGCAACGCCTTACCCAACCTCGAAATCATCAACACCTACGGTGTCGTCACCATCTCGCCCGCCCAAACAAACAACATCGAGATCGAACTCATGTGCCGCGACGGCGCGCAGCCAGCGCACATCAGCCTCACCGAATCCGACAGCTGGCATCGCTTCTATGTAGTAGACGACATACGCATCGCCGACGACCCCAAGCCCGAGACGCCGACGCTCACCCACGAAGGCAAGGTCAACCGCCTGCACACGCGCATGAGCCGTTGCGACATTGTGGCTCGTGTCCCGGAAGGTACCCGTGTCGAAGTGCGCGCCTGTGCCAAACTCGAAGTTGACGGCTCGGCCTCCATCATCGCCCGCGCGGGGAGCGGCGCCCACGTCCGCCTCGGCGAAGGCTCGCTCAAACTCTGGATCGGCGACGGTCCGCTGCTCGTCGAACACGCTAACTACGACGTCGAGGCCGAGATCGGCGGCCATGCCGAATTCCACTCGGTCGTCGGCGACAAGGACATCCGCGGCAAGGGCAACGTCATCGTGCATGCCGGCCGCGGCCTGCTGAACGTCGATATCGACGGCGACCTGTGGTCGGACTCGAGCCTCACGGCAGGCTACGCCCATAGCGCCAGCATGGGCGGCGGCGGCGAGGGCGGCATCACCCCCATCGGCCCGCGCGGGCCCGAAGTGGGCGTGGAACAGCAACGCAGGGAACCATCTCGCACTCGCAACGTGATCAAGGCGCGTCAAGCGGAGTTACGCATCCCGTCGTCTTCCGCATTGGATGTCGAAGCCCGTGCCACCGACGGCCTTGTGGAGCTTGACGTTCCTGATGAAACCCACGCGGTGTTCCACGAACGCTCGCCCGCCAGCGCGCGCTTCACGCTCGGCAATGCCGAGGGCGAATTGAGCGTCACGGCCATCAGCCGCGCAGAGATCGTCGTCTTGAAGCCGTGATTACTAGACGTTCGAAGGTAACGCATGGCGATCATCGTCCAACATCGCACGACCGGGCAGAGGTTTGTGTTGCTCGGAACCGGGTACGCCCAATGGCTGGCAACGACGCCGGGCCTATTTCTTGGCAATTTATCGCCTAATCGAGAGTCCGGCGAAAAAGCTGTCATTGCTGTCGCTGACAATGAAGGCAATATTTCTTGGTGGGAACCTGAACTCCTACAGGTCATAGAGGTCGATGGTAAACGACCAGTGGAAGTCCTCGGGAACGTCAACCTGAAAGCATAAAGAGTCCATATTTTTCGGCGCCTTTTGGCCTCCTGTGGGATTTACCCATAGGAGGTCCCTATGCCCAAGAGCTTGTATCTGTGGTTGGCGGTTGCGTTGATCTTTGGAGCAAGCAGCGCGCAAGCGTCTTTGCTGACCGGTCGCCTTTTTTCCTTTGATGACGAACAGGCCGAAGAACCATCAAATCCGCCTGCGGATCCATATCTACTGCCTGATTGGAGTCTTCATCCTTGGTACCGCATCTCGTATCGCTATATCGATAGTTCTGGCGGCGACGACTTTTCTTCACAATCGTTGCGTGTTGGCGCAGGATTGGCTTGGGCTGGAAATACTGGCGAGCGTAAGTGCCACCCGCGCGACAAGATTCGAGCATTAACGCTGACTGGATTGAATGAATGGGGCGATATCGGAGACGGAGAAGCCAAGCGCATCGGCCTTCTGGTAAACTACCTCGATATGTATGCGGGATCCGGCTGTCCGCACAACCACGGTTATCGGGTGGGCGTCGGATACATTCAAAGCACCAATCTGACCGATGCTGGCCTCCGGCAAGATGGCGTCCGATTAGAAGCAACCGGCTTTCTAGGTCTCGTTGCAGTCGAAGCCCACCTCGGCATGGCATTGGAGTTTTACAACGAGGACTTCCTGTCTGAATTCGACTTTTCCTTCACCGTGCCGCGCCCGATCTTTCCCATCGGCTTAAGCCTCGGCGTACTGCATCAAGACACAGATGGTTTTCGCCGCGAGGCCTTATATGCCGGTCTTGAAATCGCATGGTAAATGCTTCTATTTCCCAAATGCGTACGTGACGCCGAGCGACAGGAAATGCTCGCTGCTGTCCGTGACGCCTTTGCCTTCGTGGTCAAGCAATCCACGGTAGCCAAGGGTGAGGAAGAACTCCTTGTGGAGTTGATAATTGACTCCGGCGTAGAGATCAAAGACGGTGTCTGTCCGAATGTGCATAGCCATACGCGTCTCGAACATCCACGGGCGCGAAAGCCACAATTCCATACCAAAGCCGAGATACCAAGCCCCCAAGTCGTGGTCGTTGTCGCCCAGAATACTGGCGCCCATGTTCCAGAAGATGCGGACGTAATCGGCGGTGATCAGCCGCGATTCGAGCGTCATAATCAAAACACTCTCCGTAGGTGTTTCGGACATGAGATAGTTTAGATCAGATGTATTTTGATACCAGAAAGTGAAGCCAGGCATGTAGCTGCTATCGATCTTGAAGAACGCACTTATGCCCGTGAGATCTTCGTCCACCGATTGCACGAGATCGAAGCGCGGCCGGAAGAACCAGTGGCGCTTCTCGGGGTCACCGTTGAACGGACGGCTATCATCCCCGTTGAGCGAATCTTCCCCGGCCCATGGATAGCGACCGAAGCTGAATTTCTCTCCAGGGTTATCACCTTTAATCGCAATCCAAAGCCCATAGCCGGCAAAGAGCGTCGCGTACATGAACACCTCGCCAAAAACGCTGTCGTCATCGCATTCGCAATCATCGCCATCATCGAAACCGTACGCCGTGTGGTTCAACATTCGCTCAACGGTGCTTGTGGGCATCGCGGCGCAGGATGTGCCCCCGACGACGAGGCCAATTGCCAATACTAGAACTCTTTGCATGCCCCCCCCACACCGAAGCCAACGCCAAGACTGGATTCCCGCCTGCGCGGGAATGACGCCGGAGTATCCCCCACACATCGGCCCCTGTCTCGGGTACAATAGCGCCGGGTGCCAGTATACTGGCCGCGCGGGTGTGGTGTAGCGTCACGCGCCCTGTGAGGCCGGTCAGCCGAGTCGCTAAGCGACGAGGCAGGCCGAACACCGTAGGGTCAAATGCCCTTTCGACCGTTCGGCATGCCGGATGGTATGGAGCAAAACGCCATGCGAGGGCGCATGGCGCTACTGAGTAAGCGAATACTATGAAGGTGCCGACCAACATCAGCGAGAAGGACATCGTCGGGTTCGTGATGGACTCGACCCGCGACCGCTATGAACGCCTGAGCTGGCAGGGCGACTTCATCGACTATCTCGCCCGCGTCGCCGAAGACCCCTACAAGCACACGCGCACTTCCTATCAGCTCGTGCGCGACATGCTCACTTCTTTCGGCATGGAAACCTTCGAGGACAACGGCGAAACCGTCACACGTTACAAGCTCTTCAACGACCCATTCGACGACAGCAAGAACTGCATCTACGGCCTCGACCGCAACATCGCGCGCCTCGCCCGCTATATCGAGGCCAGTGCCAACGAGGAGGGCAAGGAACGCATCCTGATCCTCCACGGCCCCGTCGGAACCGCGAAGACTTCCATCGTCGATCTGATCGGCCGCGGCCTCGAGCACTTCACCGCCTCGCGCGACGGCGAGGTCTACAGTTTTAGCTGGCGCTTCGGCAAAGATTTCAACTCCGAGGGCACGGGCAGCATGGGCTTTGGCGCCAAGGGCGGCGGCGACACGGCCGGCAAGATCAACCCCGTCGCCGTGCTGCCGAGCCAGATGCACGATCACCCGCTGCTGCTGATCCCGAGACCGGAGCGGCGCCGCCTGTTGGAGAAGATGTTTTCGCTGGGCGGTATCGAAGGGAAACGTCCGATCCCGCACAAGCTGCTCGAGGGTGAGCTGGACTACAACTCGCGCCAGATCTATGAATTTCTGATCCGCAAATATAAAGGCAACTGGTTAAAGGTGATGGACCACGTGCTCGTCCAGCGCGTGCAGTTCAGCGAGGCCGCCGGGTTCGGCATCACCAAAATCCCTCCCGAGGGTAACGTCGAGACCGCGTCGCAACCTGTCACCATTGACGAGAACTTCGGCTTCATTGCCAACCTGCTCACCTCCATCAGCCTCGTGCGCTTCGTCGGAAAATACGTCAAGGGCAACCGCGGCATCGTCCATTACTCGGACATTTTCAAGAAGCCCGCCAACTATCTGCAGCATCTGCTCGCCGCCGTCGAGGAACACCGCATGGACTTCGGCGAGGTGGGCACCGACATTGACTGTGTCATCATCGGCACGACCAACGTCCATGAGTATCTCTCACTGCGCCAAGACCCGATTTCGAAGGCTCTTCGCTCGCGCATCCGCAAGGTGGACGTGCCCTACATGCGCAATTATCTCGACGAGGAAAAGATTTATCGCCGTGGATTGCGACAGGCGGCGCACCGCATGAAGATCGCGCCGCATACGACGGAGATCGCATCGCGCTGGGCGGTGATGACGCGGCTCGAACCGACGCGGCTCCCCGACAGCAAGGAACTTGACGACGAAACCAAGAAAGTGCTTGCGCGCATCACGCCCGCCATGAAAACGAGCATCTACGCCGGCGTTTTCCCGCCGGAACTCTCCGAACGTGAGCGCCAGAAGCTCTCCGAACGCATTCGCCGCCTGCTCTGGAACGAGCACAAGTACGAGGGTATGAACGGCGTGCCGACGCGTGTATTGCAGAACCTGTTCTCTGACCTGTGCGAGGACGACAACAACGCCGACGGCTGCGTCACGCCCTTCCGCATGTTCGACCTGCTCGAGGACATCATCAATCAGGGGGCGGAGAACCACGACTTTCTCGCCCGCGACGCGAGCGGCCCGTGGTTCGACTTTCAAGGCTTCATCGACGAACTGCGCTCGTCCTACGACGACGTGCTGCGCCGCGAGATCGAGGACTCGATCGTCAACATCGATCAGCAAGAGATGGAGAACCGCATCCGCGCTTACCTGCGCCACGTCACGGCCTTCAACAAGAAGGAGCGCGTACGCAATCCGCTCACCGGCAAGGACGACGCGCCCGATGAGAAGCTCATGCGCGAAGTCGAGGACGTGCTCAAAGTGGACAACTCCGAGCGCGACTTCTTCCGCTTTAAGATTCTGAGCCGTGCGACGACAGCCGCTACCAAAGGCGGTGCCGTGGACATCCACGAGTTGTACGACGATGTATTCCAAGCCATGCACCGGGCGCTCTACATTCGCAAGCGGGATTCGGTGAAGTGGAACGAGGTGCAGCGCGTGCTTGACAAGAGCAAGACGCGCGAGCAGTTCGACGCGCTGCTGGAGAAGGAAAGCCACGAACAACATCAGGACACGAAGACCTTGCTGCGCAACATGGAGGGTAGCTATGGCTATGTCTATGAATGCGCGCGTGTGAGTGTGCTCTACTTCATCCGTAATCTGCTGCCGGCGGGCAAGGATTGAAGGCAACGGGGAAATACACTTGCATGTCATTCCCGCGGAGGCATGAGGCAAGCGAGCGAATAGCGAGCGTTACGCCGAGTGACCGGGAATCCAGATTCGACCAATGTAAGACTGGATCCCCGCCTGCGCGGGGATGACGATTGATTGTGCCGCGCGCTTATCATCCGAGAAAGCAGAACGCGCATGGTTGCCCATGCGCGTCCCTTCCCCCGGTATCAATTCCGCACGGTCACACCGGCGTCAGAACGACGCCTCCAAACCGCCGTAGAACGACAGGCCCGGCGTCGCGAAGCCGAACACATCGGCGTAATCCTCGTCCGTGAGATTCTCCAATCGCCCGAAAATCCTGATGAAATCGGCGATCTGATACGACCCCGCAAGATTCACCAGCGTATGGGCGTCAAGCTCGACGCGCGTCGCCGGGAAGGTCGAGAAGTCGTTGTCGTCGCGCTCGCTGGTGTAGCGCACTTCGAGGTTCACGTTTGCGCACTTCTCCATGAACGTGTAATTGAAGTTCACATTCACGCGGTTCTCCGCGCGGCGCAGCAACGCCTCGCCCGTGGATTCGTCCTCGGTATCGAGGAAGGTGTAGTTCAGCGACGCGCGCAAACCCTCCATCAGCACAGCACTCGCGCTGAACTCCACACCCTGCGTCGTGGCGCCATTGATGTTGCCGAACGCGAGGGTGGCGTTGTCAAAGGTGATCAGTTCGGAATAGTCGTTGTCGAAGTAGGTCAGGCCAAGCACCAGCTCGCGCCAGGCGAACTCCTGCTCGATGCCGATATCCCATGCCAAGTTCTCTTCTGCATCGAGGTCTTCATTACCGAAGCTCGAATACAACTGAAAGAGCGATGGCGCCTTGAAACCCGTGCCGACGCTCGCGCGCAGGCGCGTCTTCGTCTCGAACTCATAGGTGGCGGCAGCGCGCCATGTCACATGAGAGCCGAAGCGATCGTGATCGTCCATGCGCAGGCCAACGGTGGTGAAGAGCTTGTCCCACGGATTGAGGTGCGCCTGACCGTAGACGCCAGTCACCTTGGCCTTCTTGTCGTCGAAGTTGCTGGTGAAAGGGCCGAAGCCACTCTCCGAGTGGAACTCCGAGCGGCCATTCTCCTCCTGATACTCGACACCGAGTGTGAAGATATGCCCGCCATACGTGACGTTGTGCTGCCAGTCGGCCTTCACGAGATCGCCGTCGAAGGAGCTGACCGACATATCGGCGGGATGATCGTCGTCAAAGCCATTGCGAAGATTGCGCTCATGATCGGTGTACGAGACGCCAAGGCGCTGCATCCAGCGATCCTGCAGCAGGCTCAACTCCCCCTGGCCGCGCAAGAAAAGCTGGCGCGCGTCGGAGGTGAAGTTCGGGTCGTCGCCGCCGGGGCCGCCTTCATTGTCGATCTCGTTCTTGCTGTCGATGTAACGCGCCGTGACGTCAACGTCGAGATTGTGGAGCGGATGCAACCCAAGTCTCACCGATCCGCTAGTGCGCTGCAGACCGTCGTCCTCGATGTTATCGAAATCCTCGTCGGCCGCCGAGAAACCCTGCATATCGAAACGCGAGACGCTCGCGGCGTAATCGTACCAGTCCTCGCCGCCGCTCACGCTGGCGCGCTCGGTGATCGTCTCATACGACCCCGCCTCGATGGCAGCGAGAAAGCTCGGCTTCCCCTTGCCGCGCTTGGTGATGATGTTGATCACGCCGCCCATGGCGTCGGAGCCATAGAGCGTGCTCTGCGGCCCGCGCAGGATCTCGATGCGGCCGATGTTATCCGTCGTGAGGTTGCCGAAGTCGAAGGAGCGCGAGGGCGACATGGGGTCGTTGGCCTCGATGCCGTCGATCAGGAGCATGGTGTGCTCGGAGTTGGCGCCGCGCAGGAAGACGGAAGTTTGCGCGCCTGTACCGCCGTTGCGGGCGATGTCGATGCCGGGGGCGGAGCGTAGCACGTCGACGACGTCGGTGTGCTGCTTCTCGCGGATGTCGCGCTCGTCGATGATGGTGAGCGACGAGCCAAGCTCTGACGCCGGCGTGGCGTAGCGGTTGGGCGTGATGACGATGCGCTCGGCCGCTTTCTCGATCGGTTTTTCAGTTGGATTTTCCTCCTGCGCTTGAGCAACGCAGGGGAGGACGCAGGCAGCGATAGCCACCGCCCCGCCAAGGGACTTCAGAATGGACATGGAGAACTCCTGACGCGAAGACCTGGCCCGCGGTTACTCGCCGCGGCGCCTGTATCCTACATGCATCACGGAGTTGAATAGGAAAGCGGACACGGCCTCCCGGACGGGAAGCCGCTCCCCAAACCCATCAACCGTGGGCGCACACAGGGTGGCAACAGGCAGGTCTTCTGACTTCCGGGCGCGGGAGGGTGTTAGGCGTTCTTTGTAGCGTCACGGCTATGCCGTGACGGCTTCTGGTTGCTCCGCCATAGCAAGCTATGGCGCTACGTAAGACACCGACTCTCTCGCCTACTCACGCACCTTCACGGGATGGAGGCGGCCGTTTTCAGGCCGCTCCCGGGTTCGTATTGACGTTCGTCGCCGGACGCCTCACAAACCTTATGTCCCATTGGTTTCTTGCGCTTTCGTTCCCGGTTACAGCGGCGGGACCGTTCCGGATTCACACCGGATTCCCTGTTCGCGCGCGAAACACCGAGCCTCGCGCGACCTGCTGCCGGAAGGCTGAAGATGCGATGATGTGAAGGGCGTGTCAAGAGATCAACGCCGTTCTCCTCACGCGACGAGTTCTTCGGCGCAGTCGGATGTCAGGAGTCGAGAGTCGGAAGTCGAAGAAGAAGATCGTTCACGCGAAGGCGCAAAGCCGCGAAGGAAAGAGAAAGAAGGCAAGTCGGACGCTTGCGTCATTCCCGCGGAGGCGGGAATCCAGTCTTTGACTTTCTTCTTTCCTGCATCTATTCCGGGGCTCTGGATCCCCGCCTGCGCGGGGATGACTCCCTTCGCGCCTTCGCGTGAAAATTTCTTACTTCAGCGGCAGCGATATGCCGGGATAGCGCTTGCGGAAAGCTTCTTCGGAGGTTTCATCCGTCTCTTGTTTTGAGACGTCATCGAATATCATTCGAAGTTCAAGAGAATCCGGCTTCCAGACCGCTTCGATACCAGAGCTCGCCTTCAACACCGACTCGACGTCCTCGCGGGACAGGGCTTGGTCAGCCTTCTGCCGCCGGAGATGCTCAATCTTGACGGCGCACTTGTTGAGATCGATTTCTCTCGCTTTGAATTTCACGTCGGTGGACATTTTTGACCAGGATATAACCAATAGCTTTCCCCATTCATTGGGCTCCAATGGTGGATCTTCAGGAAACGAACCATGCTCAATTTGTGTCAATGCGTAAAGGTTGCTCGCGGTCATAGTATGGACCGCCTTTCGAGCCTCAAGCGGATAAGAGAATTGAGAGGGCGATTCGTGCCAAAGCGTAAGCGCGTAATTTTCCTCGCTCCATATCCAATCAAACCATCCAGCGTAGAGTACCCACTCATCCGTCTTCAGCCAAAGCTTGGTTGCGATTGGCTCTCCTGCACAAGCATGATGCATTAGGCGGAGAAGTCGCCCATGCTCTGGTTCATACCTTGCAACCTCCGCGAGTACATGTGAGGGAACTGGGGTATGCGTCGCGATATATGAGGCGAGCTCCCAAGCGACGCCCTTAATCCCTTGACTAATCATTAGATCGACGAGGTGGATGGGATAGACCATTTTCTCTGTCAAAGCGATGACTGCAAGAAACTCATCCCACACCTCCGCCTTTTCTATCTTGAGGTGATGAAGCGCGACTACACGTGCTTGCAAGGTCCGAACAGCGTAAATAGTCGGCATGATGTCCGAGTTTTTCAAAGACGCTGACGGGAGCTCCGCAACTACGTCGTATCTTTTCAGGCTAGATGCTAGTCCCACGAGCGGAAAACTTTTGTCGAGATAAAACCACAAATCTGCATCAGTCAATTGTTCTGAATGGGTCGGGTCTTCACCGTCTATTTGACAACCTGCCCATCCGGTAAACCTGTCAAGCGACGGCTTTTCCCATTCATCGTCGGCGTCTTCAGGCCGTTCGGTCGCGTCTAGTTCCTTCTCGATTTCGACGACCTTCTTGCGCATCTGGTCGAACACATGCCAGCCGTTCGTGCCTTCGACACGATTGCGAAAATACTCCTCCGGCGTCTGGCCCTTGAGGATGCGCTTATCCACCTCGGCGAGCAGAACTTCGTACTCACCAACGGCCTCGCTGATCCGGTACTGCCGCCACGATTCGACGCCAACAAGGCCAACCGCGCCAAGCAGCAGAACAAACCCCAGCCACTTCGCAACGCGCTTCAAGCGGCGCTTGCGAGGCGACCGCTCCGGCTGCTGTGTTTCCGGCTCCATAGCGTCCATTCTATGACACGCCACTCGATCTTCCAGTGTCGTTCACGGGCCGGCCGGTTTGTGGAGGAGTGCGGAGCCGGAGTCAAAAAAGGAGATGGTTCACGCAACGGCGCAACGCCGCGACAGGAGCGACGAAGATTCATCCGCAGATGCCGCAGATAAATGCAGGGAAGAGGCCCCGCCCGACTCGGCCGCGTCTCGTTCCGCTTGCGTCTTCGCGCATTCGCGTGACACATCGTTGCTTTTTGAGCTTTGCGTGATCATCGGCGTAGCGCTCTTGGCTGTCTTGCATGGGAAAGCATTGCCGCGCATCCATAAGCTCTTGGTCGTTCGTGTCTTTCCGGCAACGCGAAGATAAGATTCCGCCATGAAAGCGATTCTCATATCCGCTCACGGAGGCACCGACCAACTCAAGGTCGCGGACGTCCCCACGCCCGACATCAAGCCGACGGAAGTTCTGCTACGCGTCGCGACGACGTCCATCAACCACCTCGATATCTGGGTGCGAAAGGGCGTTCCGGGACACACCTTTCCGCTGCCGATGATCCCAGGCTGCGACATGGCGGGCACCGTGGAGCGCTGCGGGGCGCTGGTCACCAACGTCAAGCCTGGCGACCGCGTTGCCGTCATGCCCGGATTCTCCGACCCATTGGCCCTCGAAGCATTGGCAGGCGAGGAGCACCTTGCCCGCGACTACGGCATCTTCGGTGAAACCAGAAACGGCGGCTGCGCGGAGTTCACCGACATCCCGGCTGCGAACCTGCTGCCGATCCCCGCCGATATGACGTTCGAAAACGCCTGCGCCATCCCGCTCGCATTCCTCACGGCGTGGAGCATGCTCAATCGCCGCGCTCAACTCAAACCCGGCGAGGACGTGCTGATCCATGCGGCAGGCTCGGGCGTTTCCGCGGCGTGTATTCAGATCGCGAGGCTCTTGGGCGCAGGGCGCATCTTCGTCACGGCGGGCAGCGACAAGAAGCTCGAGAAGGCGCTAGCGCTGGGGGCGGATATGGGAATTAACTACAGTAAGGAAGACTTCGTCGAGGTGGTCCGCAAGCAGACCGGCAAGCGCGGCGTCGATGTCGTGGTCGATCATGTGGGGCCGCAGACGTTCAACGGCTCGCTGAAATGTTTAAGGAAAGGCGGGCGGCTCGTCACCTGTGGCGCTACCACGGGCGGGGAAACGACGGTGAACCTGCGGCTGATCTTCTTCAAGTCGCTGAGCATCCTCGGCTCGACGATGGGGCCGAAGTCGGACCTGTTGACAGTCTGGAAGCTCGCGGCACAGAAGAAGCTGCACGCCGTGGTCGGCGCCTCGATGGGCGCGCTGCAGGCGATGGAATGGGCGGCCGGCTATCCCGACATGGTCGAGCGCGTCGTGCCGGTGATCGGCGACGCCGAGACCAATGCCTGGCTGATCGGCTGGCTCAACGTCTGGGCCGCGCCGATCATGCTCGACCCGAACTGGAACAACGGCGACTACTACGGGAGGCCTGAGCCGACCAGGGGCCTGGCCGAGGCGCTGAAGATCGTCTCGCTGCACGCGCAGGGCACCGAATGGGCCAACAAGACTTTCGCCCGCAAGTGGGCGGAGGAAGGCAAGAACCCGCTCGACGGCTTCGCGAACAAGTACCTGATCGAGGCGACCCTGGAGAAGGGCGCGGCCGCGCGCGCCGCCGCCTCGGACGCCAATTCCTTCCTCTACCTCGTCAAGGCCAACCAGCTCTTCATCGCCGACAACGGCGGCTCGCTCGAGGAGATCGCGAAGAAGATCAAGGCCAGGATGCTGCTGCTGCCGGGCGTCGGCGACCACATCTTTCCGCCGGCCAACAGCCAGCGCGTGCGCGACGCGATGAAGGCCGCCGGCAAGGACGTCGAGTACGCCGAGATCGACGGGCCGAACGGGCATCTCAACGGCGTGATCCACATCGCCAAGCAGGGCGAGGCGATCCGGGCGTTCCTGGCGAAGTAGGCGCGCCACGCCGGTTGAATCATGCGAACGGGCGCGCTATGCTGTTGACTAGTTGTTCTGACTAGTCGGGAGACCGACCCTGCCGAAGCGAACGTTTCGCGAGAAGCGGTCGAGCTGGGCCTTGCAGGACGCAAAGGCGCAGCTCAGCGAGGTCGTCAGGCGCGCACGCAGCGAGGGGCCGCAGCGCGTCACGACGCGGGGCGCCGATCCCGTGGTCGTGCTGGCCGAGGAGGAGTACGAGCGGCTGGTCCGACAGGACCATCGCCGACCGAAGCTGTCGGAGATTCTCCGCGGCTCGCCCTTGGCCGAGCTGGACCTGGTGCGGGAGTTGGACTACGGCCGCGACGTCGATCTCGCATGAACGGGATCCTGCTCGACACCAACGTGCTGTCCGATCAGGCGCGTTCGCGCCCGGGCGACCCGATCAGCCGGTGGTTCGACCGTCAGGATCGCGACCGGCTGTTTCTGAGCGAAGTCACCGTCGGCGAAATCCACAAGGGGATAGCGAAGCTTTCCCAGTCGCACCGGCGGCGCGAGATCGAGCGCTGGCTCGATCGGGTTCTGCTGGTCGAGTTCGCCGGCCGCATCCTGCCGGTGGATCGCTCGGTATGGGTGCGCTGGGGACAGGTCTGCGGGGCGGCACTGCGGTCGGGAGGTCCGCTGCCGGCAATCGATGCCTTGCTCGTGGCGACGGCGTTGGAGCACGGGCTCGCCTTCGCGACCCGCGACGGCGCCTTGCGGCGCGCCGGCGTGAATCTCGTCGACCCTTGGCGCGACTAGAGCGGTTCCCGACTATCTGGAATCAAAAGGGAATTCACAGCGGCAGCGGGATGTGATTCAAGCTGGCTGCTGGGATCTGGAGGCCAGCATGGATGGGCCGACCATTATCGAAGGACTTGCGGGTACGGATAGTTTGCGCAGTCGACGGCGGCGAGTCGCGGCAGGCGACAGCCAAGCGGTTCGCTGTGAGCCCGAGCTGTGTCGTCAAACTGGTACAGCGCTGGCGTCAGACCGGATCGATCGAACCGGGACAGTCGGGGGGCTGGAAAGACCACGCGCTTTCGGCGCACGAAGCGGTGGTCCGGATGCTGATCGAAGACCATCCAGACCTTACGCTTGAGGAACTACGCGCCAAGCTGGCGGAGCACGGCATCCGGATAGGTCGCTCGTCGGTCGACCGGTTTTTGAAGGCCCGGGGTCTCACGCTAAAAAAAAGTCGCTCCATGCGTCTGAGCAGAGCCGTCCCGATGTAGCTCTTGCACGTGCGACCTGGCGGGTTCAGCAGCCTGGGATGAACGCGGCTCGGCTCGTATGCATCGATGAGACTTGGGCCACCACGAACATGACGCGTCAACGCGGGCGCTGCCCGCGCGGCGAACGCCTTGTCGCTTCCGTTCCGCATGGACATTGGAAGACATCGACCTTCGTTGCTGCGCTGCGCACAACCGGCCTCACGGCGCCGCTGGTCCTCGACGGCGCTATGAACGGCGAGGCATTCCGCGCTTACGTCGAGCAGATCTTGGCCCCGACACTCGCCGCCGGCGACATCGTCATCATGGATAATCTCGGATCTCACAAAGTCGCCGGCGTCCGCGAAGCGATTGAAGGGCGTGGCGCAACTCTGCTGTACCTGCCGCCCTATAGCCCTGACCTCAATCCGATCGAGCAGCTCTTCGCCAAGCTCAAGGCGCTTATCCGCAAAGCCGCTGCCCGAACTCGCGAAAGCCTGTGGCACGCAATCGGCCAGCTCCTAAACCGCTTTCCGCCACACGAATGCGCCAACTACTTCAACAACGCCGGATATTCCACGTAATCGGGAACCGCTCTAGTACCAACTTTCAGAAATGGCTGATACGAAAATGCTAGGGAAATTCGAATCAGCCATTTCTGAAAGTTGGTACTAGGGATCGGCATCGCGACGCGCCTGCTGGCGATGGTCGAGCGCAGGGAATCGTTAACCCGACCACGAAAAGGATGTGACGGCGATCACAGCGGAATGCGGCCCG
>JABWBM010000087.1 GCA_013360495.1 Planctomycetaceae bacterium
GCCGACGAAAGTCGGCATCCAGAACCCATGAAAAGACAAAGAGTTAAGATAGATTCCGGCTTTCGCCGGAATGATGATAGGATCCGATTTCTCTTTTGGAGTTGGTATTACACTGTTCTCCACCTCACCCGCTTCTCCAGCGCCAGCAGCAGATAGCGTAGCGCGTCGAGCGCGTGATCATCTTGCTTCAGTGGACGTTGTTCGCCTGACCCGTCGCGTGTCTCATCGTAACGGTAGCGCGTGAACTCGCGCACGAGGTTCACGCAGCGTCCGAGCACCACCAGCCCCGGCCCTCCATCCGCGCCGGGCAGCAATCTACGCCGTACCAGGTCGATGCCATAGAGCACGTCGTTGGGCGCGGCCTGAATGTTGAACCCTTTGCCTTGCAGTTCGGCGATCCATTGCGCGCCCGATGGATCGGCATAGATCGCGCAAAGCCCCTTGGCGCCCCGCTCCATCAGCCTGTCCAGATGCGCGCTGAGCGTGCGGCCAATGGCGAAGTATTCGTCGTAGATCACGACCCGTCCGCCTTGACCGATAGCTGCGAAGAGTAGCACCATCGGGTTCGCGTACCCGAAGTCCATGGCGCCAACCCGCTCCCAATCCCCGGCGAAGTCGAATCGCTCGCGAACATGCAGTCGCGGCTCGAACTCCGGGTAGATGAGGCCCGCCCGCGACGTGAACGCGCCCTCGAACTGCTCGGCGAAGGTTTCCGGCGGGAGTGTGCGCCGCGCCTCCTCGATTTCGTCCGCGCCGATCAGCGGGTTGTCTGCTGTGCGATAGTGGAACGAACGCCATTGGGGAAAGGACGGGTCAAGACCGCGCAAGTAAAGCTCGTGCAGCCAGTTGTAGCCCGCCGGAGTGGAAGGCGCGAACATCCGCCCCTCGCGCGTGGTAAGCCTCGCGCGCAAGTATCGCGTCCAGACATCGGTGTCGAGCCTGGCGCTCTCGCTCAGCACCAGCCAGTCCAGTTCTTCGCCAAGCAAATTGTCGGGCTGCATGGCGCTCAGCGCGTGCAGTTCCGCCCCCCACGGCGTGATGAGCGAGCTTGGCCCTGTAGTACCGCCATAGTTCGCGCGCAGAGAGCCCCAGCCCAAACCGCGCAGGTCATCGACGATGTAACGCAATTCCTTTTCGCCGAGCCGGTAGCTCGGCGCGACGATCCAGCCCCGGGTTCCGGGAATAGCAAGCAACGACAACGCTTCGCGCGCTGTCGCCAGCGACTTGCCGAAGCGCGCCCCCGCGATCAGCAGCTTAAATCGCGCATCGCTGTCGTGAAACTCGCGCTGCCCCGTGTGTGGCCGGTAGTCGAGCTGGCGAAAGAGCGGCCATTTGGATGTGTCACGGAGCATAGAAATTCATCGGGGCAAATGGAGCGCGACGGGCGTGAGCGGCTTCATCACATAGCGCCAACGGGTTTCGAATGGCCCGCTCCCGTCAGGAGAAACCGGATAGCCCACCTCGCGCTCAGCGAGCGCGTCGGTATGTAAAGGCGCGGGCGGTGTCGGGTGATTGCTCACGCCAAAAGCAGAACCTTCCTGCGTGATTTCGAAGTCGGGCATGCCGGTGATCTGCCGATACGTCGGCGCGCCGGGGGCTTTGAGTTTGTGATCGACGAAGCGCTTGCTCTCGCTGAACGTGAAGCGCTCGACGGAACGCAACTCGCCGCCCGTTGCGTTCGCGTCAATGAACTCGAAGCGAAAGTCCACGCGCCGGTCGAAAAGATTCTCCGTGACTTGCTCGCTGGCGACGCTTTCGGGTTTCAACTCCAGCGCGCGGGCAAGGGCCGCTTCGCCGACAAAAAATCCCGCGATGGTGACGATCGTCCGCCCTTCCTCGTCCCGCGCTCTTGTACGCGTGTAGTGGCCGTCGCGTATGCCACCGGGTAGCGCCTTGAAGACGCTCTCGTCGACGAAAGCAAAATCGGCAACGTGATCTGGGCGCAGTACAAAGCGCGTGTTCACGCGGCGCATGGAGCTATCGACCGGCAGCGCAAGCGCGGCCATGGCTGCATCGTCGTCAATGTCATTGCGGAGCGTCGCCCGTCCCTCGGTGGTAAGCGTCACGCGGCCACTCACATCTTCGCTGTGCGTGACGGTCAGCGATAAACTTTGCACCACATTGGCATTGTCCTGCAGCACGGCTTCGAAACGTGCGTGAAACGAAAGCTCTCCTTTAAAGGATGCGGCGTCGCCATCATCCCAACGCAATTCTTTGGGGATCGGCGCGATGCGTGCGTTCGCGGGGTCCAGAACACGCAACGATGCTACCCCCTGTTTCAGCGCCAGCATTTGACCTTCGATTGCCAGCGCCGCTTCAAGGTTCGCGCGGGCCTGCTCCAGCGCCTGCTGATTGGCGCCGCGCACGATGCCCGCAAGACTCCACGTTTCGAGCGTGCCGCCATCCTCGTACGGCTTTCGTGTAATCGAAAGCGCTGGGAATACCGGAAAGGTGAACGAGCCGTAAGTGACGGTGAGGGAGTGCATGGTCTGAGCTTTCTTGTAGCGTCACGCGCCCTCGCGTGACGTCTTTCATGTCATTCCCGCGCAGGCGGGAATCCAGTCTTGGATTTTCTTCTTTTCAATGTTCATTCCGGGATTCTGGATCCCCGTTGCACTCGGCGTAACGCTTTGCTTGCCTCGTGTCGCGGGGATGACGCCACGACCGTGGCGCTAAACCGCGAACCCATCGTCCACCGTCGGCGTTCCGCTCGCCGGCAACTCGATGCCGTACACATCGCGCAGGAACACGGTGAACACGCCCGCTTCGTCGCTCGTCGTGCTGAGCGTAAAGCGGTCCGGGATCGGCCGGCGGACGAAAGGCTTGACGCCCTGAAAGATCGCGAGCGAAATGCCGTGGCCGATGCTCTCCGCCACGCCGACACTCAGGCCGTCCAGCAGCACGTCGCCGCTGAATGCCGAATCCGTGACGATCTCCACCTTCAACTCATCGGGAAACGCCCCGCGTGGCACATACACGAACACTGCGTCGTGGCTCCACACTCCCGTGGGCGTGCTCGAGTTGTAGACAATGTTCCCCGCGAGGGGCACGCCGTCGGCAATCAAGCGTAGGGTCACTGTCCCCGCTGTGATGCTCGTAATTTTCCGATGGATACCGAGCGCCATCAGCACGCCGCCTGGCGGTGGCTCATCGCGGTCGGACAAAGTTTGGCTCAAGCTCGCAACGCCTGAGCCATTGATACGGAGCGCAGCCACGTCGAACAAGAAGTCCGTGGTGCTTTGCGAAAAGATCGCGGCACCCGTCGCATCGAAGTGATCGAAGGCACCGGCATTGAACACCGTAAAGCTGCCGTCGATGACGAAGTTTCGCGCGTCCTCCACCGGGCCGGCGGTGACGGGGATGGTAGTGGTTACGGCATTGAGGCTGTCCGTCGAGCGCGCGCGCCAGCGTTCGTTGCCTGCCGTCACGCCGTCGTTGGGCGAGTCAAGCTCACAGGTGACGGCAATCGCCTCGTTACGCACGAGCTGGGAGAGATGCGTTGTATCGTCGGGGTTGGCGGCAAGCAGCGAAACGTAGGCCTTGCCCGTGCCGGAGTTGCTTGCGTCGGCGGTAACGGCCGACGCCGCCACGGCGTTCTGCTGCACGCTCTCGGCATCGACGAACATCGCTCGGGCAAGCGCCGCCAGCACGTCGTTGACGTTCCCGCCGGCGCCAAGTTCGTCGGCGATATTCACGGTGATGAATTCATCGAGCGCAGCCCGCACATTGTCCCATGAGCCATCGACCGTGACGGCGATGGAGCGCAGGCGTTCGACGACGCCGAGAATGCGCCGCTCATCCGGTGAATCATTGAGCAGCTCGACGAAGCGCAACGCGAGGTTGTCGAGCGAGCGGAAATTGTCGCCGCCCGAAGCGATCGTCACGTCTTCATTGGCGAACTGGTCGAGCTGATTATGCACACGCGCAAACGCGCCGGTGATTTCGAAGATGGTGGTGTAGTCGATCATTGGTTATCTCCTGTGTGAATGAATTTCCACCACAGAGACACAGAGAACACAGAGGGAAAGAATTTTCACGCAAAGTCGCTAAGGCGCAAAGAAGAGAGAAGGCGTGAAATCATTCGAATTTCAAACGGCTTTGTCTTCTTTGCTGCTTCGCGTCTTTGCGTGAGCCGCTCTTTGTCTTCCTCCGTGATCTCCGTGCCTCTGTGGTGAATCTTGCTCTTTACCCGCGCAAAAGCGTCACGTCCCCGAAGAGCAGCGTGAACGCCGCACTCCCCGTGCCGGTGAAGTCGAAGACCAGTCGCGCGCTTGCGATGCTCTGCTCGAAGCGCCGGTAAAAATAGCGCGAGCGATCGGCTGCCTTCACATCGGGTGCGCCCGCAAGGCGCTCGAAGAGCAAGGCCAACGCCAGATACGATGCTGGTTCAGTGAGCGCCGGAAGATCGAGCAGCGATGAAAGGATGTGTTCGCGCGAAAGGCCGCGCAGTCCCTCGCGGTGGATGCGCGCGACGATCATGTCGTCGAGGCGTCGCTTGGCGAGCGCGGCGTAGCGCTCGAAACCCGGCTCGCCCGCGTACATGCCGCCCGTGTCGAGCAGGCTCGCGAGATTTTCTTCGTAGACGTCGAGGTCTTCGTCGGTCGCGTAGAATACGATCAACGTCGCGTCAAACGACGGCTGCGCGATCAGCTCGACACTGCCGCTCAACCCGGAACTGTTGGCCTGTGCAAGCGTGACCGTCCCGATAGTGCCGCTGCCCGACGCCACGAGGTCGGCCGGCATCCGCTCAGGCCGGTTGAACAGCTCGATTGTTGTCGTGCCGCTCGTGGTGGTGAGCCGCGCATAGAGCCTGCCGTCATCGGTGTTGATCCGGTCGTGTCCGGTGATGCGCCAGTCGCGGCTGATGGCGTGAAGCGATTCGTCGATGGTGATGAAGTCGAACATGATTGGGCTTTCAGGAATTTTCACCACAGAGGCACAGAGATCACGGAGTAAGAGAAAAGACATCTCACGCAAAGGCGCTAAGCCGCAAAGAAGCTGGAACATGTTGTAAGAAAGAATGTTTTCTTCGTCGCATTCCTTTGCGCCTTGGCGGCTTTGCGTGAAAACCTCTTTTCTCTGCGATCTCTGTGTCTCTGTGGTGAAGTCTTGTTTTGTGGGATCCGCCGCGGTTGTCCGGGGGCAACGCGCCCCCGGACGTGTCGCGTGTCCGGATGAACACGCGGGCGGGCAAAACTTAGGACGTGGCCAGATTGGCGATCACCGCGTGGCCGCCGTCGCTCGCGTTATGAACTTCGAGCGTGTACTCGCCGATCACTTGTGCCTTTCTGAAATCGCCCGTGGTCGCGAGCGGCTTGGTCGAAAAACTCCGCCCGGCGAGTGGCATCACCTGCACTTTGTCAAGATCGAGGATCAGCAGCTTGTCGGCCGGCACCCAGCGGCTCAGGATCACGCGCTGCACGCCGAAGTCCGACTCGTAGACGTCGATCAGACTGCGCAGACGCGTCTCGCCCGGCACGAACTGCGTCCCGCTGCTCACGAAGCCGGATATCTTGCGCTTCTGGAAACCGTTGCAGACGATGGCGTTGGGCCGTCCGCCCTTTTCCCACGCCGCCCTTATCGTGGCGTTCAGAATATCCTCGGTCAGCGCGGCTCCTCCCGCATCGTCCACTACGGCGTTGGCGCCACTGATGTAGCTGAGCAAGCCGCCCATGGTGCGTCGCACAGAAGCACTACCCTCGGGGTTGCTAGTTGCCTTCACGCCGCAGATCACACTCTGTTCGAGCTGACGCATCAGTTCCCGCAGCCGATTAATCGTCTGGTAATCGAACTCTCGATCGACACCGTGAAGCGTCACCGCGTCCAGCGATCCCGAAATTGACACCGTCTCGGTGAAAATCTGCGTGAAGTTTTCTTTGCGCACGCGGATCTGCGCGACGGCTGCCGCTGCGTCCTCGCCTTCGAGGGCTGCGTGGCCGATGACCGTCAGCTCCTGATTGTCGGCGAGAGCCGCAGCGGTCGTACCGCCATAGCCGCGCGTGACGGTGACCGTCGTCATGGTAGACGCCGTCGCCTGCATCACCTCGTCGGAGCCATTCGGACGGATCAGGTCGCCGATGCGAAAGACCGAGCCGTCATCGACGGTGAATACGGTGTCGCTCGCGCTATACCCGGCGCCGTTATTGATGGCGCTCGAATTGGGGTTGAGCCGGTCTTCGAGCCATTCGTGGCGTGTGCTGCGCGCGAAGTTGCGCGCATCGCCGATGGCGTCGAGGAGCGGCGTCTCGAATGGGGAGATCAGCCCGATCAGATCGGACACATCGTCCGCGATCTCCGGCAGCGTTGTACCGCCGCTGTAGGTAGCCTTGCCTGTGAAACTCATGGGAATTCCTTTCGTTACAGAGATTTGTGATTGCCCGCCGAAGAAGAAGATTCACCACAGAGACACAGAGAGCGCAGAGGAAAGAATTTTTAGCCGCGGATGAACGCAAATGAACGCGGATAAGAAAGAGAACTATGAACGATTGAAAATATGAGATCAAAAAGAAGTGCCGCTTTTCGCGATTTCATTCTTTCGTGTTTTCTTGGCTGCCTTTTTCATCTGCGTTTATCTGCGTTCATCCGCGGCTAAAATCTTTGTCTTCCTTTGCGTTCTTAGCGCCTTTGCGTGAGACCTTCTTCGATTTCCTCCGTGCTCTCCGTGCCTCTGTGGTAAATCTTCATGACCGCTTCCGCTGCTCCCGCCAGAGCTGGATGTCGCGCGTGAGGCCCGATTGGCGCGCGCGTTCGAGAAGCGCCTGCGCGGGGTCGGTTGTCCGCTCCTGCTGGTTCAGGCCCGGCGTTACGCTCTGCGCGAAGAGCCAGGGTCGTGTGCGACGTAGCTCGGCAAAGAGTTCGTCGAGGCCGCCGATCTCGCCGCGATCGTTGAGTTGAAGCTTCGCGAGGTCGGTGAGTTTGAGTGCGTCGTCGGGCGCGATCAGTTGTTCTCGTGCAGCCCGTGCGAGGAAAGCGCGTTCGATGGCGGCGCGTTGCTGGGCGGCGGTGAGGTCGCTCGTGCGCTTGTCGGATTCCGCGATGCGCGCGCTGATGGCTTGCACCAGCGATTCGCCCCGCTGTTTCGCGTCGTCCTTGAGATTCGCGGCGATCAGCGCGCGCAGTTCGTCGATGGTGTTGGGTGTGGTCATGGTTGGGTCCTTTCATGTCATTCCGGCGGAAGCCGGAATCCAGTCTTACGAAAATTCATTGGTCGGCTCTGGATACCGGCTTTCGCCGGTATGACGTCAGGTTGTTACCGCGCTCTCGTTTCTAAACATCCCGAGCGCCATCAATTCCTCGCGTTGCTTGAGCCAGACGGCTTTGGCTTCCTCCACTGACACAAACCCGTCGGGGTTGTCGCGGTAGAGAATCTGCCAGGGCGTGATCAAGCCGCGTTCCAAGAGCCACTGGTCGTGCTCGCGCTTATCGGCCAAATCGCGCGACAGATCGATCTCGGCATAGTTCACGCGCAGGCTTGGCAGAGCGTCGAGACTCAGGCGCGCATGGACGCTCGCCACCGCGCCCGTCACGGCGAACAGTTCGCGCTCTCCTGCGCTGAACAATTTCGCGCGTTCGGCCCGATCCTCGATCACCGGCGAATTGGCCGCATGGATCGCGACGCCGGACGCATTGCTCGTCACGGACACACTCAAGGCTTGCTCCGGAACGCGCTGGGCCAGCAGGATATGGCGGATGGACTCCGCGATCTCGTCCACCAACTCAGCGATCGGAGCGCCGGGATTCTTGAAGTTCACGCCGAAGGGAATGTCGCTGCCCGTCCGGAAGGCGATGGCGCGGCCGGGGCCGAGCTTCAGCTCCTGCGTCGGGTCGGGGTTGACGATCTCCATCACGCCGAACCCTTGCAGCGCGACGATCTGCGCGAGATCACTCAATCTGCCGTTGAGCACGGCATTGTCGTGGCAGAGCGAGCGGCCTCTGCCCTCGACCCAGAAAGCGTCGATGGCGTGCCGGTCGCGGAAGATGGCGAAGGGCGGGCGCTGATAGCCGTGTTGTTGGCGATTCAGAATTTTCCCGCCGCTCACGCGCACGAACTCGTTTGCCGTCCACACGTCGGCGAAGTCCGGCGCGCGCCAGTTTCCGTGCGCGTCGAAGTGCGCGCTATGCCCAAGCGTAATCACCGCGAGTGCTTTTCCGTGGTCGGCAGGGTCGGCAATCACCGCGAACTTGTGCGCGGGGTGAATGCGATAGCGCAGTGCTTGCCCGTCCCACAAGGGCTGCACGGCCACTGTGCCTTGCAGGCGCACCAGCCGGTCGACGCTGAGCAAAAGCGTATCGAGCGATTCTGCATTCCACGCGCTGTTGAGAAATTCGCGCCATTCGTTTGCGCCACCGTCGAGCTTGCGTTCGACGGGCAGGCGATAGAGACCCGAAAGCAAATCGACGATCACGCGCGTCACGTTGAGCGTGCGCAAATACGGGCGTTGCTCGAATTCCAGATCGCTCTCGCCGGGGTGTGGCTCGAGAAACTGCTGCTGATTCCCGCGGTACATCTCGTACTGGAACGCCGCCAGTTCGAGGCGGCTTCGCTCGCCGGCGCCCGCGTCCGCAGAGTGGAGACGCTTGATTTTGCCGCGACGGGGAGGAAGGGACCCGTGGGCAGGATAGGCGCCGGTGAGCGAATGGGCTGTGTGGAGCGCGAGATCGATGATGGATGGCGCGGTATGCATGGCGGAAATCGTCCTTTCCTACCTTAAGCATCCACGGCCCCGTGAATTTCTGTGCAATCTACGGAAAATTTGAAAAGTATTTTTTGGATGTCAGGATCGTTCGTGGCGCTCGGCCTGCCTCGGTGCCCCGCACCTCGGCTCTTCGGCCTCACGTGTGCAACTCGCGGGAATTTTGAAGAATTTTTTAACCACGGGGATGCACGGGGAAAGAGAATTGATGTTGAAGAAAAGGAGAAGGCATCCACAGATGTCGCAGATGTACGCAGATGAAGAAAACAATCGGATAGAAAAGGCGCGCCACACTACCGGGTGTCATTCCCGCGGAGGCACGAGGCAAGCGAGCGAATAGCAAGCGTTACGCCGAGTGACCGGGAATCCAGTCTTGGCCTTTCTCTTTTGCTGTGTCTTGACTGGGCTTCTGGATCCCTGCCGGCGCGGGGATGACGTTTGGTGGCACGTATGCGCTACCCTAATGCCAATCTAGAATCGGCACCCGGAGGCGTGATGCGATTCTGGAACGCGGCGATTGTGGTGTTGTATGCTGCGTGCGCGGGGTGGTTTGCGTACAACGGTGTCACAAACTTCGACTACTGGCAGACGTCGGAGTGGCAATGGATGTCATATGCGCTGCTCTTCACGGGCGTTTTGCAAATCATCGGTTTGTTGTTCCTATTGGCCGATGGCAAAGCGAGCTGGCTGGTGCCGCTGATTGGCGTGTGCTTGGGGCTGCCGTGGGCGGTGTTTTGTTTCGGATTGGGCATCGTTCTTCTATCGCAACCCGGCAGCTTCAGTTCGTTTCACGCACGCATCGGAACTCTTGCGATCACCTTGGCGCTTATCGTTGTTTTCGGCCCTTTGCTCATCCACATCGCCTTCGGGTGGTATCTTCTGCAACGTAGGACGAGGGACGTGAGTCCGAAGCAAAAGGACACTGCGTCACAGGACATCTCAGACGTTGTTCGCGCACACGATCATTGTATGAAGAACAGGCAGGAAATTCTTTCGAGCAGGTTATGCGGCTGCTTTTCGTGCTTGGCGATATTTCCTCCCGATGAAGTCGTTGATTGGACCGACGACGATCAAACCGCGATTTGCCCCAGGTGTCCTGTCGATTCAGTCATCGGATCAGCGTCAGGTTTTCCGATTGAGAAGGATTTTCTCGCGAAGATGCACAAGCGTTGGTTTGAGTATCGCTAAGACGCCCCGCGTGCGCGCGGGGCGCTACGCCGTTGATCGTCATGTGCGCGAAAGCAACGCAGAGCAAATCATTCGGTAAAGAAACGCTTGGTTTTCCCATCTGCGAACATCATCTTCATCTGCGGATGATTTCTTCTCTTCAAAGTCCAAAACTCTTTTCTTTATCCGCGTTCATTTGCGTCCATCTGCGGCTAAAAATTCTTCATGTCATCGTGGTAAAATTCCCCCGTGTCTCCCCGTGTTCCCCGTGGTAAAACTCTTGCCGAACGAGCAACACCATGCCAAAGGTCACCAGCGCCACGCCCGATGCAGACGGCCTTGCCGTCGCAATAGCCGTCGCGCGCTTCAACCACTACATCACCTCCCGTCTGCTCGAAGGCGCGATCGAAGCATTTCTCGACAAGGGCGGGAGCGAAAACGACCTTCACGTCGTCCACGTTCCCGGCGCGTTCGAACTGCCCCTCGCCGCAAAAAAACTCGCGAGCAGCAAAAAATACGCAGCCGTCGTCTGTCTCGGCGCGGTCATTCGAGGCGACACGCCCCACTTCGAGTATGTATGCGCGGAGACGGCGCGCGGGATCATGGACGCGTCGAGAAAGACGGATGTACCGGTAGCGTTCGGCGTGCTGACGACCGATACGACGGAGCAGGCGCTCGCGCGCATCAGCCCGCGATCGAACAAGGGCGCGGACGCGATGCTCGCAGCGCTGGAAATGGCGAACGTGATGAAGCAGCTTAGCGGCAAGGGGAAGGTTGCAAAGAAGCGCCGGAAGCGTTAGAAGATTTCACCACAGAGGCACAGAGTTCGCAGAGAAGAATAGATTGAAATTTGAAGAGAAAGATTTTTTAGCCGCAGATGGACGCAAATGAACGCGGATAAAAATCGCGTAACCATGAATGGAAATGCTTCAATTCGTATGTTCATCTCTCATCTGCGTATATCTGCGTTCATCTGCGGCTAAAAATGTCTTTTTTCTCCGTGATCTCTGTGCCTCTGTGGTGAAATTTGAGTAACCGATGACCAAGGTGAAGGAACGACAGCAGGATGAACACGCGACGCGGGCGCGCTCGCAGGGGCGCGAGTTCGCGCTGAAACTGCTCTACCTCTTCGACATCCGCGGGAAAGAAGACGCCGACAAGGAAATGCCGTTGCTCTTCGCCCGCGAGCCTGCCCATCGCGAGAGCCACAGCTTCGCGCGCGAACTCTACGAAGGCACGGCCTCGCGCTGCGAGGAGCTTGACGCCAAGATCGTCGGCATCGCGGAAAACTGGAACATCGGGCGTATGGCTTACATCGACCGCGCGATCCTGCGCATGGGTGTGTACGAGCTGCTCTTCTGCCAGGATATTCCGCCGAAGGTGACGATCTCCGAAGGGATCGAGCTCGCCAAGCGCTACTCGACGGACAAATCGAGCGCGTTCGTCAACGGCATCCTCGACAAGGTGTTTCAGACCTGCTGCCCGGAGAAGACGTAAGAGAAGATTTCACCACAGAGACACAGAGGTCACGGAGCAAGACAAAGAAAACCAGCCGCAAATGAACGCATATAGACGCGAATAGGGAAGGCGATCACGAAAACACGAAAGAAGAACCTCATTTTCGTGCTTTCCAACTTTCGTCATTTCGTGATGATCTTTGTCTGCGTTCATTCGCGTTCATCTGCGGCTAAAATATCTTTCTTCTCCGTGATCTCTGTGCCTCTGTGGTGAAATCTTCCTGGAAACGCCATGGGACTGTTCTCGTTCTTCAAAAAGCGCGACAAAGCCCAAACCCGCGAGGAGCTTGAGGCGCAGTACGCCGCCGAGCTTGACCCGTCGCGCATGGCGAAGCCCGAAGCGCCAAATGTCAGCGCGGAAACGGCTTCGCCCGCCACAACGCCCGCGCCGCCGGTCGTCAATGAGACTCCAGCGTCCGATGCCTTGGCTCCTCAACCCTCGTTCTTCGGCAAGCTCGCCGGCGCGGTAGCCAAGACGCGGCGCGTGCTCTCCCGTCGCGTGGCGGGATTGGTGGGCCTCGGCCAGAAGATCGACGAAGACCTGCTCGAACAACTCGAAGAGGCGCTGATCGAGGCTGACATGGGCGTCGAGTCCGCGCGCCTATTGATGGAAGACATCCGTAAAGCGTGGAAGGGCGGCGAAATCGAAACCGGCGCCGATATCTTCCCCTTCCTCAAAGCCGATCTCAAGCATCGCCTCTCGCGCCATCCGGTAAGCCTGCGCATGGCCGAGAGCGGCCCGACGGTGATCCTTGTCGTCGGCGTCAACGGTGCAGGGAAAACCACCAGCATCGCCAAGCTCGCCTGGATCATGACGCAGGAGGGGCGAAAGGTTCTGCTCGCCGCCGGGGATACTTTCCGCGCGGCTGCCGTGGAGCAGCTTGTGACATGGTCCAAGCGCATCGGCTGCGAGATCGTCACGGGCAAGGCGGGCGCAGACCCCGCGTCCGTGGCCTATCAGGGCTGCGAGCGCGCGGTGAAGGAGTCTTTCGACGTGCTGATCATCGACACGGCCGGGCGGCTGCACACGCAAAAGAACCTGATGGACGAACTCGCCAAGGTCTACAAGGTGATCGGCAAGGTCGTACCGAACGCGCCCCACGAGACGATTCTTGTGCTCGATTCGACCACGGGGCAAAACGCCATCAATCAGGCGCGCATGTTCACGGAGGTTGCAGGTGTGAGCGGCATCTTCCTCGCCAAGCTCGACGGCACGGCCAAAGGCGGGGCGGTGCTCACCATCGATAGGCACATCGGCATCCCGGTGAAATTCGTCGGACTGGGCGAATCCTTCGAAGACATTCAGCGCTTTAACGCTGCGGCGTTCGTCGATGCGTTGTTCGAAGAAGGCGCTCCGGACGAACAGACTTCGTGAAATATTACGCGCCTAGAACTGCTCATACGTAGAGATATCAAAGGGTTGGAACACTTTTACTGAGGAGAACCGTATGAGCATGGTTAAAGCGATTCGTCATGGATGCCTTGCGTTGTCGGCGCTGACGCTGCTGACGTTCGCGGGGATTGGCGCTGTGCAGGCTGCTGCCCCGGGCGGCGATGTTGTGCCGGTCGGATGAGGCCCCGCCCTCAACACCGTTGCTGCTTGTAAGCAGCAGATCAAGGCATACCAGGACACCATTGATACCATCAACGTCGCCAAGGAAGCCATCGAGCACTACATCACGGTGTGCCAGGAAAAGGCCGACAAGGCTGAGAACGAAGACGACAAAACCGCGCTCAACGGCAAAGTGACCAAGCTCAACAACACTCTCGCAACTTATAGCCAGCAAATCACCGCATACGAACGCCAGATCTCGATGATCGAGCAACGGATAACCCAGCTCGAGGAAAAAGAGAAAAAGAACAACAAGAAGAAGGACGCTGAAAACGGCACCGCCGAAAATGGCGCCGGCACGGAAGATTTCTAACGGCTTGTTTTTTGGTGATGTTCAGGAGCCGCTCATATTGGGCGGCTCTTTTTTTTACACGGAACTCTTGGACTGCGCAGTAAATTTCAGAGGGAATTGTATAAGAAAGAGTTCTCGCGCAAAGGCGCCAAGACGCGAAGGAAGAGGATCACGGAAGCTCGAAAAAAGAAATCGCGAAAAAGAAAGAGCGGAGAATCATTTTAAGAAGGTGAAGTGTGCCGCATCTTGCGTGTGTTCTTTCTTTGCGCCTCCGCGCCTTTGCGTGAAAGTCTTGTTCTTATCTGCGCTCATCATCTTCATTCCTGTTCAAAAAATCGTGATTTCTTCGTCCCTTGACCTGTTTCTTCGGCAAATGAAAAGCGCCGCAGAAACGACGGTTTCCGCGGCGCATGGAAGCTGGTGGCGGGGGCAGGATTCGAACCCCGCGGAGTGAGGATCGCTCGCAGAGCGAGCGACAGCAACGAAGCGGCTCGCGAGCGCAAGCGAGCGAATGCAG
>JABWBM010000253.1 GCA_013360495.1 Planctomycetaceae bacterium
CGCGGAGGAAGAAAAAACGTCCACAGATTACGCAGATGTCGCAGATAAGAAAGATAAGGAAAAATCGCCTTTTCGTTCTTCCATCTGCGTCAATCTGCGTTCATCTGTGGATAAAAAATCTTCTGTTTCCTTTGCGTTCTTTGCGCCTTTGCGGTGAATATTCTTTTTCGGCCTTCCGACTTCGCCAAGGATTCGTCGGAGAAGTCCCTGAAATGACGCGCCACTTACGCCGCGCCGGTGGCGGGGAGGCTATGGGCGGTGAGCCGCGCGAAGAGAGCCTCCTTCGACAGGCCCGAGAGCATCATCGCAACCAGCTCCTTGCCGAGCGCTTTCGCCTTCGTCTCGTCCATCCCCTCGGGGAACGAAAGCTTTTCGGGCTTCTGCTTCGACGATTTCTTCGCCGGCGATTTCTTTGCAGGCGAGACATCCGATGCATCCGCGTCAGGCGTGGCTTCGGCGACAACCTCCCGCGCGGCGACAGCTTCCGCCACAGGCTCACTTGGGGCAACATCTGTAGCCGCAACGGCTTCGAGAATAGGCGCCGCGGCGTTTTCCGGCTTTGCGTTCTTCTTCGCCGCCTTGATGCGCTCGGCAACGCATTTGCGCGCGTATTTGATCAGCGCGAGGTCGGCGCCACGAAGCCGCTTGCTGCGGTCTTCCTTGCGGCGCTTCATCATTTCCTCGGCCTCGGTTACGACGAACTCGAGGCTTTCCTGCTCAAACTGTTCCAGACGATCGATACTCATGGGACTACCTTTCAAAAAGCGTGCGGCGTACGGTGTCCTGCATCCGGAGCCGGAATGGTTCGGACGGGCTGAATGCCTTTGGACTCCGGACCCCGCACTTTGGACTCCGGACTCACTTAAAGCATCCACGGCCCGGTGAAAATTTGGACGATCCTGAGAATTTCTTAAACTTTTTTGTCACTCTGAATCTTTCGTGGCGCTCCCGCGCAAGACAACCAGGGTTGTAGCGCCCCCGCCGTCGTGCCGACGAAAGTCGGCATCCAGTTCTTCCGTGGGTCTCTGGACCCCGGCTGCGCTCGGCGTAACGCGCTTCGCGCTTGCCTCACGTCGCCGGTGTGACGCTCCATGGAGACTTTTGAACACCCCTGGGGCGCGGGGCGCTACAAACCAACCTTGGAAGTGGTACAACCACCATAACCTTATGTCAGAATAAACTGACAATAACGACGAGATGTGATATACTTCCGACGGTGCGACAGCGGCGGAGGCCCTGTGAACGAAACAAAGCAAACAACAGAAAGCATACGCGAGGTCGAAGACCGCTTCATCGAAGCGTGGGGCGATATCTCGGCGCTCTGGGGCGTGAACCGCACCATTGGCCGCATACAGGCGCTGCTCTACCTCGCGCAAAAGCCCTTGGATATGGAATCGGTGACCAAGCGCCTCGCCATCAGCCACGGCAACAGTTCCACCAGCATCCGCGACCTGCTCGCCTGGGGCGTGATCCGCAAGGTCCACCTCCCCGGGATGCGCCGCGTCCATTATGAAGCCGAGCAAGATCCGTGGACGTGGTTCCATACCTGCATCCGCGAGCGCAGGCGGCGCGAGGTCGTTCCTGTCATGCAAAGGATCGGCGAGGTCGAGCAGCTCGCGCGGCGCGCCTCAAAGGAAGCAAACGCCGATGAACGAACTGAGTTCAAGCGGCTACACGGACAGATCCAGAAGTTCGAGCGTTTTTCGGGCGAGTTCATCGATCTCGTGGACGCATTTCTCGCCGTCGGCGCCGGTCCGCTCGGCAAGGCGCTGCGCGTAAGCGCGAAGCTCATTCCGAAGGGGAAGGAGTAGCCTTTTCTTTTCTCACAATACGTCAGTTTTTACTGACATGAATGAAAGGGGCGCCATGTTGAGCCGGGAAACCATAACCACGCTGCTGATCATCGCCGGCGCGTTTCAGTTTGTGATTTGCGCCATGAGTCTCGGGTTGCCGCGCGTACTTCGCTGGAAAGAGGAACTGGCGAGGCTTGGCTCGCTCAATCGCCACATCTTCTGGGTGTATTCCGCTTACATCTTCGGAACCAACCTTGCCATTGCCCTGCTCTCGACCTTTGCGAGCGCGTGGTTGCTTGATGAGTCGAAGCTCGCCGCAGCGGTGAGCGGCTACATCATGCTCTATTGGGGAGCACGCTTCCTAATCCAGTTGTTCGGCTATCGCGGCGCTGACATTCCCAAGGGCATCCAATACCGCCTCGTTGACGTGGCGTTCACGTTCGTCTTCGCATATCTCGGTTTCGTGTACGCTGCGGCATTGACACACAACGTCGGGAGCGCGGCACTATGACTCCCACCGAGATAGGTGCGTTGGCCAGCTGCCCGGCGCTCTCGATCGCAATGGGGTTGGTCGCGGCGCGTGGGACGCGTGTATCGTTCAGCCTGCGGATCGCCATGTGGGCATTGCCGGTTGTAGCCGTCGTCACAGCACACGTCGCGACCTTGGAAGTCAGCGGATTATTCCGAACCTTGGCTATTACAACCGTCCTGTTTATCTCTATGAAAGCCCTGGTGACCCTTG
>JABWBM010000088.1 GCA_013360495.1 Planctomycetaceae bacterium
AGGTGGGGTTGTGGATGCTGCCCGTGCGTTTCATCACGAGCAAGGGCTTCCGCGCGGTCGCATTCTTTCGCATGGCGAACTGGCTCTATCGTCATGGTGTTCCGCTCCTGCCGCAGGTGCTGACCGTGATCAATGAGGAAGTGCATAGCGCCGCGATCCATTACAAAGCAGAGATTGGTCCGGGGCTGACGCTGCCCCATCCCTTCGGCGTCGTGGTTGGGCCGGGTGCGAAGATCGGCCGTAACGTCCAGCTCTTTCAGGGCGTGGGCATCGGCCCTGTCAAGGGCGCGTTCCCGACCTTGGGCGACGATGTCGCCGTATTCCCCCACGCGCAGGTGCTTGGTGGTGTGCGCATCGGCGACCGCGCGCGCATCGGCGCGAATTGCACGGTGCTCGTCGATGTAGAGGCTGACTATTCCGTCGCCCCGCCGCGCATCGCGGTGTTCAAGAATACCGTGGAGGCGGACGGTGGCTGACCTCACGGCCATGTTTCGATCCCTTCGCGAAGTCCCGTCGTCGCCTGCCGACGCCGCGCGTATCGCTCGCGACATTCTTACTGACAAAAACACGCTCAAACCAGTGAAAGCCCATGTGCTTCGCACCTCGACGCTCGAACCGCTGGCGGATTTTCTCGTCGTCGAGGCTGCCATGCAGAGCTTGCGCGCGGAACTCAGCTTTGGCGGCTACGAACCGCTGGCGATGCAGGCACGAAACGCCGCGGGAGAGTGGGCGAAAGCGGACGTCGTGATTCTCGCGCCGGAACTTTCGGACCTTGATTCTGCGGCAGCCGCCGATCCATTGTGCGATGCGGCATGGCCGAAACGCGCGAGCGACGCGTTGGTGGCGCTGGCGCAGAGCGTTCGGAAAGCCGCCAAGGGTAGGCTGATCGTCTTGCTGCCGGCGATGCTCGAGAGCGCGCGTGACGGCTACGGCGACTTGGCGCAGGATGGCCGCACGGGCGAACGGTTTGCGGAATTGCGGACGACAGCATGGAATCAACTCACTGAGAACGTTGCCGATTGTCTGGTATTCGATAGTGAGCAATTGGTACGCGAGGAAGGCTTGCGCGCACTGCTCGACCATCGCATGTGGCAGGGGTTTCGCGTGCCGTACTCAACGACGGGCATGCGCGCCCTCGGCATGCACCTTGGCCGCTTGATCGGCGTTGCGACGTTGCCGCGCCGCAAGTGTCTCGTGCTCGATTGCGACAACACGCTCTGGGGCGGGGTCATTGGCGAGGTTGGCAAGGAACACATCGAGCTTGCCCCCGAGGGAAAGGGTGCGGGCTATTACGCGCTGCAGCGGGACGCGCTCGCGCTTGCTCGGCGCGGCGTGTTACTGGCGCTGCTCAGCAAAAACCAGGAAGCCGTCGTGCTCGACGCTCTGGCCGGCCACCCGCATGTGCTACTGCGGCCAGAATTGATCGCCGCGCACTCCATCAGTTTCGATGTCACCAAAGCGCAAGGTATGCGCGCCATTGCCAAACAGTTGAATATCGGACTGGACTCGCTGGTGTTCGTCGATGACAGCGCGACGGAATGCGAATTGATCAGACAACTGGTTCCCGAGGTTTGCGTTTACCAGACGCCCGCCGCGCCCCATCACCTGCCGGGCTTCCTGCTCACCTTGCGCGAGTTTGATGTGGCGCGCACGTTGAAAGAAGACCATGCCCGCGCCGCCGAATACCAGAGGCGCAAGGAGCGCCAACGCGCGGCGCCTGTTTCCGGCGAGAACCTTGACGATTACCTGCGCTCCCTCGAGATCAAAGTGAAAATCGTCACGGCCCGCGACGCCACGCTCGAGCGCGTGGTGCAGATGGAGGGCAAGACCAACCAATTCAATACGACAACGCGCCGCCTGAGCCGCGCCGATCTTGATCGCATCATCCAGTCGGGCGGCGAGGTGTTCGCCGTCAATGTCGCCGACCGCTTCGGAGACTACGGCGTTACCGTTGCCTGCGCTGTGGAGATGGACAAGAGGGATCGCCGAGCATCGGTGACGAGCTTTTTGATGTCGTGCCGCATCATCGGCCTTGGAGCGGAGTTGGCGCTTCTCTCGCACGTTGGAGCGTGGGCGAAGCAGCGCGGCGCAACGACACTCTCGGGCTACGTCAAGCCCAGCGACAAGAATCAGCCCGCGCGCGACCTGTATCAGCGAGCCGGGTTCGCCGAAAGCAAGGCACAAGATGGTTCCCTCGGCTCGCGCTGGGACTATGATCTCGAACGTTCTGTTCCTGAGACTCCGAAGTGGATCCATGCTTGAGCGGCTACAACAGGTGATTGGCAAGGTCTTCGAAGTTGACAGCGCGACCGTCAGCGCGCGCACGGTCATTCGCCAGTTGCCGGGCTGGGACTCGCTCAAGCATCTGAAACTGATCATGGCGGTGGAGACGGAGTTTTCCCGCGAGTTGACGCCAGAGCAGATCGAGAGTCTGAAAACGGTTGGGGACATTGCGGCGGTGATTGTTTGAGAAGAAGCGTATGGCCATGACATCCGACGATGTTGTTGAGTGTTATACCTACCTTGGTGATGCGGGTGTCGATATCTGGATTGACGGCGGCTGGAGCGTTGACGCACTCCTAGGCAAACAACTACGCCCGCATAAAGATCTGGATGTTGCGATCCAATGGAAAGACGTTCCCGAATTGCGCAATGCTTTATCTGCTCGCGGATACAAACAGGTGAGAGAAGACAATCAATGGAACTTTGTGTTAGCCGATGATCAGGGACACGAAATCGATGTCCATGCGTTTGTTTTTGACGACAAGGGAAACGTCGTGGATGGAATCATGTACCCGACTGAATCACTCACAGGAGTAGGAAGAATAGGCAACTCTACTGTAAGGTGTATCGCGCCAAGGTATATGGTTGAATTTCTTGCCCCTTGGATACACAAATGGCCGGATAAATATATTCCAGCGGTGTCTGCTCTATGTGAGAAATTTGGAATCGAGCTTCCTGTCGAACATAAGAATATCGTCACTCCGGGACAGAAATCATAGACGTTTCTTTGTGCCTTCGTGTCTTGTGGTTAGAAAATCTTAAGGTGCCCCTGTGACGAAGATCGACGACGAATATCAACGCTGGCGGAAGCAATCGCTCGAGCCCTTTACCCAGGAAGCGCCCGAGCGCAAGACGCCCTTCCAAACGTCGAGCGGCATCGAACAGCCACCGCTGGCGCTGCCCGAAGGGCTGACGTCGGAACAAACGAAGGCATATCTCGATAGTCTCGGCTTCCCCGGCGAGTTCCCGTTTACGCGCGGCGTCTACCCCAATATGTACCGTGGCCGCTTCTGGACCATGCGGCAGTATGCGGGTTTTGGCGACGCCGAAGAATCCAACAAGCGCTATAAATTTTTGCTCAGTCAAGGCGTGATGGGTTTGTCCGTTGCCTTCGACCTTCCCACGCAGATCGGCTATGACAGCGACCACGCCATGGCCGAGGGTGAGGTCGGCAAGGTCGGCGTCGCCATCAGCACCCTTGACGACATGCTACGGCTCTTTGACGGCATCCCGATGGATCAGGTTTCGACGTCGATGACGATCAACGCCTCGGCGTCGGTACTGCTGGCGCTCTACATCGCCGTCGCTGACCAGCAGGGAGTCTCGCGGAGCAAGATCAAGGGTACGATCCAGAACGACATTCTGAAAGAATATGTCGCACGCGGCACCTACATCTACCCACCCGGGCCGTCGCTGCGCATCATCACGGACATCTTCGCCTTCTGTAATAAAGAAGTCCCGCAGTGGAACACGATTTCCATCTCCGGCTATCATATTCGCGAGGCCGGCTCAACGGCGGTGCAGGAAGTGGCGTTCACGCTCGCCCACGGCATCTGCTACGTCGAGGCGGCGCTCAAAGCAGGGCTCAACGTCGATAGCTTCGGCAGGCGCCTGAGTTTCTTCTTCAACGCGCATAACAACTTTCTCGAGGAGGTCGCCAAGTTCCGCGCCGCGCGGCGCATGTGGGCGCGAATCATGAAAGAACGATTCGGCGCGAAGGATCCGCGCGCCATGATGCTGCGCTTTCACACGCAGACGGCCGGTTCGACGCTCACGGCTCAACAGCCCGAGAACAACATCGTGCGTACGTCGCTGCAAGCGCTTTCGGCTGTGCTCGGCGGCACACAATCGCTGCATACGAATTCTTTCGATGAGGCGCTCGCCCTGCCCACGGAACGCTCGGCACAAATCGCGCTGCGCACGCAACAGATCATCGCCAACGAATCCGGCGTCACCGATACGCCCGACCCGCTGGCGGGCAGTTATGCCGTCGAGTACCTGACGGACGAGATTGAGCGGCGCGCCCTCGAATACATCAAGCGCATCGACGACCTTGGCGGCGCGGTAGCCGCCGTGGACGCGCACTTCATGCAAGATGAGATCGCGCGCGCTGCCCTCGATTATCAAAAGGACGTCGAAGCGAAGCGGGCTATCGTCGTCGGCGTCAATCAATTCACGACCAAGGAAGCGCCCTATCAGGACCTGCAAACCATCGATGCGTCGGCTCAGCGCCGCCAGATGGAGAGGGTGAAGGCGTTTCGGAGCAAGCGCGACAAGGCGGCAGCCGACAAGGCGCTGGCCGACCTGCGCTCAGGCGCGCAAGGAACGGCGAACGTCATGCCGCTGATCATCGGCGCGGTGAAGGCGCGCGCCACGCTCGGCGAAATCTGCGACGTGATGCGCTCGGTTTTCGGCGAATATCGAAGTTAGACCAATGATCGAGACAACTTGCGGCTGTGGCGTCACGCGCCCTCGCGTGACGTCTTGTCTTTCGATTGGTTCGCCATGCGAGGGCGTGAGGCAAGCACGCGAAGCGTGCGTACGCCGAGCGTATCTTGGCGCCACGACTTCAAATGAACGGTGGCTTGCTCTCAACGCAACAAGCCGATCTTGCGACCGGCCTGCAACGTCTTGCTGAGATTTATTGACAGGGAGAGCGTTTACTTGTTGTGTTTCTTCGCATGTTCCTTGAGATGCTTTGCGTGACGCAGGCGTTCCCTCTCGCGCTCTTCTTCCTCGGCTTCGCGTTTCTTCGCTTCGTCGTCGTTCTCGCCATTCAGACGCTTTTCACGGTGATCCTTTGCGTCCTGACGGTTTTTCTCGCGGGCTTCCTCGCCACGGTCTTTTGCCGCTTCTTCTGGAGACTTGGCCTTTTCTTCTTCCTCCGCGCGCTTGGCTTCAAGTCGCCCGTGGAGTTCGTCAATGCACTTGTCCGCTTCCTCGCCGTGCTCCTTGTTGTGTTTGTGGAGTTCGGCCAATGCCTTGGCGAATTCCAGCAGCGTTACGCCGCCTTCCTTGTCCTCGGCAAGCGCGCGCAAGAGCGCCGGATAGTCTTTCAGCTCAACGCGATCCAGTTTTCCGTCATTATTCGCGTCGAGATGTTTGAAGACCTTGGCAACGCGCTCTTTTCTGTCCCTATCAATATCGGGACGTTCCTTGCCGTCTGACGGCTTGTCGCCTTCGGGGCGCTTTTCGTCGTCGCGACGTTTCTTGTCATGCGGGCGATCTTCCCGGCGATCAGGGCGCTTTTCTTCGTTAGCTTTGTCCTCGCCGCCTTCGCCCTCATTCTGAGCCATAAGGCCCGGCGCGGCGATCAGACCGAGCACCATTGCGCCGATAAGATAGGTACGCATGTGAATCTCCCTTGTGGTGGTTTCCGTGGTTTGTTCGATTTGTGCTTCTCGCACATCATAAAAACGGAACGGAGGGGTGGATATAACTGGAATTTTACACGTCCGTTACAAATGCTGTGACAAGCGTAACTGCTTACAGCGTGGCATGTTATGGTAAAGTCCTGCGCGGAGGCCGATGTTCTTGAGAAATCTTAAACTCAGTTTCTCTGCAATCGCGAACCGTTCGAGCGTATCAATTGCGAGAAACCCGGAGGTCGCTATATTTTTTGCGCGGCTGCCGGATACCCCCAAAACGAAGAAGTGTGCAACAACCAAAGGAGAACAGATGCGCACGTTTATATTGGCTTTGATGGTGTGTGCCGCAAGCGTGTTCGTTGCCGGAGAAGCGTTTGCCTGTGGCGCCTGTAGCAAGAAAACCAAGGAAGCGGTCGAGAAGGCCAAGGACGTTCGCGAGACGACGGCCGGCGAGGATAAGGAAGCCGACCAAAGCGAGGCCAAGTCTGATGCTAGCCCCGAGAGAAAGGAAGGCTGTGCAAAATGCGGCGAATGCAAAGAAAGCTGCAAGGAGGAGTGTAAAGAAGCGTGCAAGGGTGCCGGCAAGGTTTACGTCGTTAGCTTCAATGACAAGGCAACAAGAACCGATATCGAGAAGGCCGCAACTGCTATCAAGGGCCTCGCGGGCATCAAGGCAGTCAACTATTGCGAGAAATCCAACAAGCTCTTTGTCACCATGGAGAAGGACAAAGCGATCGACGAGGCCGCCGTCAAGAAGGCTGCCGAAGGCGTGAGCGCGACGATCTCGACGATCGAAGAGCGCAAGGTCGAAGCCAAGGAATGTAAAGAATGCAAAGGGTGTGACAAGGCCGTCGCGAAGGAAGACACCAAGTCCTAACCGCGTCTCGAATGGAAGCTCGCTTCCACGATCATTTTTGACTGATAATTTAGCAAGCCCCCTTCAACGGGGGCTTGTTTCGCTCAGCAAATAAAACGGTGTAAGCGCCGCTCTCGTAGTGTCTCTCGCATACTGGAACGGCTGGCGCGGTGGCTTCTTCCATGACGCCGGGGACGCCGGAATCCGTGCTTGTCCAGGTGCCTGTAACTGGTCAGATTCACGGTCATGTTGTCTCATCCACGGTCACTTGCGAGGATGGAAGAGGCGCGAATGGTACTGGACGCGCAAGCCGCGCAAATGCTGGGAAACCCGGCAACAACGCGGCAAGAAAGCTGGTCCGCCCGGAAGGAATCGAACCTTCGACCCACAGATTAAAAGTCTGCTGCTCTACCGACTGAGCTACGGGCGGACGGCGAAAAGCTGGAGCCAGCAGCCGGATTCGAACCGGCGACCTATGCTTTACGAAAGCATTGCTCTACCGCTGAGCTATGCTGGCTTGTCAAGGCCAAGTCCGTCTTGAAAAGAACGCGCGCCGGCATTCGCTATAGTCAACGAATGCCGCCTTCCGCGAGGCGGGCATGGTACGAGGCAGGGGCATTTCATGCAAGCAGGCGCAACGTGTGCGGGAATATCGTCGAGGTTGTTTTTGTCTCTATCCTCCGCATATCATGGAATTCATGCCCCAGCGGCCATTCCAGTTGAAGTGTGCGCACCAGCCCGTAGGCGATCAGCCAAAGGCCATCGCCAGCATCGCCGCCAAACTTGATCAAGGCGTAAAAAAGCAAACACTGCTCGGTGTCACCGGTTCGGGCAAGACCTTCACGATGGCGAACGTGATAGCGAAACTTAATCGTCCGACGATCGTCCTCGCGCCGAACAAGACGCTTGCAGCCCAGCTCTTCGGCGAATTCAAAAAATTCTTTCCCGACAATGCCGTGGAGTATTTCGTCAGCTTCTATGATTATTACCAGCCCGAGGCCTATATCCCACGCACCGATACCTACATCGAAAAGGATATGGCGATCAACGAGCAGCTTGACCGCATGCGCCATGCTGCCACGCATTCGCTGCTTGATCGGCAGGACGTCTTGATCGTCGCGTCGGTGTCTTGCATCTATGGTCTCGGCTCGCCCGAAGCGTACGCCGGAATGCTCGTCTACGCCGAGAAAGGCAAGATGTACCCCGTGCGCGAAATGATGCGCAAGCTCGTGGAAATCGCTTACCGCCGCAACGACATAGACCTTAAGCCCGGAACCTTCCGCGTGCGCGGCGACACCATCGATGTGTTCCCGATGTACGAGGACAACCGGATTTTGCGCATCTCGCTTTTCGGCGATGAGATCGAAACCATCGTCGAGATCGACCCGCTGACAGGCGAGATCTTCGGCGAACTGGACAAGGTGACGGTCTACCCCGCAAGCCACTACGTCACGCCGAAGGAGCAGATTCTGCGCGCCTGCGCAAGCATTCGCGCGGAACTGGCGGAAGTTCTCGAACGCTTCAAGGGGCAGGGCAAGCTGCTCGAAGCCCAACGTATCGAACAACGCACACGCTACGACCTCGAAATGCTTGAGCAGACGGGCATTTGTACCGGCATTGAAAACTATTCACGCCACCTTGATGGACGCGCGCCGGGCGAGAAACCGCCAACGCTGATGGATTACCTGCCAAAGAACGCGCTCATCCTGATCGATGAGTCTCACATCACTGTTCCTCAACTCGGCGGCATGTTTAAGGGCGACCGCTCGCGCAAAGAAACGCTCGTTGAGCACGGCTTCCGGCTGCCATCGGCGCTGGATAATCGTCCCCTGCGCTTCGAAGAGTTCGAGGCTATCGATCGTCAGACGGTCTACATCTCTGCCACACCGGGCGACTATGAGATACAGAATTCCGGATCGCACGTTGTCGAGCAGATCATTCGCCCGACCGGGCTGATCGACCCAGCCATCGAAGTTCGCAAAGCTCAGGGACAGGTGGACGATTTGATGGAGGAAATCCGTAAGGTTGTCGAACGCCGCGAACGTGTGCTGGTCTGCACGCTGACCAAGCGCATGGCCGAGGAACTGACCGACTACTACCATAATCTTGGCATGCGCGTGCGTTACCTGCACTCCGAGATCGATACCATGGAGCGTATGGACTTGTTGCGCGACTTGCGCCGCGGCGAATATGACGTGCTCGTAGGCATCAACCTGCTGCGCGAGGGGCTTGACCTGCCCGAGGTGTCGCTGATCGCCGTGCTCGATGCTGACAAAGAGGGCTATCTGCGCAGCGAACGCTCGCTGATCCAGATCGTCGGGCGCGCGGCGCGTAACGTCAATGGCAAGGTGATCTTCTATGCCGACAAAGTGACCGGCTCCATGGAGCGCTGCATGGCCGAGACAAACCGTCGTAAAGCCATCCAGAGTGCATATAACGAGAAGCATGGCATCACTCCGATGACGGTGCTTTCCGCAATTCCCGGCTCGCTCAGCGAAATCTTCGACGCCGATTTCAGCGCGCCGGATGTTGAAGGCGCGTCCGTGCGCGACCGCCTCTACCGTGGCAGGGAAGAGCGCCGCGACCGTGCGAAGCGCATGGCTGGCAAGGCTGCCGCCAAGGATATTTTGGCGGATATTATCCCGAAGGAGTTTCAGGGCCGAGAACTGGAGCCGCACGAACTGCCGAAACTCCTCGCTGCGCTCAAGCGAGAGATGGCGCTGGCCGCTCGTGCCTTGGAATTCGAAAAAGCCGCCGTGATCCGCGACCAGATCAACGAGCTGGAAGCCATGGAATTGGGTATTGGGTAATTCCAAGAAGGTATCCACAGATGTCGCAGATGTTCGCAGAGAAGATGAATCCCACGACAATAAGCACGTCTGGTCCAAATCCTCCCCGCACTCCGTGGATTCGCTTCGACCGTAACGAATTTGCGGGCAGTTTCGGCGACATTGGCACGGACCTGCCGCTCATTATGCTGATGATTCCCGCGGCTGGGCTGGATAGCGCGAGCGTCTTCATCATGTTCGGCGCGCTACAGATCCTCACCGGCTTGATCTACGGCCTGCCAATGCCGATGCAGCCGCTCAAGGCCATGGCTTTGTTGGTCATCACCCAAAAGATCGGCGGCGACGTACTCTATGGCGCTGGTCTCGCCATCGGTGTCATCATGCTTGTACTAACGCTGACCGGGTTGCTCGGCTGGCTGGTGCGGGTCATCCCCTTGTGCGTGGTGCGCGGCGTGCAGATGGGGCTTGGACTGTCACTTGCCTCGATGGCGCTTAAGGACTATGTCCCATCCCTGGGTTGGCATGGTTACGCGCTTGCGGGCGTTGCCTTCGTGACGACCATAATGCTCTGGGGCAATCGGCGGCTGCCGGCGGCGCTCGTGGTGATCGGGCTTGGCGTTGTATATGCCGCGATCTTTCGGCTCGACACCGAAGCCGTTGTGAATGGCGCCGGTTTCACGCTGCCAACCGTCCATACACCTTCGTGGGAAAACATATGGACCGGGTTGCTGGTGCTTTCGCTCCCGCAATTGGCACTTTCGCTTTCCAATTCTGTCGTCGCAACCCATCGCACGCTCGCCGATCTCTATCCGGAGCGGCAGATCGGTGTTCGCACGCTGGGCATTACCTATGGAGTAACGAATGTCATCACGCCATGGTTCGGCGGCATTCCGGTGTGCCACGGGTGCGGCGGGTTGGCCGGCCACCACGCCTTCGGCGCGCGCACAGGTGGTTCGGTCATCATTTATGGCTCGCTCTATGTCGTCATCGGCCTATTTTTCGCCGGGGCGCTCACGCAGATAACGGAAGTCTTCCCCCAACCGATCCTCGGTGTCGTTCTTCTTTTCGAGGCGCTCGTATTGACGCTCTTTTCGCGGGACATCGCCACTCGTTCGAAACGTGAGTTCGCTATTGCCTTGCTGGTGGCGCTGATCGCGCTCGCGTTGCCGCAAGGGTTTGTGATTGGCTTGGCCGTGGGAACGGCACTCTTCTATTTTGGTCGGCGTTATCGCATCTTTGGCGAAGATGGTGCATGAGCACCTCATTGCTCGTACACTTGTTCGGATTGGGTACGAAGGTGCGTAACGCATGAGCGCCGGAACCATTATCATTGTCGCGTGTGAGCAGTCCGGGGACAACTACGGCGCCTTGCTCGCCCGTGAACTCAAAGCGCTACAGCCGGATGTCAGGCTTGCGGGTATCGGCGGGCCGGGTATGGCGGCAGCGGGAGTCGAACTTCATACCGACATGATCGAGCATGCGGCGACGGGCCTGGTCGAGGTGCTGCGCTCGGCGCGATTCTTTCTGCGAACGATGGATGCGGTGGTGAAGCTTGCGATTGAACGCAAGGCGCGCGCCGTGGTGATGATCGACTCGCCCGACTTCAACCTACGCATTGCACCAAAACTCAAGGCCGCCGGCATTCCGACCATTTACTACGTATCGCCGCAACTCTGGGGGTGGCGCAGTAGTCGCGTGAAGATTGTCAAGCGCGCCATCGACCGCATGTTGGTGATCTTTCCTTTTGAGGTGGACTGGTACCGTAGGCATGGGGTCGAAGCGTCATTTGTCGGGCATCCCATGCTCGACCTTTTTGACCCCGCGGCTATTCGTGAGAAGGGAAGAGCACTACGGGCTGCGCTTGCAGACGACAAGCCATTGATCGGTCTGCTGCCCGGATCGCGCCGGAACGAAATCACGCGGCTCTTGCCTGTCTTTCTCGATGCAGCACGCTTGTTAAAACGCGAGATTCCCGAAGCACGATTTGCCGTTGGTTGCGCTCCATGGCTGAACGATGAGCGCGCGCGAGAATTTCTCGGCCAATATACTGACGTTGCTGCCGTGGCGCTTCACGACCAAACCCACGAACTCATGGCCGCAGGCGATGTGCTGCTTGCATGCTCAGGTACAGCGACGTTGGAGGCGGCGCTAATTGGTACGCCACTGATAATGGCATACAAGCTCAGTCCGTTGACGTACGCATTGGCGAGACCTCTGATCAGCCGCAAGCAATTTTTCTGTATGCCGAACCGGATTCTCAATCATGCGGTCGCGCCGGAGTTGATTCAGGGCGAGGCGACGGCAAGGGCGCTAGCGTCATGTGCGCAAGTCATGCTTGGCGAACGTGGCAAGGAAGCGCGTCAGGTCTTTTCGCGCCTGGAGTCTATGCTTGGCGGTGTGGGGGCCTCACAGCGAGCAGCCCAAGCAGTCCTTTCGGTTGCTCTATGAAGAGTCAACCATAATTGGTCTTTGTGGTATTGCTTCTTCTTTTCTCCGTGACCTCTGTGTTCTCCGTGGTTAGCCTTCTTCCCCATGTTGCGCATCACGTCAGGCGAGTTTCGGAACCGGCGTATCGAGGTCCCCAAGGGCGGGAAGATTCGCCCCATGCTTGAGAAGCCGCGTCAGGCATTGTTCTCAATCCTCGGGCAGGACGTGACGGAAGATCGGCCCGTGCTTGACTGTTTCGCGGGGACAGGCGTGCTGGGCTTTGAAGCGCTTTCCCGTGGCGCCTCTCATGCGACGTTCGTCGACATTGAGGCGAGTCACGTCAAAGCGATCAACGATCTTGCGGCACATTTGGGTTGCTCCGACCGCTGCACTGTTCTCCGTAGCGACACGCTCAAATTCCTGACTCCTGACTCCGTACTCCGCACTCCAGACTCCTCAAAGATGCGGCTGCTCTTTGTCGACCCGCCGCATGCATTGGTGAAAGAGCGCGGTAGAGAGTTTTTCGAATGGTTCGCAGCTCTGGCGGATGCTTCATTCGCCGGTGATGATACGCTCGTGGTGTACGGGCACCATGAAAGCGACGAGAGCGCGGAGCAGGTCGGACGCTGGCGGCGCTTCGATCGCCGCGACTACGGCAACGTGGCGATTTCTCTCTATCAGCGCGCGTGAAGTATGCGTCGCGCATACTTGTCAAGTATTTCTTCGCGCATGTGGAAAACGTGAAGCTGTTTGTCACAAAGAGAGGCTTGTTCTGATTTGCGGCGTATGGTAAGAGCGCAGCACTTCATCAGAGCATACATTTCAAATGCGCCTCACAAGGCGCAAGGCAATGGAGTGGGTACATGCAACACGAAGAGATGGTCGAAGGCCCAAAGGTTCGTGAAGTTCGCGAGTCGTCCGGAATGAGTATCCGGCAGCTCGCCACGAAGACGGGCGTTGACCGAACGAAGATCTCCCGCTGGGAGAGGGGAACGGGCGTCCGCATGATTCGTGAGGCCATCGTGGTGGCCAACGCCCTCGGTTGTACGGTTGAGGAATTGTTCGGCGCCCTCGAAGAGGAAAATAACGCCGGCGCTTCCAACAACGGCCATACCCAACGCCACTCAGAATAGGCATCACACCTTGGAACCGCATCGACGAACGCTCCCGGCGCACTTGGCCGGAGACGGTCGTTTATCGTGCGCTGTTTTACTCCGCCGCCCGCGCACTACTTCTTGTTACGGCTGCGTGGATGAAAGTCCGCGACGACGCTGCGCAAGCGGTCCATGCTGACGTGGGTGTAGACCTGCGTGGTGGCTATATCCACGTGGCCGAGCATCTCCTGCACCGTCCGGATGTCGGCGCCGTGCTCAAGCATGTGAGTGGCAAAGCAGTGCCTGAGGGTGTGGGGGTGGGCGAGGGAGCCATCAATCCCGGCTTGCTTGCAGTATTCCTGAACAATCTGCCAAACGCGGTCGCGCCCGAGCGGCCGGCCGTTTTTCGATAAAAACACCTCGTTGCGAGGCGTTTTCTCAAGGGCAGGCCGTACCTCTCCAAGGTAACGCCGGAAGGCGGAGATGGCTTGTTCCCCGAGCGGGATCAGCCGCTCCTTGTTGCCTTTTCCGCGCACGCGGATAAAGGACTCGTCGAGGTGGACGTTACCGGCTTCAAGGGTGCACAGTTCGCTCACGCGCGCGCCGGTAGCGTAAAGACATTCAAGCAATGCGCGGTCGCGAATGCCGAGTGGCGTGCTGGGGTCGGGGGCGGTGAGTAAGCGCTCCACCTGCTCTTCGCTCAGAATTGAAGGAAGTTCACGCCAGAGTTTACCCGCCGGTAGATCGCGAGCCGGGTCATCTTTAAGGATGCCCTCGGCTACAAGGAATTTGAAGAAGAGTCTTGTCGAAACCGTCGCCCGCACCACGCTGCGTGGACTCAGCCCTATCTCCTGCAGCGATGCGATGAAGTCCGTCAGAATATCGCGCGTAACCGACCCCGGCTCATCGATGCCCTTGAGCTT
>JABWBM010000089.1 GCA_013360495.1 Planctomycetaceae bacterium
CAACGGTCTCGTGAGCAACCGTTTCCACCGCCTGCACATCGCGGAGCCTGATGAAGACAAACACTATCTTCCATCTCACTCGCTCAACACCACGATTTTCTCGATCAACATGGCCGCGCGCCTCGGTTTTGCGATGAGCGAAATTCTTGAACTGGGGTACGGCGCGGTGCTGCACGACGTCGGCATGATGCGCGTCAAACCCGAAATTGTGAACAAAGCGCAGCCGCTGACACCGAATGAAATGGCTGAGATCCGGATGCACCCCTCCTTCGGCCTCGACCTGATTCATCCCATCAAAAGCCTCCCTGTAACGACGCCCATCATCTGCTATCAGGAAAACGAACGGCTCGATGGTTCGGGCTACCCAATGGCCAAGGGGACCGCCATCCTTCTCACATTCACCCGCATCGTCACTATAGCGGCAAGCTACGACGCCATGACGCGAACCCGCCCCTACCGGGCTGCGCTCGCTCCATATGACGCGATCACCGAACTGCTCAAAGCCGTTCACGCCGGGAAGCTCGATTCCGATTGTACTCGCGCGCTTCTCGAGACACTGAGCCTCTTCCCGATTTGCTCCGGCGTTGAGCTGAGCGACGGGCGCGTCGGATATGTGCTCGACACTCAGGGCAATAACTACACTCGCCCGGTTATCGCGATCGAATACAAGAATGACGGTCAGCCGCTCGATCAGGAACTGATCCTTGACCTGCAGCGCACGGAAAATCAGGCAATACGCATTGTCCGCGCCATTCCGAAATATACGCGACGCGTCACCGGCCGCACGATGAAGCTGCCGACGACGAAGGCATGAGGCGCTGGGCGTTTTTCGCCGTTTCTGTATTTGTAAAAAGGTCAAAACGGCACAGCGGACTGCTGCTGGTCGCTCTCGAGGCTTTGGTTGTATGGCATATCGTCGGACCCCTGGTCCGCTTGACGCGCCCCGCCACCGCCGCCCTTGCCCGCGCCGTCGACGAAAGTTACAGCGTCAGCAACGACCTTGAGCTTGCTGCGATTCTGCCCTGAAGTCTTGTCAACCCACTTGTCCATACGAAGGCGGCCTTCAACAAGGATGGTTTTCCCCTTGCCGCCAAAACGCTCGACGAGTTCAGCCGTCTTGCCCCAGATCGTTACATCGACGAAGGTGACATCATCGACCCACTGTTCGCCCTTCTTGATGCGTTCATTCACCGCAACTCCGATATCCGTAACGCGCGTGCCATTGGGTATCGTGCGAAGCTCGATGTCCCGGGTAATGTTGCCCATGATGACGACGCGGTTGAAGCTGTTGAAAAGGCTCATGTGTTTTCCTCGATCCCATGTGTTTTGTCCCGCGGCCGGTGCTAGGCGCTCCGGGAAAACCGCTCGACTGTATTAAAAGATAGTATATCCGGCTGTGCCGGAAAATACAGTCCTGTGTGATAATTTGTTGTCGCAGAAACGCGACGGCAGCGCAAGTACGGGACGCAGCTATTGCGCCGTTCGCATGTTGCGGACGCAGAACAAGATCGCCAACCCCAGCATGCCCATCGCTTGATACCACCAAGAAAAGCCTTGGCCATGATAGATGGTGCAACTGCCTCCACCGCCCACGAGATTTATACTGCTACCGACAGGCAAGGATGATCCAGACGAAGAAGCGCCGTCAGGATCTTCCACGATCAGCATGAGCATGGCGCTGGCTTGGTCGCCCGTAAAATCTGTTACAACAGTGTTAACGTAGTACGTGCCTGCGGTTCCTTCCAGCGGTTCACCCGAAATAACGTCGCCATCCAACTCGAGACCGTTCGGTAACCCAACTGCCGACCACGTGTAAGGAGACGTTCCACCGGCAGCCGTTAGAATCACGGGACTGTACGCTTCTTCCTCCTCTGCAACGTTTAAATTTGACGTTGTGATGGTCAGCGGATTTGTCCCAGCTGCAGAAATCGAAAGCGTAATGATCGTGGTGTCTGACTGTGACGACGGCAGATCGTTATCCGTTACGGAAAGATTGATCTGATGGACGCCTTCTGTTCCTGCAAGAGGCATCCCGGAGATGACTCCCCCACCCGTCACACTGAGACCATTGGGAAGTCCCGTCACAGTCCATGAATACGCCGGAACTCCACCATTGGCGCTGAGCGTCGTCGTCGTATACGTCGTGCCGATTTCGCCGGCCGGCAATGCGCTCGTAAGTATCTTGAGCTCCGGAGCAGGGACGTCCAAATCGAGCGTGACGCTATGAGTGGTTGGAGGAATATTGGAGTCTTCAACGTCGAGCGTAACGGAATAGGGAGCGAAAAGATAGGCATCGGCGTCAAGCGTCCCACTGATGAGACCCGTCGTCTGTCCGATGGATAAACCATTTGGCAGGCCAGAAGTATTGCTGAAATCAAGCGCGCCAACTCCGCCCGTGGTATCCACCTGGAAGGAATACGCTTGGCCATAAATGCCATCGTCAAGAGCCGACGTTGTAATTTGAATGGGCTCCCCATTTGAAACCGTCAACGTGTACGTCTCTGTGTCTGGGGGCGGCGGAGGGAATATGCATGCACCGGAACATGCCACCCTCACCACAATTGTATATATCCCATCTGTCCCGATCGCCGGAGTTCCATTCAGGAGCCCCGTACCCGCCGTTAGCGTCAAACCGGAAGGCAACAGGTCCGGGGAAGACGCATCGATTGTCCAACTCTTCTGTCCGCCATAATCACACTGAAACTGCACACCAGCGCCGCCGTTGTACGGCAAAGCTATCACCGCTTCAGGGAGCGCTCCGGCTGGCGGAGCGGTAATAGTGATGGCGAATAGTTGGCTGCTACCAAAGCAACAAATCACAGCAAACAAAACGACAACTTTCTTTGGGCTCATAATCATCCTAACGCCAAGGAACCAAGGTTGCCGATTGCACGCAAATCAATACGACGCCAGCACGAAAAGGCAGCCAATCACGGAGTCCGATTTACGCTCCACCTCAACGAGGGAAGAACTGACAATCCGCACGAGTCACCAGCAAAAAACACACCACACGTCAATGTTCGTGCGTTATCCATAACTATCAATAAATACTATGGTTACATCGGGTCTTATTAGCCATTAGTGTGACATTCTCGTAACAGTTACGAAAAGAGAAGAGAAAACGTTACGGGATCGCAACGCCTCCTAACTCCCGTATTTCGTGTTGGTTGAGTAGGCTTCGATCATAATTCCGTAACGCTTCAGCCGTTTGCAAGACACTCGAAATTTCGCGAGTTTTAATCCAATGCGCAAACCTGAGCCGAGTGGGCGTTTTCAAGCAAAACAGAGACTGCTCATACCAACTCGACTGCCACAGGCAAGGCACCAACCCTAAGAGCGAGAGCCGATTGGCAACATCATGCGCCGGCCAACAACCGCCCCTGCAAGCACCAGCGCCATCAGCGCCAACACCACATTGAACGACCCAGACCCGTTAACACTACAGCCACCACCAACGAGGTTCGGCACCGCCTGAACCGGCGCACTGTTGCCACCGGAAGAACTTGAGCTCGATGACGATTCAGAAACCACGAACGTGTACATCTGGCTCGTCACCTCAGAATTGGAATCGATGACTTGGACGTTCACGTAAAACGTCCCGCCATTCAAAGGTTCACCGGAAACAGTCACCTCGCCGGTCGCGCTGTCAAATTCGGCGTCCATACCTGACGGCAGACCATTCACCCCGATCCATTCGTATGTGCCGCTTCCGCCAGCCGCGGTGAAGGTAAAAGAGTAAAAATCACCGACATCGCCCGTTGGCATCGACGTTTCGACGATTGAAAGCGGCGTTTCGCCAACCACGTACACGCCAAAGTAGTACACAAACGTGTCTGAATCAGCGGGTGAGTTATTGTCCGTCGCGGTAACGCGCACGGTGTAATCGCCTTCGTCGCCCGCAACGACGGTACCGCTCACGACCCCCGTCAACGCATCAAGCGAAAGCCCAACAGGCAGGCCAGTCGCCGACCAAGCCAATGGGGCGAGGCCACCGGTAGAAGCGAAGGTCATGCTGTATGCGACCCCGCTATAGGCGTTGGTCATCGAAGACGTGGTGATGATGAGCTCAGGAACGTACGGGGTCAGAATGAAGTCCACGTCAATGGTCTGCGGCACCGCGTCGGTGACAGAAATCGTAACGGTAACCGGACTGGTAAATGGCATCGGAGCGGTCCCCGTGATTACTCCCGTCGCGGGATCAATACTCAAGGTTCCAGGCAACCCGGCCGCACTGAACGCGTACGGTTCGGTTCCACCAGCTGCCACAACGGTCGTAGTGTATGCGGCCCCGGGAGTCGCCACCGGAAGTTCCGTGGTCGTCACTTCCAGCCCCTCGTTAACCGTGAGACTCAGGTTCCTGGTCGCTGTCGCACTAGCGCTATCGGTCACGCGTAGCGTTACGGTATAAGTTCCGGCCGTTCCCCATTCCGGAGTTCCAGAGATCGCACCCGTTGTGGAGCTTACGGTCAAGCCGTCCGGCTCGCCTGAGATGCTCCAAGTGTACGGGGCCGATCCGTTCGCAGCAGTCGCGGCACCGGTGGCATAGGCAAGATTTTCCATTGCAGCAGAAAGCGATGTCGGCGACGAAATCGACAGTGACGCGCCGCCTCCGCCACCCCCACCTATGATGACGCCACCGCCGCCAATAACAACGCCTCCCCCACCGCCACCAATGACGACGAGGCCTGCAGCAAAAGCATTCGCCGCGCAGAGCAACATCATGAGGGAGAGCAGAGGAAGAAGATTCAAAGTGGTGCGATGCATGGCGAACTCCGGGAAAGGGACCCGCAGAACAATCCACTCTTTGTCGCACGTCAATCTACAGTCGTTAGTTACCGCTTATCTGTCAAGACAAAGCAACGTCGTCCATAACGCACATAATGCTACTATTCTTTATAGCCGATTTCAACTAAAAAGTTAGTGCCATAACGTATTTATTTTCCATAATTTGCAAAGAATCTCGGATCGTTTGTGATCCTGTCGAACCCAATCGATAACGCCAAACGTAGCATTGCATTCTTTCGGGTGGAAAAAACAACCATTGGAAGCAGGATGCCGTACCCGGATCCTTTATAGATTTAATCCGCTGAAAGATGCCGCATGAAAAACGTCAAAAGTGCCTACCGATTCGCAACCTTCGCTCTCGCCATGCTCGCTATCTTCGTTACCATCCTAACCGGAGCGTGTGCGTCAACTATGCCAAGGACCTCAACGAATTCCGATACCGCCCCCCTCATCCCACGCACGACGTTCTTCGGTACGGCCGACTTTTCCTCGCTGCAGATATCGCCGGATGGCAACCACATCAGCTATCTCAAGCCCGTCGATAACGTCATGAACGTCTGGGTCGCCCCCACTGACAAGCCGGAAAATGGCAGACCTCTCTCCAAAGCCACCAAGCGCGGCATCATGAACTACGGCTGGCTTTACTCTTCAAAACACCTGTACTACCTTCAGGACAAAGACGGCGATGAAAAGTGGCACACATGGATTATCGACATCGAAAGCGGCGAGATCCGCGACATCGCTCCGGTCGCTGGCGCCGTCGTCCGTCCTGCGGGCGTGAGCCATAAATTCCCGGGTGAAATCCTGCTCGCCATCAACGACCGCAAGCCGCAACTCTTCGACATTCATCGCTGCAACATCGCTACGGGCGAACGGAAGCTAATTTTCCAGAACGACCAGTTCGCGCAGGTGCTTGCCGACGATAATTTCCAGGTTCGTCTTGGCATGGGCTATTCGCCCGCTGGCCTTCAATTGCAGACGCTTCACGAAGGCAAGAGCACGCCTTTCACCACCATCGGCTGGGAAGATGCCATGGGAACCGGCCCCGCCGGCTTCAACGATAGCGGCGATGTGTTGTACATGACCGACAGCCGCGGGCGGGATACGTCGGCGCTGATGGCCGTCACCCTCGCAACCGGCGAAAGCAAGCTCCTCGCCGAGCACCCGAAAGCGGACTTCGCGGATATCATCAGTCACCCCAAGGACAGCCGGGTTCTTGGCGCGACCTTCGAGTATGTGAAAACCGAACGTGTCTTCTTCGACGAGGAAACCCGCGCCGCCTATGAACGTCTGGCGAAGATCGCTCCGGGCAACCCGCAAATCACGAGCACCACGCTCGACTTCAAAACATGGGTCGTCGCGTTCGTGCGTGACGACGGCCCGGTCAACTACTACATTTTCGATCCGAAATCCGGCAATGCCCGTTTTATGTTCACCAACCGCAAGAAGCTCGAGAATCTGCAACTGCGTCCCATGCACTCCGTTATCATCAAAGCTCGCGACGGACTTGACCTGGTGAGCTATCTCACCCTCCCCGCCGGAAAGGAAGGCCGGCAGATCGACGGAGCGAACGGCGAAACCTTCCGCGCGCCAGAGTTCCCCGTGCCACTCGTGCTCAATGTCCACGGCGGTCCGTGGGCTCGCGATAGCTGGGGTTACAACTCCTATCACCAGTGGCAGGCTAATCGCGGCTACGCGGTGCTCTCTGTCAACTTTCGCGGGTCGGTGGGCTTTGGCAAAGAACTGAGAAACAAGTCTGCTGGCGAGTGGGCCGGAAAGATGCACGACGACCTGATCGACGCTGTCGATTGGGCCGTGAAGAACGGCATCGCAGACAAAGACAAGGTCGCCATCATGGGCGGAAGTTATGGCGGCTACGCCACGCTTGTCGGGCTTACAAAGACGCCCGACGTCTTCGCGTGCGGCGTCGACATTGTCGGGCCTTCAAACCTGATCACGCTCTTGCAGAACATCCCTGAATACTGGCAGCCGATGATGCCAATGATGGCGCGGATGCTTGCCGACCCGCGCACCCCGGAAGGTCAAGCGTTTCTGCGCGATCGCTCGCCTTTGACGCATGTCGAGAAGATTCGCCGCCCGCTGCTGATCGGTCAGGGCGCCAACGACCCGCGCGTGACGCAGGTCGAGGCCGATCAAATCGTCGATGCGATGAAGAAACACAAGATTCCTGTTACCTACGTTCTCTACCCCGACGAAGGCCACGGCTTCCAGCGGCCGCCCAATACCATTTCATTCTTTGCCATTGTCGAGGCGTTCCTTGCCGAACATCTCGGTGGACGTTATGAGCCAGTCGGCAATGACTTCGAAGGTTCGACAGTGGACGTCAAGGAAGGCGCGGACCAAGTCCCCGGCCTTGCCGAAGCATTGCAATCACGTTGATCGAAACGCTACACCGGACAAAGAATTTATCTTTTGCGCGCGCTACTTTGCGGCGCTAGAAGCAGCAGCTGCTTTGGCCGCCTGGAAGGTCTCGCTTTGCTGGTATGAGTCGATGTTGTTGTAATAGAAGTGCGAATCGACGATCGTGAACGTAATCATGATCAGCACCAGCACCACGGAAATTCCGAAAATCAGCAGGTTCAGCTTCTTGTCGTACTTGAGGTGCATGAAGTAGGCGCACACGATCGATCCCTTGATGGAGGCGATGAACAGCGCCACCCACACATTGAGCGGGCCGAGGTCCTTCTGCGCCACGGCGACGGTCACCACCGTCAGGACGATCAGCGCAAGAAATACGTTAATCAACGTGCTCGCCGGCATGACGTGACCGAGCGTATGGTGTTCATCGTGCTTCGACATATGTGTCCTTACTGTCTTACGTTTCTATTTCGCTTTCGCCAACGGCCCTCTGCCTTTTCTTCGGCTCTGGATTCCCGCCTGCGCGGGAATGACGGACGAAGACGCGCCTACCCGATCAGGTAGAACAACGGGAAGAGGAAGATCCAGATCAAGTCGACGATGTGCCAATACAAGGCCACACTGTCCACCGGCGCAAAATACCTGTTATTAAACTGTCCCTTCGACGCGCGGACGATCAGCCATGCGATCAACCCCATACCGACAAGCACGTGGATACCGTGCAAGCCCGTCATAAAAAAGTAGATGCTGAAAAACATCTGCAGCGGCGCGACCATGTCCTTCTTTTCCGCCACGGGTCTTTCTTTGATCGCCTCGAGGAATTCGATCGCCTTCGGGTCGCCGCCCTTGTGCTCGATCTTTTCGATTACGTGGTTAAGTTCGGCGTCTGAAGGGTTGAACGCCTGCCCCCAAAGCACGCCCTCATGAATCTTGTGGCTGTATTCGAAATACTTGACAACCATAAACGTTGCGGCGCACAAAAAGGTAATGACGAGCATGCTCACCAGAATCTTTTTCTGGTTCAACTGGGCAGCGCGCACCGCCCAAGCGGCTGTCAAGCTGGAGAAAATCAGCACCGCCGTGTTGATGGCACCCATCTCCCAGGTGAGGAAATACTGGCCGATGTGGTAAAGCTGCGGGTGGTTGGCGCGGTAGATCGAATAGACCGTGAACAAGCCGCCGAAAAAGAGCACTTCGGTCGCGAGGAAGAGCCAGATGCCGATCTTGCCGGCGTCGAACTGCTGCTCCATCGTGTCGAAGTGATGGGCAAGGTTCTTCTCGTGGCCGTGATGCCCGTGCGCGTGGGCGGGCTCTGCTGTTGCGGTGCTACTCACGTGTTTCGCTCTCCATCTTTTGTAGTACCACAACAAGTTGTGGCGTATTGTCTTCCCATGTCACGCCCGCCAAAGCGGGCATCCAGTATCTTCTTCGGCTCTGGATTCCCGCCTTCGCGGGAATGACGCTCCAGCAAGCCACGAATGATTCGTCGTCACCCTAGTGATGCGCTGAGGACCCTTCTCCCGGTTTGCGAACATAGCCGCCGGTTTTCTCATCGTGCGAGACAAGGCTGTAATCGTATGGATCGCCCATCAATGGGGTCTTCTCGAAGTTATGCATATGCGGGGGCGAGGTGCTCTGCCAGTCGAGCGACGCAGCGCCCCATGGATTGCTTGGCGCCTTCTTCCCCTTGGCCAGCGAGGCAAGCAGATAGAGGAGCACGGTAAGGAAGCCGACACCGAGCAAGTACGCGCCAGCGGTCGAAAGCTGATGGTAAATCTCAAACTCCTGGGCGTAGTTGGCGTAGCGGCGCGGCATCCCCTTCAAGCCCATAACGAACTGCGGCAGGAAGGTGAGGTTGAAGCCGAGGAATATCAGCACCGAACCAAGCACGCCCGCCTTATTGTTGTAGAGCTTTCCCGTGATCTTGGGCCACCAATAGTTGAGCCCCGCGAGGAAACCAAAGATCACCGCGCCCACCATCACGAAGTGGAAGTGCGCGATCACAAAGTAGGTATCGTGCGTGTGAATGTTACCCGGCAGAGCTGTCAGGAAGATTCCCGTCAGGCCGCCGATGGCGAACAGATAGATGAAGAACAAGGCATACATCATCGGCGTGGTGAAGTGGATATCCCCCTTGTACATGGTCGACACCCAATTGAATACTTTGATGGCTGACGGCACGGCAACCGTCAGCGTGATCGCACTGAACGCGACGTTGGCGAAGGGCGACTGGCCGCTGACGAACAGGTGGTGTCCCCAGACAACGAAGCCGATGAACGCGATGGCGAGACTCGAGAACGCCATCATCTTGTAGCCAAAGATCGGCTTGCGGCTAAAGGTCGGGATAACTTCGTTGATCACGCCCATGGCCGGCAACACCATGATGTATACGGCGGGGTGTGAGTAGAACCAAAAGAGGTGCTGGAAGAGCAAGGGGTCGCCACCAAGGGCGGGATTGAAGAACCCGATGCCCATAATCTTTTCAATGAAAAGCATGAAGGTCAGGATGCCGATGACCGGCGTGGCAAGCACTTGAATCACCGACGTGGCGTAGATCGCCCACAGAAAGAGCGGCATACGGAATGGCGTCATCCCCTTGGGACGCAGCTTGTGGATCGTTGCGATGAAATTCAGACCGGTCAGAATCGAGCTGAACCCAAGAATAAAGACGGCGAGCGTTGCGTACGGCACAGCTGTCTTCGAATGAACGATGCTATACGGGGCATACATGGTCCAGCCCGTATCGAGGCCGCCCATGACCAACACAACCAAAAACATTACCGTGCCCGTGAAATAGAGGTAGTAGCTGAAAAGATTAAGCTTTGGAAACGCAACGTCTTTGGCGCCAAGCATCATGGGCAACACGAAATTTCCAAAAGCCGCCGGAATCGCAGGGATCATGAAGAGAAAGACCATCACTGCGCCGTGCAACGTCATCCACTGGTTGTAATCTTTCGATGAACCGATAAACGCGGCAGCTTCCGGGGTGTACCCGCCGTGAAGGAGCTTGGTACGCAAGAGAAGCGCGAAGGTTCCACCAAGCGCCAGCGCGATACAGACCGAAACAAGATACATGATGCCGATACGCTTGTGGTCGAGCGTGAGCAACCACGACTTGAGTCCCTTGGTGGCGTTCAAGTAGTTGCCGCCCACATGGTCGTGGGTGCCGTGCATCGAACCGTTGAGCGAAACTTCTCCAGCCATTGCTCACCTCTGCTGTGTTGTGTCCCATTACGGTGCGTCGCTCAGGCCGCCGCGCCAGCTACTTCAAACTCTTGATGAATTCGATAATGCCCTTAATTTGTGCGTCATTGTAACTTTGGGGCGTCATCGGGTTCTCGTTTTCGTACCCTTTAACTATTCGCTTTTGCGGAGCCTCCATCGATTCCTTGATGTAGTCCTCGTTGGCGTGCTCGACGCTTGGGGCATTGGTAAATTCACGTTTGCTATCCCACAACCCTTTGAATGTCGGAGCCTTGTTTCGGCTTCCGTCAATTGAGTGACAGGTGTTACAGTTGCTCAAGTAAATTTTCCGGCCGAGCTCGACAGGGTCAACGCCGATCCCCTTTGACTCACGATATGCGGCATCAAGCCACACATTGAAGTCTGAATCGTGGACATGCACTTTTGCGGTCATCGCCGAATGATCAGTTCCGCAGTACTCGGTGCAATACAAGTTGAAGGCGCGGTCAAGATTCTCCTTCATCTGATCTTCTTGTTCCTTTGGTGTTGCACCATCGACCTTGAGCCACGTTGACTTCGTCGCTTGGAACCAAACGGTGGCATATCGCCCTGGCATCACGTCCTGTTTCACGCGAAACGCAGGAATAAATAAACTGTGAATAACGTCAGTATCCAAAGACCGCATGACGAGACGCACTGTTTGATCACGCGGAATATGCAGTTCCTTATCGATGGAAAGCCCGTTTGGATACGTGAATTTCCAGTTCCATTGGCTCGCGGTCACTTCGATCTCGTACACCTTCCCCGGCGGAACCGTAATCTGCTTGAAATACACTTCTGTCGCGAAGATGAAAATCACCGCGAGCAACGTCGTCGGCAATAACGACCAAGTGATTTCCAGCGGAGCGCTATGGCCCGGCGAAGGCTCAGACTTGTGCCCCGGGCGGTGACGGTATTTCACGGCGAAGCCGATCGTCATCGCCATGATCACGATGAAAAACGCCGTACAAATCCAGAAAATCAGTTCAAACACCATGTCCACGTCGCTCGACACCGTCGAAGCCGACGGCGGGAACCAGAATGTCCCACCCTTGTCGAGCAGCGTCATGGCAGTAGCAGGTAAACTCATCATTGTGCGCCTCTTACGATCACCTGTAACGAAACCTCAATTCAACTCGCCGCAGGCTTGCGGCCCCGCACATACCAGTAACCGATGTAACCGATCAAGCCGAGCATAATCACGATTCCGAAAAGCCTCGCGAATGCAAGCGCCTTGCTGGCGTTCTCACCGCCAAGGAGCTTGATGCAGCTGGCGAAAAGCCCGTCGGCCTCTTCTTCCGTGATCTGCCGGCTGGAAATCTCGTTCCGCGATGCAATGTCGATGGCTCCATCGATCTCTTCCGCGGTCGGGTAGTAATGCAAATAGTTGGATACGCGGCCGTCGGGTGTGCAGACCATGAGCGCGAGTTTGTGAAGCCACTCGCCCGTTTGCTCGTCCTGCTTGTAGCCGTACCCAACGGCGTCGGCAAGCTTGCGCGTTTGGGCCTCTTCGCCAACAAAGAAACGCCACCCCTCATCGGCCCCCTCGCGGCCAAGAACGTTAACGAAACGGTCCTTGGATCCCTTGGCCCGCTCGACCCCCTCTTTCGGGTCGATGCAGACGGTCAACACGATGAAATCTTTGGAAATAGCGTGGCTCGCGTCCTTCAGCGATTTTGCCAAGGCATTCAACTGGTCGCTGCAGAACGCCTTGCAATTCGAAAAGTTGAAGGTCAGCAGGACTGGCTTTGTGCCGTTCTTGGGGAAAAACTCGCCGAGCGTCACAGGCTTTCCGTTCGAGTCCGTGAACTTCGCGTCCATCGGTAGTGATGCGCCGAATTTCGGCGTCAATGGGACGTCCTCCATCCGGGATTTGAGTTCCAAGCTTGGAATCGCCCCTTCGCCGCTTTGGGCGAAGAGGGAGGGGAGTGTCAACAACAGGGCCAGCGCGGCGACAATCGAAGCGCCGCAAACCCTTGTGTGTGCCCCAAATGTCCTCATCAAGTCCGCTCCCGGTTATCGCCGGTGCATGCCCAAAGTACGAATTTCAATTCAGTTATGTCCCACCGGGGGGCGATCATGGCTGGAATCGCACCAATCGTCAAGCGAGGAATGAGCGAGTTGCGCGAGCAGTTTTGAGCAGGGGTGGACATTTGGCGAATAGTGCTATAGTGGAGGAAGATGCCCGCTTCGTCATACCGGCGTAAGCCGGTATCCAGTGCCACCCGATAAATGTTGGTGAGACTGGATTCCCGCCTGCGCGGGAATGACATGAGGGCGTGGCGCTACATTTGAGACGCCGATGCACATGCTCGCAAGCACACCACCTATGCCCGCCGATCGCTGGATGCACCGCTGCGCCATCACCGTCGTGGCGTTGACGGTGTTCATGATCTCCGTCGGCGCGATGGTGACGACGACGCGCGCGGGCGACACCGACCCCACGTGGTCATGGCGTTTCTGGGAGTGGTTTCAACGTTTCATCCATAGCGAGCACGTCGGTCTGAGCTGGGAGCTTGGCCATCGGATCGTCGGCACGGTGATCGGCTTCGCGTTGATCGCCATGATCGTGATCGCATGGAGAACCAAGGCGCCCCGGTCGTTCAAGCGCCTGCTCTTCGCGGTGCTGATTGCCGTCATATTGCAAGGCGCGCTGGGCGGTCTTCGCGTGCTGATGGTTTCCAGCGCAAACGTGCAAGGCGTTGTCTTCGGCCTCACAGGCGGATCGGATGTTGAGCTTCATCGCGCCGCCTTCGCCATGGTTCACGGCATGCTCGCGCAGGTGACGTTCGCGCTTACGGTGCTGCTCGCATTGATGACCTCGCGGGGCTGGAAACGCGAGCCGGTTGTGAGCTTTTGCAAGCCGCAGATCCGCAATCATACGCTTGGCATGAACCGCGCACTCATTCTGCTCATTCTGTTGCAGCTTTTTATCGGTACGTTGCTCCGGCAAACCAACAAAGGACTTGAACAACACATCATCAACGCCTTCATCATCGCGCTTTATGCCATTGGACTCGCGCTCTACGTTCAGCGCCATCACGGCGCCGTGCGCTGCCTGCGAAGCGTCTCGGCGGCGCTGGCCTTCGTCGTCGCCTTTCAGATTTTCCTCGGCTTTACCGCATGGATGCTGACGCGAGGGCAATTCCTCCCCTCGCACCACGCCTCCATCGACGCGGTTGTGCGCTCAGCCCACGTCACCACAGCGACAACATTACTAGCGCTCAGCGTGGTGCTTTACGTGCTGTGCAGGCGGCACATCAAAGCTGCCGGCGATGGCGCTC
>JABWBM010000090.1 GCA_013360495.1 Planctomycetaceae bacterium
AGTCGGCATCCAGAACCCATGAAAAGACAAAGAGTTAAGATGGATTCCGGCTTTCGCCGGAATGACGATAGGATCCGATTTCTCTTTTGGAGTTGGTATTAGTGGCCATTGCATTTTGACAGAAGTTTTTTCCGTATTCGCTTACGCCACGGATTTGGAAATCAGATTTTTTGACAATCATCGTCCCGGCGTGTTTTTTTCTTCTGACCCCTGACCTTTCTACTTTCCATCCGGTTTGCCGAAGGGTTGAAGAACAGGTTGCCCCTACAGTGCTCGACCTAGCTCGGTGCCCCGCACCTCGCCTGACCGGTCTCGCACCCCTGACCCCTGGCACTGACCCCTGACGATTCTTTTTTGTTTGCGCCTTTCGTAGCGAAGGAACGTAACCTCGTCAGGGTAACCCCGTCCATCTTGGAACGAAAGTGAGACAAACATGAAACTACGTGAGCTTGTGGTTTTTGGGGCGTGCGCTTTTGCCGGCAGCGCAGCCGTCCATATGGTCTTCTTTGGCGGCGACTCGACGCAGGCCGAGGGTGAAGCCGATAAGGGAACCGTCGTCAAGGCAAACCGCTTCGAGTTGCTCGATAAAGGCGGTAAGGTTCGCGGGCATTTCAGCATGGGTGAGAACGGCCAGCCCAATCTCTGGCTCGCCGACAACAACGGGTACGATTACGTCCAATTACAAGATTTGACCGGGATGGAGCCAATTGGCGAACTCAGAAAAGCTATCAAAGAGGTTGCCGACCGCAAAGAGTTGGAAGCCGATCGCGTGGTGGTGTCACATATCCTCATATCCTTTGCGGGTGCGGGTGTGCCCGGCGCCAAGGGATCGCTGCAGGACGCCGAGAAGCTGACGGCCGAGATTTACAAGCGGTTGAACGCCGGCGAAGATTTCGAAACGCTTCGCAAGCAATACACCAACGATACCGGGCCAAAGACCTACACCATGACCAGCCAGAGCCGGAAGGGGATGGTTGCCGCCTTCGGCGATACGGGCTGGCGGCTCAAGGTGAACGAGACCGGGGTTGCCGGATATGACAACAAAAAGAGCCCCTACGGCTTCCATATCATCAAGCGGCTGGAGTAGCGTTTTCCGCGAGGGATATTCACGCCACGACGCGAGGGAAGACATCCGCAGATGTCACAGATATTGGGCGATGCGGAAGGAGCGTTCCAGTGTTTCGTCATCCGCCCGGTTCAAGGGTAAGAAATTTCAGGATTCAAAATTCCCGATAAAAATCAGGCGGCTGACGAGAAGTTGGTAGTTGTGACAGGCATCGCCCTCGATCTGCGTCATCTGCGGAAATCTTCATTGGTCTTCCCTTTGCGCCTTTGCGTGAGAAATCTTTCCATCCAAGCGCCGTCAGATTGTCTTCCTTAAAAGAACATTCCTTGTTGCGGAGTGGCATACCATGATGGGTACGGCATGGCTGAGCGCTTTCCAGCGGAATTCTTCACCGACCTCGAGCGCTTGACCTTCGAGCTGCGCCGCCTCGCGGCTGTTCAGGGCGAAGGGCGTGCGGCCATCGCGGGCGCAGAAGCGCAACGCGAGTTCACCGGCCATACTCCGTACGTGCAGGGGGCCGACCCGCGACATATTGATTGGAACGCCTACGGCCGTCTCGGCAAGCTCTTCCTTAAACAGTTCGCCGCCGAGCGCGAGAGCGTGCTGACGCTTGTGCCGGACCTTTCGCGCTCTATGGATAGCGGCGAACCGACCAGGCTGGACGTGGCGCTGCGCATGGTGGCTGTTTTCGCGGCGCTCGCGCTGCGTGGTGGGGCGGATGTCGCGCTGGTTCTCGGGCAGCGAGTGCAGCGTTTCTCCGGTGCGCAAAAGTTCTCGCAGGTGATCGATGCGCTGCGGAACGCGAAGGCGGAGGGCGACACATTTTTCAGCAAGCTTGGGCAAGCCGTAACATCCGCTCCGCTTCGCAACGTCATCGTGATCTCCGATCTGATGGAGCCGCCCGAGCATGGCCGCGCGCTGCAGGCGCTCGGACACAATCTGACATTGATCGGACTTCTTTCGCCTGACGAACTGTCGCCTTCCATGGACGGCGCGTTGACCTTCATCGACGTGGAAGATAGTGCGCGCGTGAGCCTAGAGCTCGGCGAGTCCGAGCGCGCCATGTACCGTGAAGAATTGGACGCGCACCTGCGCGGCTGGCAGGAATTTTGCGCGCGCCAACGCTGGACGTTTGGCCTGTGTTCATCGGTGACGCCGCTGTCGGAGTTGTTCATCTCGAAGCTTGCGCCATTGGGGGTAGTGCGGTGGGGATCCTGACGCCATCGATATTGGCGCTGATTGCCGGGGCGCCGCTCCTGCTGTTCCTTGCGTGGCGCGGGCGACGACGGCGAGAAATCATCGTCGGCTCCACGTTGATCTGGAAGCGCGTGGCGGCGCGGGCGAGCGCATCGCCACATCCGGCGTTGCGTATCGACTGGCTGGCCGGCGCGCTGGCAACGATCATGGCGCTCGGGGCATTGAGCCTTGCCGGCCCCTATATTGCTAAAGGAGAAGCCGCGCCGGATGTGGCGATCTGGATCGACCCGAGCGTTGCGGCGTTATTGTCGACGCCCGATGGCCGCGACGCGCTGGCGCTCGACGAGGCGAAGCAGTGGGGGAAGGTCGAAGGGTATACCGCCGATCCCCGGCGCGAGTCGGCGGAGGACGAGTTGCGCCAATGGGTCGTGAGTCGCGCCGAGTCGCAGCTCATTGTCGTCTCGCCGCGCCGCTACCCAATCAACGACAAGCGTATCCAGTGGCTCACGCGAGGCGCTGATCCGGAGTCGTTGCCCTTCGAGCGGCTTGTGGTGGATCACGGCTGGCTCTATGCGCGGGCGACGCGATCAACAGGTGAAGTTACGCTCGGCGTGATCGGTGGGGGAGCGATCGAGACGCGAGCGTTGAAAGGGCGCGACCTGTTGATGCCGCTTCCTGCACGAGCATCTGGGCATCTGGAGCTGATCGTGAGCGGCGGGCGAGCGGGTCGTGACCGGGCGTTCCTCTACTATCAGCCGCCGGCGCGCGTGTTCATCGAAGGGGTGAGCGATGTTCAGCGTCGCGCGCTTGAGTCGGCACTCGGCGCGCGGCTTGAGTTCGTTGCGAGCGCCGGCGAAGCGGACGTGTGTGTGGTGAGAGATAGTGATGGTGGGGGCAAGCCGTACCTGCGTATCGCGGGCGGCGATGAACGCACGAGCATCGTTCAAGGTGCGTCGCTCGCGTGGGACAGCGCTTCGGCATTTGTCGCCGATTTCAATCCGGAATTGCTTACGCATCGCATATCTACTTTGCTGGCTCTTCGGTCGCAGGCTCCCCTCGACGATGTTGTGCTCGCGGCCTATGACGCCGAAGCGGGAGCGCAGCCCATGCTCACGCGCGCCCGTGACGGGCGCTCCATGACCACCTCGCTCGATATTACTGGCGAGCTTGCCCGCGAACCTTGGATTCCGGTGTTCCTCGGCGCCGTTATCCGCGAGTTGACCGGTCGCAATCCACTGCTCGATCCCGCGTACGTCGCGCAGATAGCGCCATCGTCCAGCAGCGCGCCATTGCACATCACGGCTGTTTCCTCTTTCACCTCACCAAAGGCGGGACTCTATGCCGATGGCGTCATCAATCCGGTCGCGCCCGCGCCGGAAGAAGTCTGGACAGAAGCCAAGAAGCCCATGCTCACCGAAGGATCGCTGGTGCGCGAGGTACGCCGGGAGTTCGGAGCGGTCCTCACCTATGTCGCGTTGGGGCTGCTGTTTGTGGCCGCGTTTTTGGTCGTCCGCCGGATCGAACTTCGCCGGGCGGCCATTAAACCCGCATGAAATATGACTTTGCGGCCAAGCGCTTCAATGCGGCCCATGGTATAATGGAGCGGTTCGCACAGGTGAGCTTCTGGTTCTACCCAAGAACTGGATTGCTTCGCGCGCGTGCGTCCCGCCTGCGCGGGAATGACGTTCGGTTGTCTGGTGTTTCGTGAGCAACGTATGAACGGCAGGGACGACAAATACTTCGCCCACGTGGCCGCGGTCCTCGGACTGCTTGATGCGGCGCAGCTTCGCCGCATTTCCGAAATGGTCGAGCGTGGCGAGGCGAAGGACGCCATTGATGCTGCCGTGACAGCGCACCTGCTTGACGCCGAAGCGGCCCACGCCATCGCGACGCTTGCCCGTGCGCTCACCCATCGCAAGGGCGACGAACCTTCCATGCGCGAGATCATTGAACGTGCGCCCGCTCCGCGCGAAGACGCGGTTCCTATCCAGCATCCCGCGCGCCTCGGCGACTACGAGGTGCGTGAAGTGATCGGGCGCGGCGCCACCGGTATCATCTACCACGGCGTCGATTCACGGGGACGCGACGTCGCGCTCAAGGTGCTCTCGCTTCAGCTTGTTGGCAGCGACGACGAACGCCGCTTTCATCAGGAGATCGAGACGGTCCGCAAGCTCAACCATCCGAATATCGTGACGGTGTTCGACTACGGCCGCGCGGGCGATTACCTCTATTACGCGATGGAGTATCTGCGCGGGCGGTCGTTGCGCGCGATGCTCAACGACCGCGGGTTCATCCCCGCGTTCGAGGCGGCCGAGTACGCGCGCGATGCTTCGCGGGGCCTCGCATATGCTCATGAGCACGGCGTCGTTCATCGCGACGTTAAGCCCTCGAACCTGATGGTCACCGACAAGGGGCGCGTGAAGGTGGTGGACTTCGGGCTTGCCCGCGAAGGCGTGTCCATGACGCTGACCTCGACTGGAATCGCGGCCGGAACGCCGGCCTATATGTCGCCCGAGCAGATCGAGAACGCCGACGGCCCGATCGACGAGCGCACGGACATCTATTCGTTGGGCGTGACGCTTTACGAGATGCTTGCGGGCGAGCGGCCATTCGAGGGCGATTCGCATTACGAGACGATGAAGTCGATCCTGTTCGAACCGCCTCTCCCCCTGGAGGAAGTCAAACCAGGACTCCCGCGTAGCCTGCGCGACATCGTCGCGCGCGCCATGGCGCGCCACCGCGACGAGCGTTTCCCCGCTATGCGCGACATGGCGGCCGCATTGGACCGCTTTTTGAATGAGACAAACTCCGTACACTGAACTTTAGAGCGCCCACCGCAAAGCCCAAAGGAAATCGGAATCGCCAAGAGCGTTCATTTACCTGGCGCACGTGCCATCCCGCTGTTGCCCGACGGCCCACCCTGGCTATGCTGGCGATCCACGAACGGAAAGGCCCATGAAGCAGCGCCATATCGCCAAGCAGGTTGAGATTCCACGGGACAAGATCGCGTCGCATGTGAGCGTGTCGCGCCGGGAATCTCCCGAGTGGCAAGCCAACGTCAAAGCCATGAAGGAGCGCCTCGCCGCCATCGCTACGCAAGAAGCGGACCTGAAAGCCGCCGGTGGCAAAAAAGCCGTCGAGAAGAAACACGAAGCAGGCCTGCTCACCGCGCGCGAACGCGTCGAAGCCCTGATCGACAAGGGCTCGCCATTCACGGAACTCAGCCTTTTCGCGGGCTACAAGATGTACGACGAGTGGGGCGTCAAGTCGGCGAACGTCATCACCGGCACGGGCTATGTCGCGGGCCGCCAGTTCATGATCATCTCCAACGACTCCACCATCAAGGCCGGCGCCTATGTGCCGATGACCGCGAAGAAGATTCTTCGCGCGCAACGCATCGCCATGGAAAACCGCCTGCCGCTCATCTATCTCGTGGACAGCGCGGGCGTATTCCTCCCCATGCAGGAGGAAATCTTCCCCGACAAGGACGACTTCGGCAAAATCTTCGACTACAACTCGCGCATCTCGGCGGCTGGCATCCCGCAGATTTCCGCCGTCATGGGACTCTGCGTCGCGGGCGGCGCCTACATGCCGGTGATCGTCGATCACCTGATCATGACCAAGGGGAGCGGCCTCTACCTTGCGGCGGCAGCCCTCGCCAAAGCCGCCAAGATGGCCGGACCGGATGTCACCAACGACGAGATTGGCGGCGCGGAAGTCCACGCCGGTGTGAGCGGCACCAGCGACTGGACGGCCGAAAACGATCAGGACGCGATCCGCATCATCCGCGACATCGCATCGCGCATGGGGCCGAGGCCAAAGGCGATTTTCGATCGCGCGGAGAAAATCGAGGAGCCCGCCCACCCGGCCGACGAGCTCTATGGCCTGATCCCGGCTAATCCCTATCAGGGCTATGAAATGCGCGAGGTGATTGCGCGCATCGTCGATGGCTCCATCTTCAACGAATACAAGGCGAGCTACGGCAAAACCATCGTCTGCGGCTACGCGCGCATCGGCGGCTACTCCGTCGGCATCGTCGCGAACCAGAAGGAGACGATCAAACACAAGGACAAGCCCTGGGAAACCGGCGGCGTGATCTATCCCGATTCGGCGACCAAGGCCGCGCGCTTTATCATGGATTGCAATCAGCTTCGCATCCCGCTGGTGTTTCTGCACGACGTGAACGGCTTCGTCGTGGGGCCGGAGGCCGAACACGCGGGCATCATCAGGCATGGCGCCAAGATGGTGAACGCCATGTCCAACTCTGTCGTGCCGAAGTTCTCGATCATCGTCGGCGGATCATTCGGCGCAGGCCATTACGCCATGTGCGGCCGTGCGTATCGGCCGCGGTTGATCGCAGCTTGGCCCAGCGCGCGCTACGCCGTGATGGGCGGCGACGCAGCCGCGAACACACTGCTCTCGCTCAAGGTCGGCCAGCTCAAGGCTCAGGGCAAGGAACTGAGTGACGCCGATCAGAAGGCATTGTTAAAGGAAATCAAAGATCACTACACCGAGTCCATGGCCCCCGAATACGGGGCCGCGCGCCTCTGGCTCGACGCGGTGATCGACCCGGCCCACACCCGCGCGTTCCTGATCGAAGGCCTTCGCGTCGCCGAACACAACGACCAGATCGAAGAGTTCAAGACCGGCGTGTTTCAGGTGTAGGGGTGGAACCTATGGCCGACCTCGGTGAAGTTGATCAAGTCGACGTCGACGCCTTCACTGCGATCAAGTTGAGATGCATCGCATACTCAATCGGTAGTATTTTGTTGGGTATTGGTTTGTCGTCAATTTGGGTAGTAGCTGGGATTGTTGTCATTCTTGCCGGGGTTGTTCTGCTTTGCATTGTTGTGCCATGGTCGCCGAATGCAGAGGAAACACCGAAAAATAGTAACTCTGCACTGTCACGTGCTGTTGTCTTAATTGATGAGTTCATGCGTAGCAGTTTTTTGCTGCTCAATTCCCTCGCCCAAAAGGGGTATCACGCATGGCAGGAGAAAAGGGAACGTGCCAAAAAGGCCATGGAAGAACAAAGACTGCAGGAGGAAGGCGAGAAATTGTCTCGCTTGGCCCAAACGCAACAGCCAATTCTAGACCAGCAAAATCGAGAGCAAAAGATTATCGATAAGCGGCAATACCTGCTTCAAAACCTTCAAGACCCAAAATTTCCCATTCCGGCGATTAGTTGCGAAGCCGAGTTAGAGCCGGGGGAAGAATGTTACTGGTATCATGTAGGAGCAGTTTTTGCCAGTGACGGTGATCTGAGAGGGCCGCAGTCGAGCATCGGGACATTGATTCTGACGGATCAGCGTATCGTTTTCTGCAACAAAGACGGATATGCGCCAGAATTGAGTATTGAGCACATTATCCAGATTCAAGCCAATGCGGATGAACTGCGGATTTCGGGCAAGTCAAAATCGGCAACTGGAGCTTATTGGACACAAGACATCATTCTTTTCGAAGCATTTCTCCGAGCCGCAATTCGCGTTGCAAAAGATGTTTACGCACCACAACCAGAAGGCTCCCGATCTCGGCACATTGCGGAATCAGTGAAGCGGAAAGTCTTCAAGCGAGATAAAGGGCAATGTGTTTATTGTGGATGGAGAGAAGAACTACACTTCGATCACGTCATTCCATTTTCCAGAGGTGGGGCGAACACCATTGAAAATATTCAGCTTCTTTGCAAACGCTGTAACTTAACGAAAAGCGATGACATATAGCATGGGCAAACTATGAGAGGCCAGTTGCACGACAAAGAACCTGATTCTAACGCGGGTAGCGAATCTTCCTCCCAGGAAGAGCCCGTGACATATTCACAAGCCTTCAGCATGGACGATTTCTTAGAATTTCAAAAGCCTCTTGGTACCAATCCACAGTTGCTCTCAAAACCAGATATTCAGAAATCACTCTCGCTTCCAAAACCAGTACTTTTACCGAAAGTCAGTAGAACAAGGCTTCCGACTGCGGGGTTTATTAAGGGGTGTTCTTTACATTCGACGAAATACCCTCGGAATTACTGTGCAGAATGCGGATATCAATGGTTCCCAAAGGGAGCCTATTTTGCAGGAAAATGTCCGCAGTGCAAAGCTTCCCAAAACGTGGGTTTAAAAATGAGGCTCTACAAAAAAGAAAGAGCTCGACGAATGTTGATCTCGACATTCGTGTTTCTAGTTTTGATCGTGCTTGGTTTGGTTTTCGCGGTTATTCGGTTTAGAGGGTGACTGGAAGCCGCCCATCGCTTGTTTCCACGCCAATGGTCTTTGTGCTATAATTTCGATTATGGCCACCAAGACCACCAGTCCGCGTGCTGAAATCGCCGGGATGCTCGACAAGCTTCCGGCGAAGGAATTGCACGCCGTTCTGCGTTATCTGCAGCACTTGCAGCGTTGCCTCGCGGAAGAATTCGACCGCAAGCGTGCCGCGACGCTACCGCCCGAGATCGCCGCGCGCGGCGTCGACCTCGATCCGCTTTCACTTGAGGAAGAAGAAGCGCTTGCCGAGGCGCGGGCGGAAGTAGAACGCGGAGAGCCAGGAAAGTCTATCGAAGAGATTGAGAAAGAACTCCTCCATGACCGAACCGACTGATCCGTCGTGGAAGGTCGACGTCAAGCCGAAAGCCGAAAAGCAACTCGCGCGGCTACCTCGCAATGAACGCGAACGCATTATCAAAGCCATTCTCAAACTTCGCACGGGGCTTGTCGGCGACGTCACTCCCTTGTCCGGTCGCACAGAATGGCGGCTCAGGGTCGGCAAGTGGCGCGTACTGTTGCACGCGGACTTCGAAAGGAAAATGCTGACGATCCTGACCCTCGGCTCACGCGGCGACATTTATAAAGACTGATCGACTCAATCGTGCGTTTGACGCTCCGCTATTGCCGGAGACGTATTGCGGCCACCATGTACCGCCGAAGTGACGGAAGTTTCAGCTTTCCCTTGTGGGAAGCCGCGCCTGTCTTCATAATCCCGCCCGTGGAAGACAAGGCCACCAGAAAACTCAAGAGCGACAAGGTGCGCGTTCTGATCGCTGCCCGCGACGACGCGGCATGCGCGGCGCTTGTGGCGAAACTCTCCGAAGTCGCGTCGCCGTTCTGCATCGCCGAATGCTTCACGACCTATGACTCCGCGCTCGACGCCATCGGGCGCATGAACCACAACCTCTACTTCATCGGCGATTCGGTCTCGGGACGCCTCGGCCTTGCGCTGATGGAGGACGGCCTCGCCAAACACCGGCGCGCAGCCATGATCCTCGTCCTCGACCGCCAGGAGACGAAAATCGCCGGCGACGCCATGCGCCTTGGCGCGTATGACGTGATCGCCATGGAAGGTCTCTCCACCGAAGCGCTGAGCGACTGCGTGGAAATTTCCATGCAACGCTATAGCCGTCTGCGCAAGGACAGCGCCGAGTTTGACAAGAATTACACCACGGACCTCTCCAGCCTCCGCTCGCGCTACGAGTTCCGCGACAAGGCGGAAGCCGCCATTCGCAAGGCGCGGCTTGCCCGTCAGCCTTTGAGCTTCCTTTTCCTCGACATCGACAACTTTCGCCGCATCACGGCGAAGCTCGGCGATGTCGGCGGCAACGACATCCGCGAACGCGTCGGCAAGATCGTCGAAGAATTCGCAGGCAAGGACGACATCGTCGGACGCTATGGAGGCGAAGAGTTTTGCATCGTCATGCCCGGCGTGATCGCCGACGACGCCGCCAAGGTGGCCGAGAAGATTCGCGCGAAGGCCGCTGAAAGCAAGGACACCACGGTGAGCATCGGCATCGCCGAACTGACGGATGGCATGCGCGACCTCGCGGACCTGATCGTCCACGCCGACCGCGCCATGTACCGCGCGAAGCAGGCTGGGCGCAACCGTGTCATCACCGCGCGCATCGCCAAAGACTGGAAAACGCCCTCGCAATCGTAGTTGCGCTCGATACATGTTTTCAGGTAGACTGTGCTTCTTGTATGGGCGCTGCGATGGCGCCCGGAATCGAACAAAGGAGGTGCGAGATGGATAGTGTGCAAAACCAACCTCGTGCCTCGTTTCTCATTTGAGTTGATCCTCACACGATAATTCGAAGCGAAACGAGCGAGCTGTCACGGCTCGGTGCGTCCCTGCGTTCGCGCATGGACCGCGCTCATCATTTCCAAATTCATACGAAACGAAAGGAGGGGCCTATGACTGCCCAAACGCGTCAGGTACGGAATTTCATTACAACACACAATCTTGGAGATCAACAGTGGAATACGAACTTGAACTTGGCTCTGAACTCGAGGAGTTTTATTCGGAAGGAATGATTACGGGCGTCGTCGAACAGCTCACCAGCGGCAAGGAGGCCACGGCCTACGTCTGCCGCGCGGGGCGTAAGCTCGGCGGCGGGCTCGTGGCCGCCAAGGTCTACAAGAACCACCGGCACCGCAGTTTCAAGAACGACGGTGTCTACCAAATGGGTCGGAATATCCCTGGCGGGAGCCTCAGAAAGGCAATCGAACTGAGGAATGACGTCGGACGCGAAGCTCAGGCGACGCTCTGGGTCTCAGCAGAGTTCGATACGATCAACAAGCTGATGAATGCCGGGGCCGACGTGCCGCGCTTGCTCGGTCAATCAGGACGCGTGATCCTGATGGAATATATTGGCGATATGGCGGGCGCGGCGCCGAAGCTCGGCGACGTTCGGCTCGAGCGGGAGGAAGCGGTGCGGTTGTTCAACGACGTAGTGTGGAATATCGAGACCATGCTGCGGAACGACGTGATCCACGGCGACTTGTCACCCTTCAATATCCTCTACCACAAGGGGAGGGCGGTGATCATCGATTTTCCGCAGGCGGTTGACCCACGCTTCAATACCATGGCGCGTGAACTGCTGCGGCGGGATATCGAGAACATCTGCCGCTACTTCACGCGCATGGGCGTCGTGACCAATGGTCAGGGGATCCTGCACCGGCTCTGGTCGAGCTTTCGTCACAGTTCGTGGAGATAGACTCTCGAGCAGAAAATACAAGTGGCCGGGATGATCCCGGCCACTTGGCGCTTGACGATAGATGGTGCTCTACACTTTCGAATCCTTGGCGGGTTTCGCGACGACTTCCACGGGTTGCGGCGCGTCGCTGGCCTTCACCGTGCCGAGGAAGCCCGGCAGTTCGATGCCCGCCTGCTTGGCGAGTTCGTGGACCGCAGGCAGCGAGCCGATCATGCCGGAGAGGAAGTTGGCGGTGGTGTTGCCACCGGTACCGTTGCCGCCGCTGTCCCAGACGGTGATCTTCTCGATTTTCAGATTGGAGATCGCCTTCACTTGATGTTCGACGATCTCGGGCAGCTTTTCGATCATGAGCAGTGTCGGCGCGATCTCGGGCCGGTTCATGCAAGCCGCGACGAGTTTGCGGTAACCTTCGGCCTTCGCTTCCAGCACGCGCTGGATACCTTCGGCCTCGGCGTTGTAGCGGGCGAGAATGGCGTCGGCTTCGCCTCGCGCCATGCGCCGGGCTTTCTCGGCCTCGGCTTCCGCCTCGATCTCCATCTTGCGCTTGTCGATTTCCTGACGGACGATCTCTTCCTTTTCGAGCTTGGCCTGTTCCTCGACGCGCTGGGCTGCGAGGATGTTTTGATTCGCTTGCGCCCTTGCAACTTCAGCGCGGCGCTTGGCTTCGGCTTCTGCCTCGGCGAGGGCGGCGTTCTTCTGGGCGATGGTCGCGCGGGCTTCGTTTTCACCTGTGACGGCCTCCGCTTCATAGTTCGACACGGCGATACGCTTAGTACGGTCGGCTTCCTTGGCGCCCTGTTCGGTGGCAGCACGCTGCTGAGCAATAGCCACGTCGCGCTCGCGCACACTCTTGGCTTCATTGGCGGCGCCTTCAGCGTCGAGCTTCGCAATAGCCATACGCTGGTCGCGCTCGGCGCCCTTCTGGCCTTCGATGGCGCGAGCGCGCTCTTGCGCGACGATCACCTCGCGCTCACGCCGCGCCTTCGCTTCGCCGGTATCGCCGTCGCGCGTCGCCACTGCTACTTCGACCTTGGCGACGTTGATCGCTTCCGCGGCCGCTTTCTGCCCGATGGCGTTGATGTATCCCGATTCGTCCTGAATGTCGCGGATGTTCACGTTGATCACGTCGAGACCGATCTTGCGCAGTTCGGTGCTGACGTTCTCGTTGATCAGCGTAAGGAACTTTTCGCGGTCCTTGTTGATTTCTTCGATCTGCAGTGTGGCGATCACGAGGCGGAGCTGGCCGATGATAATGTCTTGCGTCTGCGTGCTGATCTGCCGGATATCGAGGCCGAGGATACGCTCGGCGGCTGCGTGCATAATGGTGGGTTCGACGCTCACGCCGACGGTGAAGGTGGAGGGGACGTTGACGCGGATGTTGTTCTTGGAGAGCGCGCCGGTAAGGTCGATGTCGATGGTGATCGGCTCAAGGCTCAGGTAGGCGTAGTCTTGAATGATCGGCCAGACGAAGGCGCCGCCGCCGTGGATACACTTTGACGCTTGCGTGCCTACGCCTTTGCCGTAGATGACGAGGATGCGGTTTGCCGGGCAGCGCTTGTAGCGCGTGGCCAGGAAGACGATCAGGAACACGAACACCAGCACGCCCGCGCCGATCAGGAAGGGCAGCGGTTCAATTCCTTTTTCAGCAAGTAACCACATGGGATTCTCCTCTTCCGTCTTGATTCCGTAGCGTCACGCCTTGCTTGTGCCGTTCGCTTTCGGCTCAGTGCCCCGCACTTCGCCTCCCAGCTCACGGCGTGACGGCCTTATCAGCAATCATAGGTTTGGCTCAAGACGTCACGGCATAGCCGTGACGCTACAGTCCTTCATTCCTCAATTCGCCGGTCGTACCAGCATGACGTGATCCTTGGTCATGCTTGTCACCACCACGGGTTTGAAACTGTCAATGGCCTCGCCTTCGCTCACCGCGCGAAACGTGCGCAGGCGGCCTTCAACTTCGAGCTGTACCTGCCCCTCACCCTGTCCCGAAGCTGGGATGCGCATGTAAACCTGGCCGCGCAAGCCGCTGGGGTTGAAGTCGCGCAGCGTTCCGTCGGATTGCAATTTGCGCATCTGAAAGAGCGACCACGCCACGAAGTAAGCCATCACCACGCCGCCGATCAGCCCAGCGCCGATACTTTGCAGTTCGTTGAACTCGAAGTTCTTGAGTGCGACAAGGGCGGTCCACGAGCCCATCATGATGAAGGTGATGATCGTCGTGATGGAAAGAAGCTGGACGTCTTCGCCCATGCCGTGAGCGATGTCTGCGCCCCCGCCCGCGTCGAAGTCGCCGTGACTATCGACCCCGAAAATCATGGCCAGCAGCTTGAGCGCGAAGAGGCCTGAGCTTATGCCGGCAGTCCACCAGAGAATATCTTCAAGCATGTTC
>JABWBM010000254.1 GCA_013360495.1 Planctomycetaceae bacterium
AAAGTCGTAAAAATCGCCGCCCACGTGCTTGCAGGCGCGAACGAGAGCCGAGATTTCCAGCCCCCACACGTCCGGCGGCTCAGGCAGCATCCGCTCCTGTACCGCACGCGCGCGTTCTAGGTCTTTGTCATCGAAGGAGGACATCGCGCGTAACGGTACGATATGCGATGAGGGAAGCCAAGACCGAGCGCAACGAAGCCAAAAATGGCGGTCAAAAAATGATGCGAGATACGCTCCGCCAATGCCGGCCGTTAACGTCAACGAACGGATCTCCTGCCTTCTCCATGCTCAAACGCCGACGCCATGCGGTCGATTTCAGTTGCTTTGAGGCCAAGACGCTTTGCCACGGCTCGCCACGTTGCAACCACACGTAATACCTCACTGGCGATCGTCTTGGCTGTTTTCCCTTTGATCTCGAAATATTCCGCTACCCTCATCGCGAGATCGAGTGAAGCCGTAGCGTCATCAAGCGTGATATTCGTGCTCAGAATGCGCGGCCGGATGTCCGTGGGGACAGGGTTGAGGTCATAGGCAGGAGCGAGAGTCCAACCTCCCAGACCCGTGTAGAGAAAACCGTGATTCCTCAAGTGGTCGTCGACATTCGAAATGGCGATATTGAACACGATGCGCCGCCATAGCATGCGCATGTCCTCTTTCGGCAACGCCCCATGCCGTCGTAACACATCTACGAATTCTAGGTAGCTATGCGTTTCATTGTCGGCGGCACCGAGCATGCTCATGGCCGAGAGGAAAGGAATACGCTTTCCCTTGTTTCGGTCGAAGCGGCGCAGGAGAAGCACCGGCTTGCGAGCGACCTTTTCAATCCGCCATTTCGGTACGATAAGTCCAGCCTTTTCCGCCAGCGTGAGCGCGACCGCCTCCCATACGACGGTATTGATGTCATCGTCCTTATGGGGAAACTTGGCGACGGCCAGTTGGCCGTCACGATCCCTGACGGAAGCTTTTGGCCGGGCGCCTCCCAATGACGATCCTGGCGCCAGCAGCAGGCGCAGATCCTCATCGCTGTCAGTTTCATTGACAACGTGCTCGATTGCCTTGAGGAGCCTCGGCAGTTCGATCAGCGGCGGGATGCGAACAGCTCCCGCTTCTGCGAGAAACGGCCCATGCACGGCCATGGACAAGCGCAAAGCCCCTTGACGAGCCTCATCATCGACCATCAACAGGTAGTCGATCTCGCGCAAGGTTCGAGGTGACACGCCGGCTTGTTCCGCTCGTCGCCGCTCGGCTCTGCGCATCAACGCGCGTCCCCAACGGTCAGGCGCGGAATCGCCAAGCGCTCCGAAGAGCGGTTTGTCTGTCGGTGTATGGAAGGGGCCGGGGCCAAGTGTTAGCGCGGGCTCGAGCGCAAACCGTTCCTTATACGTTAGCCATCCGGGGTCATATTCGAATGTCGCGCTTTCCTTGCTCTTCCTTCTGCGCATCCAAAGCCGTCCCGCCAATAATGGTGCGCCACCAATGTCCACAGAAACAAGAACTGGCGGTTCAGACGAACTCATGCCGTGCCCCTCTGCGATTTCGGCAGGCGGATACGTTTCGGTAAACGTTCTTCGTCGAGCGCCAGCCCAACGGTGTCGGATCGGACGTCGGCGAGTTCACCGATCCGGTCGACCATGCCGAGAACAAAGATCACCGTCGCATACGTCCCCAGCGAAACGCCCGCATCACCTTTCTCCACCTTGTTGAGTGTCGTGCGGCTGATGGAAGCACGCTCAGCCATGACCGAGGTCGGAATTCGGCGCCTGAGCCTCGCGTCGCGCAAATCGCGTCCGAGCTTGCCCAGCGCCGTTGTGACGGGAATCGGTGCAGGGGTGGTCCGTTTGCTTCTCTTCATATAACGTCCATATTTACGAACAAAACGACGATTATTGTACGTTTATATGTATCTATGGCAAATGAATCTAGGTGGGTGCAAGTCCGGCGCGCGTTCCGGAATGGGGGCGTGGCACTGCGTCTCACAGGCGAAAGAGAACATACTGACGGATCGACACCATGCGGCAACACAGGCCAAGCACCGTCAGCTTGAGTACTGCGCTTGCGGGATGGCGAATGCCTCGGTCGTGCCGAGGGTCGGTGATGCCATTCAGATACACGAAAAGATTCGATTGAACCACTGCACCTCCTGCGAAAAGGGTTGAACATGCCTCTACGCAGCAGTCCTGCCGGTTTCAGGCCGTTGATTGACACCCTCCGCCATGCCTGATAGCGTAAGCCCACTTTTCACAAGGAGATGGGAAGTTTACCCCTTCCCAAGCCACGATGCGAACCGGCTATTTCATCTGCGGCACAGATACAGGCGTAGGCAAAACGGTCGTCACGGCCGGGCTTGCCCTTGCCATGCAAAAGCGCGGCATCAACGTCGGCGTGATGAAGCCCATCGAAACCGGCTGCAATCTGCTCGACGGCGAGCCGAACCCGAGGGACGCGCGCTATCTTCAAAGCGTCACCGGCCTGAAGGACTCCCTCGACCT
>JABWBM010000091.1 GCA_013360495.1 Planctomycetaceae bacterium
CGTAACGGTTCCAAGGCGCTCAAGTTCCTCGCGCGGCGGCATGCCATCCATGGGAAAGTCTGCGCCAACAAGCTTCTCGTCGGAGAAGCGCTCGATCACGCCCGTTAGGTCGCCGTCGTAAAGCAGCTGCCCGTTGCCGATCACAATCACGCGCTTGCAGAGCTCCGCGATGTCGGCCATGTAGTGCGAGGTGAGCAGGATTGTCGCGCCAGAGTCCCGATTATACTCGCGAATGAAGTTGCGGATCTTGCGCTGCGCCGTGACATCGAGACCGATGGTCGGTTCGTCGAGGAAGACGATATTCGGCTCGTGCAGCAGCGCCGCAATCAGCTCCATCTTCATGCGCTCGCCGAGAGAAAGCTTGCGCACCTGAATTTTGAGCTGGTCCTTGACCTCGAGCCACTCGGCGAGGCTGTCGATACGCTTCTTCGTTTTCTCGCGGTCGAGTTGATAAATCTCCTGATTGAGCAAAAACCCGTCCCAGGCTGGCAGATCCCACCAGAGCTGGTTCTTCTGCCCCATCACCAGCGAGATCGAACGCAGGAAGGGATACTCGCGTTTGTGAGGCGTGAAGCCAAGTACCGTCGCTTCGCCCGAGCTTGGGTAGAGTAAGCCCGACAGCATCTTGAGCGTGGTGGTTTTGCCCGCGCCGTTAGGGCCGAGGAAGCCGACAAGTTCGCCTCGTGCGAGGTCAAAGCTGAGGCCCTTCACCGCCTCGACATTGTCATAGCGGCGATGTACCAGCGCCTTCACGCTGCCCCAAAGCCCCGGCTCTTTGCGGTGGACCTTGAAAACCTTGCGCAGGCTCGACACATGGATGGCGGTCTCGTTGCCCATAAAGCGTAGCACTGTAGCGATAAATGCGAGCAGAGACGAGGGTCATGCTTTCGTCACGTATTGACGCAATAAACTCTCCCTTCCGTTCCTCCTTCATTCGTTGTAGATACTGGTTGGGTTCCACAGTCATTCTTGAATCGCGTGGCACAACGGAGACGTGGTCATGGTGCGTAAGCTGCTTTTCGGCATAGGCTTGGCATGTATCCCCGCATTGACGGTTATCGGTCAGGGCAACGACCCCGCCCTTGAAGCCTACGAGGCAAGTCTCAAGTTCCCGGAATTGAGCAAGCGCGCGCTTGCCATGAATGACTTCGCGTCCTCGCGCGATGTGCGCGTGATCGAGAAATTCCGCGCACGCTACGAAAAGCCTGAGTCGGGACAGCACGCCCACCCCGACGAAGTGCGTCATCTTCTCGCCGGCGCGCTTTCCCTGTCCCGTGGCGCGGACGGTTTCGAAGGCCCAAGCGCAGCATGGCTCGGCGCGCTTAAGCCCGGCGCCGACACCTGGCTCAAGTTCCAATTGATGTGCAACATGACCTCCACCGAGGCGTGTACGGGTTTCCTCGCTTCTCTCGACGCGCCAAAAGCCAACGTCCTCGATCAAGCTGTGGCAATCGAGGCCCTCGGCAATGCAGGCGATGCGCGCCTGTTAAGCTGGATTGAGAAGAAATTCATAAGCCCGGCGCTCGACAAGGAATACGAGAGCACGATTTTGATCAACGCGTGCGCTTCGGCGCTTATGCGTTGCAGGTCTCTGGTAAAAGATCCGCTCTACGTCAAAGCTGCCTACGTCATGATCGACTTGTTCGCGCTACCGAAGGTTTCCAACACCAGCAAGCTCGTGCTTGCCCGTTGCCTCGCTCGCGCGCTCAACACCGAAAACTGGGGCGCTGACATCAGCCAATGGCGCAAGGCGCTCGGTGAAGCCTCGGGCGAGAAGGTCGATGGAGGCGGTGGCAGGACATCGTCCCGCCGCAAACCGGAATTCTTCGGCGTCGTGGCTCACGGCGACCGGATCTGTTACGTGCTTGACGTTTCGGCCTCCATGCAAGCGCTTGTGTCCGCCTCAGAACGCGAGCAATTGGAACAAGAAGCGAAAGAGCGCGACGGTCCAGTCACCGGCGGCGACAAGGGCGATCCAGACAAAAAGAAGGAAGAAAAAAAGGAGGAGGGACTTCCCTGGGATAAGATCAAGAATCGCTTCGACCTCGCCGTGGAAAGCCTGAAGCTCTCCATCAAGGGGCTTGAGGAGCACATGAAATTCGCCGTCGTGCTCTTCGCCAACAAGGTCGAGACGCTCAACAGTACCAGGCAATTGATCGATGCCTCACCCGCCAACGTCACGAAGGTGCTCAAGGAGATCGATCAGCGCATGAAGCTCTTCATGCTCGATCGCGGCGAAACCGAGATCCATACCGGCATGCGCCTCGCCTTCCGCATGCACGAAAAGGGGCAGTCGAAGGAACATACACAGGACACGGATGTGCAGGCGGTGCTCGGCGGCGCCAACGCTTTCTATCTGTTGAGCGACGGCGCGCCGACCAACGACGCGTTCAGCCACCCGGCTGAGGACAACGCCAACAGCGGCAAGCAGCGGGGCGGCCCGTACAAGGAGCTCGAACATTTCCGCCGCGACCTCGAACGCCTGTGCTTTTTCCGCAAGCCTGAAATCCACTGCATCGGCATTGCCACCGACACGGTGGAATGGCTCAACATGTTCGCCGATGTCGGCATGGGCAAGGTCAAGCTGATCGGCACCGCCACCGGGGCAAAGTAAAATACGAATTCACAAGACTTAATCTGTCTTGATTATGCGTTGGACAATATCGCTTGGGTGCCGCAAATCATCCTTTCTGACACACCCCAGAACAGCAAATCGTGCTATAATCACGCTGCCTTTCGATTCCCGTGGAAAGAACCTCGGGGGAGGCGAAAAGACAAGAGAGGGAACGGCGCTTCTACATCGCCGTGGCAGGCTCTCGATAGAACATTGTTGCGGCGCGGACAGGACCGTCCGCGCGCCACGATGCCGTGTGACGTAGTCGCCGCAAGGTTGTCGTGGTTGACGCACCGGAACCGTTGGGGAAGACCGATGGCTGGTGAGTCCGTTTCGGGCGCAGGGAAGCTCCCGCCAGCGATCGTCCGCTCGCTCGGCGCGGTGAAACGTTTAACGCGCGAGGCGGCAAACGCAGGCGGAAAACTCGTCTCCGGCGAGCGCATTCTTTCGCCCGCCGAGGACAGTCTAAGCTACACCACGTCGCGCACGATCCGCGCCGATGTCGAGGGACTCAAGCGCGTCGCCGAAACCGGGCAGCTCCAGATTTCCGCCTTGCAAAACGCCATTGCAGGACTCGACCGCATTGGCGATACGCTCGGCACGCTGCGAAGCAAAGTGCTCGGCTCCGCGGCCTCAAACGGCGCGGATACCGGCGCGATCCAGGCGGAAATCGACCAGCTTGTCGCCGAAATCGACGCGGCCGCCCGCGAGGCGAAACTTGGCGGGCGCTCGCTCCTCGACGGTTCAAGCACGATTCGGAGCGTCAGGTCCATCAACGCCGCGGGACGAAGCACGCCCTTCCGGATCGACCTCGGCCAATCCATCGCGCAAGCCCCCGGCGTGCAGGAAGTTCGGGTCAACCGCCTCGGCGCGGGCGGCCCGGTGCGCCTGCTCGACGACGGGCGGCGCGTCTTGAGCCTGAACGTCTCGGTCATCGCCAACCAGAGGCCGAGACGCGCCTTTCTCTCGCTCTCGCCGGGAACGGCCGGATCGTTCGCGGAGTTCCGCGTCACGGGAAGGCTCGGCTCGACGACACTCCGCCTCGTCAGCACCGAGGCGACAGCGGCCGACGTCTTTACCTTCACCTTCAATCCCGCGGCCTTCAACGAACAATCCCAGGATACCGGCGTTGTATTCAGTGGCGATGCCCCGACCACCAACCTCGGTTTGGTGCCCCTTGGCTTTCGAGGCGACGAATTCATCAAGGTCGAACTGCTTGCCTTCGACCATGCCGGCGGAACCGCGGCGAGATTCAGCAATTTCGGCGCGCCAAGCACTCATGCTCTCGGCGCCACAGCGGCCGCCTTCAACCGCACAGGTTTCGCCTACGTCAACGGCGCGCTGGTGGAGCTTTCCGGAGAATACGGCAATACCGTGCACTACAAGGACAACGGCTTTGACATCGAGATTGACGTCTCGACCTTCAACCTCGACAACCCGGCTGCCGCCTCGACCTCCGATCAGATCAATATCCTGCTCGATCAGGGAAACGCGGGCCTTCTCGATTCCGGGAGCAACGAGAGCAGCACCGTCACCTATGGCATCCGCGATGTCTCGGCCAACGCGCTCGGACGTAGTCCGAAGCATAGCTCCGTCACCGTCGCGCGCGGCGGGAGGCCATCGCACGTCTACATCCCCGGGGCGGCCTTTTCGCACTACGGCAACAAACAACTTGGCGTTGACGCAGTCGCCGACCTCGCGAGCGGAGGGAAGCTTGACCTCGACAGCGGGCGATTAAAAGACGCGCTCCGCGTGATCGACCGCGCCGTGTCGCAAACCGTCGCGGAACGCGCGCGCCTCGGAAATTATCAAACGATGTTCATGGAAGCCGTGAGCCGCGCGGAGACGAAACTCGGCAATCTCGCGTCCGCCGACGCGGACATCATCGGCGTGGACGCAGCGAGCGAGATCGCGAATCTAGTTCAGGCCCAGGCCGGCATCGGCGTCACGACTTCGATGATGTCCACCATGACCGCCATTCAGGGAACCATCTTCGGCCTGTTGCGGCCGTAGGGTGGCTATGGAATTGGGCTTCCGTAGCGTCACGGCTATGCCGTGACGGACGCATCAAAAGACAAGACGTCACGCGGGGGCGCGTGACGCTACGGTCAATTGACGACGCGATCGCTACAACCCATCCAGAAACGTCCGGATGTGTGTGGCGAGCGGTTCGATTCGCCCGCGCGCGATGACGTGATCGGCGCCATCAATCACCGCTATACCATCGCGAGAGCGGTGCGACGCCAGCCATTCACGCTGCCCCTCGACATCGATTAACTCGTCGCGGCTCCCCCAGATCCAGAACGCCGGCTGAGGCATGGACGTGGCACCCGGGCGCTGATCGAACCCTTCGAGCGTGAGCAACCGTCGCCCGATGTCGGGCAAGGGCATGGAGAGTATCGCTTCGTATAATTCCTCGCGTTTGCTGAGCTCCAGATGACGGGCCAGTTGCCAATATGCCGCCCAGCGCACCGGATAGTAGAGCGACCAGCGCGGCCAGTGCCGCATCGCGTACCCAACGACCCGCCCCAGCAAGGGGGATGGATGCCAGAGAAAGCTCGCGATCAGCACCAAACCTGCCACGCGCTCAGGCGCGCGTAACGCAAGGCGTTGCGCCAGCGCGCCGCCGAAGCTTTCGCCGATCAACACGAAAGATTGGAACCCGGCGCGATCGGCGTCGTCGAGTACCTTCGCCTCAAGTTCGTCAAAGTGCTGCAAGCTCCCGAGTGGATAGCACGACTGCAGGGCCGGGTGGCCGGGGAAGTTCGCAAGCACCATCTCGCCCGGTCCCGGCGAACCATCGATGCCGGGAAGATAGATCAGGGGAATGCGCTTTCCCGACGTCACTTCGGCTGCGCTGGGTCGGTTGTACCTCCGGCGGGATCGCTGGCGCCGCCACTTGCCGGGTCCGTTCCACCGCCGCTTGCCGGGTCGTTGCTTCCGGACGGGTCTGTACCGCCGTTAGGGTCGGTATTGCCACTGTTGGGATCAGTATTGCCACCGTTTGGATCGGTTCCGCCATTGGGATCGGCTGGTTGTTCGACGACGGGCAGAGCTTCGAGCTTCGCGGCGGGGATTGGCGGCAGTGGCTTCTTGGGGTCCCACTTCTTGTCTTTGGCATCGACTTGTTCAACTCCACCGGCGGCTTTCTTGAACGTCAACGTTCCGCTACTTTCCGAAACCCACTTCAATCCCGTGTTAAAGTTCCGGCCGGCGCTGCGGTCGCCGCTGGCGATGTGACGCCGGATGGCGTCCTCGATGGTTTCCTTGGTTTTCTCCAACTCCTTGCGCTCGAATTCCTTGATAGCCGTTCCGTCGAAGTGTTCCACCGTGAGCCTGCATGGCACATTATCGACGGGGGTTTTGGCCAGTTCCTTGGAATCCTTTGGGGGCATGAGTTCTTCGATGGTGTAACGACCGCCGAAATCACCGTTTGCCGCAACGCCATTCACCCAGAGAGTGAGCCGCACCCACGCCTTGGTATTGCGCTCGGGATCCTGCACGTAGTCCCAACGGCGGATGTACCCCGCCATGGGCCTCGATGTTCCGCCACCCGGCAAGACTTTTTCGAAAAACCATTCGGGTTCCTTCTGGGTCTCGAAGCCAACGGAGGTTTGCGTGACGAGCTTCGCGGTCACAAAATATTCGCCCTCCTTCTTGGCTTCCGCGCCGGCGGCGATGTTCGGGTCTTTGCTTGCCTGCACCACGGCGTAGAACCACGCCTTGTCCGGCGGCGCGAACAGGTCGATGAACTCCGTGCCGGTTATGGGTTCGGGTGTGAGAAGCGTATAATCGGACGCGTCTGGCTTTCCCTCGGCGTCGGCGGTCGTACGGTAAACGAACCAGCCGATGTCGGCGGGATTTTTCTCCTCTTTCTTCCGGTCACGAACATTCCATCGCACGAAGATTGCGCGCCGCGCATCGTCGGCTTGGGCGTCGATGGAATGAGCGGAAATGAGCGTGACGGTTTCTGTCGGTGGAGGAGGTTGGGTAGTGCCGCCGTTTGTGCCGCCTCCGTTGTTATCCCCCCCGTTATTACCGCCACCATTAACATCAATGGGATCTTTTGGTTTCGGCTTCGGCAGGTCAAAGGCCACCTTGATCTCCAGCCCAAAACCATTGTTCTTCATGGCCGCATATTGGCCCTTGGCGGCGTCGGGCATGTGCTTTGCGACCTTTGCGAGGTTGGCGTTGCCGGTCTTCTCGACATTGGACTTGGTCTCTTCAATGCGGCTCTTCACATCCCGCGCCGTGTCGCTCGCGCTAAGGACGAGGTCCTTGAACTCGCCGTTCATGCCGAGAAACACAATCACGGCGGCAAGCAATGCCCCGCCACCAAGAAAGATGTACGGGCCGAATTTGGCCAGAGGCGGTTGTTTACGGTCGGTAGCCATGGGAATCTCCCTTTGCCGGGGTTCCTTCGGGGTTATTCGTTCGGTTTAATCTGGGCCAACACGGGGTGGCCCGCCTTCGCTTCGAGGACCTGCAGCTTGAGCGTCAGATACACCGGAAGCTTGATGTTATATCCCGGAAGCTTATGCATATTCTCGCGTTCTTCACGGTAGCCGGCCCTCTGACGGTCGCTCCTCCATTTATTGTGACCCTCGCCTTCTTTCTTTTCGTCCTCGCTCACCTCAATGCCCATGAGGTCGTAGTCTTCCCATGTCAGCAGCATCTTGCGCGCTTTGGGGTAGACCGGCGGGGCGAAACTCCAGCCGGCAAGCCGCATGTCGAGCTCGGGATGGTTCAGGAAGGCGAAGTGGTCGATGACGCGCTGGGCATAGCCTGAGTCGAGCATCAACAATACCGAGAAGGTATAGCGCTTGTACGGGTCGTTGTCGTCATAGGTATTCGTGACTTCCGGACTGCCCTGAAACTCTGCGAAATCGAACTTCATCACGGCCATGCACTCGGGCTTTCGATCATCAGTGAGCCTTTTGAGCTCGCCCGTCGTGGCGTCCGTGGCGCTGAGCGCGATCCGCATTACGCGTGTGTCGCCCCCCGATCCGGGCTTGAACTTGGCATCGAGGTCCATGAGAGGCGAAAACTCCCCCTTGTCGCCATAGGGTTTATCGGAGACCTCGCCCTTGTCGTTGAAGCCGATGGGATTGGTAATCATGGTCTCGAGCCTTTTCCCGAATTCTTCGAGCTTTTTGGGAAAGGCATAGGTCAGTTCGTCAGCTTTGAGGGATGCTTCGCGATATACGGATAGAATGGGCTCCCCCGCCTTCTTCGCTTGCGCGGCCCTCGCCCTATTGATCTCAGCCATGAGATCGTCGCGGGCTTTCTTGGCGTCCTTGATCGTCGGCGTGGACGGTACGTCGCCGGCGACTTTATCGATGGCCTCTTGCAGCGCGTCCTGCGCCGCCCCCGGCGAACTGAGGAAGAGCAGCACGAAGCCAAGGGCCGCGAGCACGCCAGAGATGATCCAGATGATCAGCGCCTGCATACTACTCCCCCTTCTTCTCGTTCTCGGGAACGCCTTCCCACGGCAAGGATTTCAGCGATAACGTCAACCCAAAGTAATAAAAGCGCCTGTTCCCCCAAGTCTCGCTGGTTGTGGGAAGCCTGACGCCGTCGCCGCCAAAGACCATAAAGCCTTCGTCGCCCGGCTGCCCCTCGTTTTCAAGCTGCCCTTTGGTGATCTTCCAGCCCGGCTCCATCGGCGGCCTTTTCACCGGCCCGGTGGATTCGGCCGCGCCTTCTTCACCTTCTGCCGCGGCAGGCGCCGGAGGAGCTTCCGGCGGCATAACGAGCGAGCGCAAGCGCAGCATGGCCTTCGCCATGTCCGAATCGGAAGGGAAATGCTCCTTGAATTTTGCTTCGTCCAGCTCCGGAGCAAACAGCATCTCCAACCGCTCCCTCAAGAATGTATCCAGTTCCTGATACTTGTCGCGGGCGTCCTTGACGGCGTTGCCGTCAGCCGGAAGTTCCTGCGCGAGATTCATGGTAAGGTCGACGTTGACGCGTCGCATGAAGCGGTAGACGGGCTTCTCTTCCGGCGCCGGCGCATCCTCGTCCTCCGGAGGGGCTTCGCCTTCCGGCGCTCCGCCGATTTTCTTGCGCTCATACTTCGCCTCGGTCACCTTGACCACGAGGCAACCACTGTCGAACCTCGGATCGGGCGGAGGATTGAGCGCGCCGCGATTCTCGCGCTTCATGCACCAGAGAAATTTCGCTTCCGGATTTTTTGTCTCGCTAAATTCCCGCACGGTATCGCGCAGAAAAAGATAGCCGAGGTAGGGCAGGTCATCGGCGCGGTCGGTGTTATTGAGCGTCGTCGCCTCGGCGTTGAGGGCTTCATCGCGCGCCTTCTGGTTTGCAAGCTCGGTCCGGCGCTGTTCGATTTTCCCGGCGTCCTCCCCAAGCGTGCGCGTGAATTCCTCGGCGTCGCCCTTGGGCCCGAGGCTCATGAGGAACATGGCAAGTCCCGCGACGAACACCATGCCGCCCGCCACGAGCGCCAAGGGACGCACCTTCTTGAGCGCCTCTTCCTTCACCAGTTCCGGCGGAACGAGGTTGGTGCTGATCATCCCCGGCACACCGACGGCCTGCAGCGCAAGCCCGATGGCCACCACCAGCGAAGGCACATTCTCCTGCACCTTGGCGGGGTCGACGCCCCGCGAGAGCTGGATGTTGGTCAATTCCTCGACGCGGTGAACTTCGTACTGCAATTGCTGCTCGAAGAACTTGGCGATGTTGAAGAGCTTCGAGCCGTTGCCCATCATCACCAGCTTGTTGAGCTGGGCGTTTTCGTTCTGGTTCTTGTAGAAGCCTACGCAGCGATGCACCTCCCCCACCATTTCCTTGAGGGGCGGCTTCATCGCCTCAAAAATCTTCGGCGCGTCCTTCGACTCCGCGGCTTTGCGCTTGAGCTTCTCCGCCTGCGCCGGCGTGAGTTTCTTGAAGCGCATCATCAGGGCCTTGGTGATGTCGTTGCCCGCGAAGGGCACGGTGCGAAGCCAGGTCTTTTGCCCGTCGATGATCACGAGGTCGGTGTTGTCGGCGCCGATGTCGATGCAAACGCAGGACTCGCTGATTTCAAGATCGAGTTCGTGCTTGACGTAGTTGTAGATGCCGAGCGGCGCGAGCTGAATGCCCGTCACCGGAAGACCGGCGAGATTGCAGAGGTTGAGCAGCGCGTCGATCACGTCGCGCTTCACCGCATAAAGGTTGACCAGCAGTTCGCCCGGCTCGGCGTTATCGACGAGGTGGTAGTCCCAGACCGCGTCCTCGAGTTTGATCGGGATTTGGCCGCGCGCTTCGTGGACGATGGTCTCGCGGATGGCGTCCTCCCCCACCGGCGGGAGTGCGATCACGCGGGAAATCTGGTTGCGGCTCGGCAAGGAGACGAAGATGTCGTCGCCGGGTTTGAGCCCCTTTTCCGCGACGAGGGCAGCGAGGCCACGCACGAGCGCGCTGCGTTCGTCGCCGCCATCGACGTAATAATGGGCGAGGTCGTGGCTTGAGACATCATCGAGCGTCACGCCCCCCTTGCCGTCATGGGTGAGCTTGATCGCCTTGATGCTCGAGGTGCCTGCTTCGATCCCCCAGGCGCTCTTTGCCATTGGTGTTTCCCTCTCGCGATGCGGCTGCAGCGCCCAAGATGCGCTCGGCGTAACGCGCGCTCTGCACGCTTGCCTCGCGCCCTCGCAGGGCGTCTCGGCTCGTCAAAAACCGCCCCGCGGGGGCGCGGGGCGCTACAAAAAGATTATCTCCGCATCGACCAATGCTCTTCTTGCATCAAACAGCACGATGCAGCCGGGGGTAGTAACGCTTCCTATTGTAAGCCGGAACCTTTTACCACACAACGACTTTGGGCAATCGCGCAAGCGCCATAATCACGGTTGCGTCACGGATTGCGCCTTCTTCTTGTTGCGCTGGCCTTCCGGTACTCCGGCTTCTTCTGCGCTCATGGGGACCGCGCGAAATGCCCGCTGTTCAGCCGTACGCGCCATGAAGGGATTCTTCGAGCGCGCGCAAAGCGTGAACATGATCACGCCTATGGCCGCCATCCCGATGCAGAGCAGTTGCCCCTGCGTAACACCCATGGAAGCGAGCGTCTGGCCCCAACTTCCAAGTTTTTCCCCTGCCTCGAACTGGACATCCGGTTGCCGGAAGTATTCCATTGGAAAGCGTGCAGCCGCATAAGCTATCAGGAAGCAGCCGCCGAGCATGCCCTTTTTCGGGAATCGCTTGCGCAGCAGCCACATGACGATGAGCACAGCGAGGCCCTCGAGCAGCGCCTGATAAATCTGGCTTGGATGACGCAGAGTCACGTTCTGGCTGACCTGATCCCACACATTCTGGTCCACGGGAAGCGACAGCACTTTGTGAAAATCGACAGGCGGCGCTTCGGGATTGGTAAATTGCTGCATCTGATAAAAATCGTTGAGCGCGGCGCGGCCTTCATCGGAGGTCGGGAAGCGCATGGCCCAATCCGGCGCAAGCGCAGCGTCGGTCACCGGATTGCCTGCGGCGTCGGTGATTTCGCGGCCATAGAGTTCGCCGTTGACAAAGTTCGCGATACGCACGAAGACGATGCCCGCCGGAACACCAAGCACCATGGCGTCAAAGCCGTCGCACCAGACGGCGCGCGCGCGCTTGCCGATACCGCCCAAGCCCTCGGATTTACTCTGCTCCAGCGGAAGCGTGCGGTACTGACGCCGCCCGCGCACCCAGGCGAAGAGAACGCCCGCGATCATCACGCCGAGCAGTCCGCCATGAAAGCTCAGGCCGGAGATGCCGGAGAAATCCCTGCCGAAGATCAGAGACGGGTCGCGCAGCACCTGGATGGGATCGTCATAAAAGAGGATGTAGCCCAGCCGCCCGCCGGCGAAGACGCCGATGATGACGTACATGAGGAGGCTCGAGCAATCTTCCTCCGCAATACGAAAGAACCCTTTCTTTTGTGTGTGACGCAACACCAACCAGCCCACGAAAAATGCGAACAGGTAGCCGAGACCGTACCACCTCAATGCAAATGGTCTGTAAATCGGGAGTATGGTCGGGTCGAGATTGGGAAACGCGATTTCCAGTATGGTAATCATGGGTAGGGTTATAGCTTCGCACGTTACGCCGCAAAAGGCACAGGTAGGTCAAGGGAACATTTCAATGGCAGCACGCGCTCCCATGTTACCGCTTGCGAATCAAGAGATTGTCGGCCATGCCGTGAAAATGCCGGAGGCCCTCGCTGTCCCTCAGAAAGCGCCGCGCGTCGCTGACATAGCCTGCCGTGGGTTTCAGGGTCGGGTCGAGCGACGTGAAGTAGCGGTTGAAGCGCTTCATGCACAGTTCGCGCGTGTACTTGGCGATCATGCTGGCAAGGCAAATCGGAAACGAACGCGTATCGCCCTTGGTCATAAAGTGAATCTCCATACGCCGCTTGCCGGTATCGCTCAAGCGCTCCAGGCGATACACAAATTGTTCGTTCGTCTCGCGCACGATCTCGATGCTGTCCGGTTTCAAAAAGCGCCGCAGCATATCGGAATAATATGCCCGCCCTCCGAGCCGGTCGCAATACACCGTGACGTCAGGCGCCAACTCCCACACTCGCAGGAGCACGTTGGCGATGGCAGAGGCGTGGGCATCGGCTTTGTTGCCGTGGCTGTCGATCAGCCGGTTGAATTCGCCCTCGAGCACTGGCAAGGCTTTCAGGCACGCGAGTTCGATGGCATGAGATTCCATGTGCTCCGCCAGTTGCCCGGCGCGGATAGCAACCTTGTCGCGATTGGCTTTCAACGGCAGCTCGAAATCATCGCCGCCATACCAGGGATAGGGCGAAAGAAACTCCCGGGAGATGAAAGCGGCATCCTTCCAATATTCGTCAAAGGTCTGAGGAGCGCTCCCCCCCCTTGCAACTGCGACGAATGGAAGGAGCGATTCCTCAAGCGGCCCTAAGCCCCGCGCGGTGGAATAGAGCTGCTTCGAGTCGCATACCACCATGCCTTTGCGGTAATCCTCTGGCTTGCGCGAAACCAGTGGTTCGAAACATGCGGCAAGATCGTCGTGCGGCTGCGCGCAGCGGAAAAGAGAGCAGCCAATGACGAGAGGCCCAAGCATCGGGCCAAGACCGGCTTCGTCGATTCCCGCGACCAGGTGTGGAGGGTTGTCCGTCATCGCGCGTGTTTTCCGTAGTCAAACGGACAGGCGCCGGGCCACGCTACTTTTTGGCGTCCTTCTTGCCCTCTTCCTCGCTGAAGTAGGCGACAATATCATACTTGTTCTTGTCGAATTCGAAACGCCGGTAGCCGTCGAACTGTTTCGTCAATGTCTTTTCGTAGCGGCCGATACGGATACATACGCCCGGGTGCACCGCGGCGCGAATGGTGATGGCAGCGTCATTACTGTGAACCTGCTTCTTCTTTTCTTCGATTTCGGCTTCGAGCTTGGCCACGCGAGCCTTCAATTGCCCGGTTCGGTCCATGATCTTGGTGACGCCCTGGCGCTTGACTTCCGACAATTTTGCCATGAGAGGCTGGGCGATTTTCATCGAACTTTCCAGCTCGAGCACGCGCTTCTTCGAAAGGTCGAGTTCCTCTTGAAGGTGTTTGACGTCCTGCTCGAGAAAATAGTTCCTGCCCGCGTGCAGCACCGTCCGCACACCCATTTGCGAACCGGCTTCCTTGATGTCAATGTTTTTGACCGCGATGATCTCGCCGCCGGCAATCTGGCTTTGCGGCGCATCGACAGCTCCGGAAATCACCTGACAATTCATGATTTCCTTCTCAACTTTGACCGCCCCCTTGGCAAAGACAGTCGAATTGTTGAGAAACTTGGTGATGATCTCGCCCTCGCAATTGATGCTGCCCTT
>JABWBM010000092.1 GCA_013360495.1 Planctomycetaceae bacterium
AACTCGTGAATGGACTCGCCTTCATTGCCCGCAAGCAATATGTATTGCGTTCCTTTTCCATTTACAACTCCTTCGGCAGTAATGGAATTTACGCTGACTTCAATACGAGTGCTTGCGCAACCGGAAAGACATGCCATGCTGGCAATCAACACCACCAATCCAATGAGGCGCTTCATGTCCGTACCCCTCCCTCGTTGACGTTTCAAGTACCCGTAATCGCGATTTATTCGTCTCTCCTACTCCACGGCCTCGTGCCAGGCATGACCTCCACCGCCGCCTTCTTGCGACCGGCGTCTTCAACGATAGACTCGATTTTCGCCGCCCCCTGATCGTCAATCCATGACTCGCCGCGCGGCTGTTCCGCACATTGTACGCGAGGATTGCGAGATAATGAATACTGGATTCCCGCTTGCGTGGAAATGACAAGAGACTGGATTCCGGGTCAAGCCCGGAATGACGAGATAAACGCCACAGCTTGCGGCGGTGCTATAAAGATCGATTGCCGCCAGCGATTACGTCTTGTCGGCGTGGAATCCGATCCGGCCCTTGGGCTTGTCCGGAGGCGGTTCCATCAACTGGCGGATGGCCAAAACCAGCGCAGAAGCTTCGCTTTTCACCCGGCATTTCCTGCGCGACACGCACGATAACGACCGCTAAAGTCCTCGTATGAGCCGGGGTGACGAGCCAATTTTTAAGGCGTGCGAGGCGATCCGTAAGGTCGCCGGAGATTTCAGGCCGCGCATAGGGATCGTGCTCGGGTCAGGATTGGGAAAGGTTGCTGCTCTTTTTAAAGAACATGTCACCATCCCCTATGACCGGATTCCGGGGTTCCCGCAAAGCACCGTGCCGGGCCATTCGGGAAGGCTGATGCTTGGGAGCCTCGAAAGCTTCAATGGGGGCGTCAACGCCGCCATCATGCAGGGGCGCTTTCATCTTTATGAAGGGCATGCGCCGCAGGCGTTGCTCACGCCCATTCGCACGCTCAAGCGGCTTGGCTGTGAAATATTGATTCTCACCAACGCGTCCGGCGGTCTGCGTCCAGACATTCCGCCCGGAAGCCTGATGCTGATCACCGACCACATCAATTGCCAACCGTCCAATCCGCTTGTTGGGGAAAGCGGCGAGGGCTGGGGGCCGCGCTTTCCCGACATGAGCCACGCCTATGACGAGCAACTTGCCGGGCTTTTCCGCGCGAGCGCGCGCGAACTGGGGATTGCGCTCAATGAAGGCGTGTATGTGTCGGTACTCGGCCCAAGTTTCGAAACGCCCGCCGAGATTCGGATGCTGCGCTCGCTTGGGGCGGACATCGTTGGCATGTCCACCGTACCCGAAGTCCTGATCGCGCGGCAGGCGGGTATGCGCGTCGCTGCCATCTCGGTGGTTACGAATCTCGCCGCCGGGTTGCAACGCGGCCACACGTTAAGTCTTGAAGAAGTGCTGGAAGGCTCCGCCAAGGCGTCCAAGGATTTGACAGGACTCCTTGGGCAGGCACTGACGAAAATGGGACCGGGCGCCAATGAATTAGGAGGCAAATAGTGCCGATTACAGTACGGCTTGACGCCAAGTTATTTACGTAAATTTCTGATATACACCATTTTGCAACACATTTAGATAGCAAGCGACAAGCGCGGATCGTATACTTTTCGGAACGCAATGCTGGCTTGGTGGGTTCGCAAGAGTTCATCGTGTCCGGAGTTGCAGTTCGAGCGCCGCTCACAGTCCCCCGAGCGGCGTTCATGCTTTTAGTTCGTTGTCTTGAACGGCGAGGCTAGAGTGATGCACCGCCACCCATGGACACGCCCACGATCATCTATCTCAGCATCGCCGCCTGCCTCACATCCATCATCACAGCATCCGCCGGCATCGGCGGTGGGTTGGTCCTTGTGGCGTTGATGACGCCCGTTTTGCCCACAGCCGCCGTCATTCCGGTGCATGGAGTCGTGCAACTCGCGAGCAACGGCAGCCGCATGACGATGTCGCTCCCCCACGTTCAGTGGAAAATCACGCTGCAACTTTGGCTTGGCGCGATCGTTGGGGCAGCGGCGGCAGCATGGTTCCTGATTCAACTCGACGAGCAGATGTTCGGCATCGTGCTTGGTTCGTTGATTCTCGTATTGATATGGCTGCCGATGCCCACGAAACGGCTGCTCGCCCTGCCAAGGCCCTTTATCGGACTTGGAGCGATATCGGCCTATGTGAGCCATTTCGCCGGCGGCACCGGGCCGATCCTTGCCCCCTTCCTCGCGCAGGCGTGCAAAGACCGGTTCGCGCTGATTTCGACGGAGGCGGCATCGCAGATGCTTACCCATACGCTGAAAATTTTTGTGTTTGGCTTCTTTGTCGCGGGTTTTTCGTTCACGCCCTACCTGTGGCCCTTGCTGTGGATGGTGATCGGCGCATTCATCGGCACATGGATCGGCACGAAGATCCTCGGGAAGATTTCCGAACGCGTGTTTCGCTGGATTTTCAGCGGCGTCACCACGGCGTTGGCGGTCGTGCTGATTGTGCGCGCCCTACTCGGCTCCACGCCGGGTTGAGTTACGTTTAAAGAATCAACCAAGCGCCACATTTGTTCCATATTTCCCGTTGAAAACCGGCGGTGAATGGCCAAAATAGTGATATTCCGCACGGGTTGGGTTCCGGTGCGAACCGTGGATTCCGCGGTGGCTCAATTTGGGTCGTTAGGTTCGGGCGGATTGCCGTCAGCGAGCACTCGTGCGCGCAGGAGCGATCATGAAAGTGCAATGCTTAACCTGTGGCAGGAAGATCAAGGCCAAGCGCCGGATGATCGAAAGCCTGCCCGCGTGCAGAGGGTGCGGCGCGTCGCCTTGGCAGTACAACGTTCTCGCCGATGATACCGGCGCGCAAATCGCGGTTCTTCCGGCGCAGGGCCAGTATCACCAACCTTCGTCCAAGCCGACGCTCTATATTCAGTCGAACAACCTCACGCCATACCAGACGCCTTCCGCGCCGCAACCTCCGATGGCGACTCCGGCAAACTATTACCCCCAAAACGTGCGCCGCCCGGGATCGAGCCATTCCAATCCCGCGGTTCCAGGATACGGTGTACCACAGCAGGGCTATATACCACAGCAGCAAAACTCTGCGGCTCCAGTGCCTCAGCAGTCCTATGTCGAGCCGGATGCCGGCTACGACCCGCCGCCAGCGCAACAGCCGCGCCGCATGCAGGCGAAGCGTCCCACCCGGCGTCCGACCGCGGCGGTGCAACAGCCGAGGGAAGAAAAAAGTAGTAACGTCGCCGCGATTATCGGAATCAGTTCGGTGGCATTGCTGGCGATTATCGTTGTCGTTGTGATCGCGACGCGTTCATCGAGCACGCCCACGAATACTACGACCGTTGCCAAACAACCCGCCTCGCCACCGTCATCCAGTTCACAACCAGCCACGCAGTCACCGCCCCTTGGAACATCAGCGCCATCTGAAAAGCCGGCGGCAACGCAACCAGAGCAACCTGTGGTGGCCCAGCCGGAACAGAAGCAGCCTTCTGTCACGGACAGGTACGGCGAGTTAAGGGAAAAGCTCAAGCTCCTCATTCCAGAGCTTCAAGCGTCAGCGACGACCATCGAAAACCAACTCAAAGATGTCGGCGCCAAACTCAAACAGCGAGAAGCCAGTCTTGCCGCGGAGCTCAAAAGAGTGACCGAGGCTCTCAAGAATGCCGAAGCCGCTGTGACCACGGCTATCGCCGACCACAAGAAAGCAGCCGAGGCCAGAAACGCCGCGAGCAACGCCTATGACGCCGCCAAGGCGAAATTCTCTTCCCCGCTGATCGACGCATATATCGGCTACGAGGAATACCGGGCCGCGGCGCAGGTGTACGAAGACCTCCAGAAGAAGGCGGACGATGCGCAAGCGTCATTCGCCAAGATCGACGAAGAGTACGACAACCTTGTGTTTTCCATCAACAAGATGGAGGCGGAACTCGAAGCCGCGAAGTTCAAGGCCGAAAATGGCGCCGCGTTGCAGGACAAACTCGACGCACGCGCCGAAGCCGAAAATCTCGCCAAGCAACTTGAAACGAGCAAGGCGAAACGCGATGCCATCGAGGAAAATCACGATCAACTCGAGGAACAGGTCGACGTCGCCAAAAAAGAAGCGGCGCGCGAATGGCCGAAGGCCAAGGCCGCGAAGGAAGTCTTCGATCAACTTTGCATCGACATCCACGGCAAAGACGCCGAAGCCGACAAGTTTATCGCCCAATACGCGGCGTGCGAGAAGGCCCGAACCGACCTTAAAAAGGCGAAGGACGCGATTGTCAGGGCGAAGGCCTGGAAGGATTGCGTTGGCGCCACGAGCGAGCGAATCGAGGCGTTGCTGGGCGCGCCAACTGATGTCGAATATGCGGTTTCGGACGACACGATTTACGAGATTTGGGTCTACAACGTGAATGGAGCCTGGCGCGGCGTAACGCTCTCGGTCGAAGACAATAGCGTCGAGGGTTTTTGCAAGGACAACAACGACTCCTGGGAAGACATTTCTGACCCGGCAAAACTCTTCGCCGATGAGTACAACGCCGCGCTCGCGGCCGTCAAACCGCTCGAATCCCAACCCGCGGTGGCGGACAAGGCATTCAAAGCGACCGTTGACAAGGTGAAGCCGCTCGTGGCCAAAGCCCGCAAGGAATCCGGCGCCAATCTGGACGCGCTGAAAGCGCAATTGGAAGAAGAGAAAAAGAGAGTCGAAGAGGCCGACCGGGCGATTATGCAGGCCAAGGACGCCGCCGAAACGGCCAAGAAGGACGCCGAAGGCCCACAAGCCACCCAAAAGCAGTTGGACAAGGTGAAGAAAGTGATCGAGTCGCAAACCATGGTGAAATCGATTACAGGCCTAGCGGCAAAAGTGCAGGCCTTCGTTGATAACCAGAGTATCGAGCGAACGCACTTTGAGGATCTCAGCCAGGCGGCGACAGAAGCCTATGGCGCGTTTCAGAAAACGGTGGTGACGGCGCCAATCCCGGACATCGAGGAAGCGCTGCAGGCATTTCAGAAGGAGATCAGCCGCGCGGGAAGACACTGCACGGACGTCATCGATCTCGCGTCGAAGGCATTACGATAGCCATGGCGTATCCGCCGTCGCACGCCCTATTTTTTCTTAAAGCTCAACACCGTCTTGTCCGCGGTATCGAGTTTCACGAGATCGGCGCGGAAGGCGGCGTAGTCGGCGGCCGGGACCACCGTGGCGTCGAAGTAGAGTTCACGCTTCATACGCACGCCGTCGTCGATGCTTTCGAAGCTCAAGCAATAACGCATGAACGCGTTCTTGATCTCCACCGGTTGAGGCAGGGCGCCGGGGACATAGCCGGAAGGCGGAACGATCATCACTTCGCTTTTCACGCCGTTCGGCGGAGTCAGCAGCAGATCGTTGTGGCGTGCCGCAAGCGACCCCATCTGTGAGCGCGCGAGTTTCGAAGGCTGGATAACTGGCGTGACGACGAGCGTGGCATTCTCGTTCTTGACCACGCCCGGCAGTGTCGCTTCGTACTTCCACCACACCGGCGTATTCAGGTCCTCAAGATCGGACGCCTCGAAAGCGCTTACCTTCGCGCCCGGGACATCTCGCCCAAGCCAGCCTTCCATAAGTTGCACTCGCTCGCCTTCCACCTCCCACCACGAGCGGGAGGAAGAGGCAGCCTGCCCCTTGGGCTGGTTTTTGGCGGTTAACCTCGCGTTGCCGCCAACGTCGAGTGTCAAGGTTGCCGTCCAGTTGTGACAGTTCTCCTCTGCCGCGGGGAGGGGAACATTCGCCACCACGCCTCCATCGGGCTTGATCAGGATGACGTTGGCGCCGGCGTCGCCGGAGGGGAACTCGTCATAGGCGCTGTAGGTCGTGGTTCCATCGAGAAAGCGGCTAGTTCCATCCTTGTATTCCACGTAGGCGATGCAGTGATTGAAATGGTTAGGCATGGCGAGCGTGATGTCCTCGTGGCCGCGGTACATTTCGGCATTGATGATCACGGGGTAGGCTTTGATCCCCGCTTCGCGAAGCATGGCGCAGATCAGGATCGCCTTGTCCTTGCAGTCGCCAATGCAGCGGTCAAAGATCGCTCCCGCCTCGTATGGCTTGTAGCCATGGACGCCGAACTCCCAATTGCTGTTGTAGCGGATCTTCGTGACCGTGAAGTTATAAATGGCGCGCACGATATCCTGCTCGCGCTCGAGTCCCTTGGTCAGTTCGGCAACCTGCTCCTTGATCGCCGGCGTCGAGCGCACTTGCCGCTCGATCAAGCCCCAGTACCAGGCACCCCACGACTTCCAGTCCTTGAATGTCGAGATGTAGACCGTTGGCGCGATTTGCATGAGCGGCGGGCTGAAAGGTTCATCTTCTGTGCGCGCAATGTCGCGGCCTTCGTAGGTGACGACGCGGTGGCCGTCCTGTTCGCTTTCGCTCCGTTGCAGGCCACTTGCCTTGCGCTCATAGAAATAGAATTGCCGCTTGTTGGGAAGCACCCACGTGGCGCGCATCACATCGACCGGGACCATATGCCCGAAACTTGCGATATCGCCGAAATAGTCGCCGAAAAAGGTGCGCTGCGTATCTGCTATGCGATAGCGCACCTCGAAGATATCTCCCACCTCGAGCGAGGAATTGGTGATGAGCAGGCCGCGAAATTGCGCCGTCGAAACGCGCTCGACGCGGGAGTCCTCCACGCGGCCGTCCTTCGCCTTGTGAACGCGAGCGGCCACCACTCGAGTATCGCCGCTTTCCCGCAGTGGGTAGCGCTGGAGCGCCTGACGCCCGTCATCGTTCGTTACCTTGTAGGCGATGTGGAAAAAGCGCTGCGACCCGCCATCGGCGAACACGTGACAGATTTCGTCGGAGTACACGATGCGCGCGATGTCGTCCGCTGGCGACTTCTCCGCGAGTTTCGATGCAATGAGATCGCCAATGTCGCGTTGCAGGCGGACTTCCCATACCGGCGTCTCGTCGCGCAGGAATTGCACGTAACGTTGAATGTCCGCGCGGCGCGGATTGCGCTCGAGGGCGTACTCGAGCCAAGCGAGCGCCTTGACGCGAAGGCTTTCCGCCAACTCGACGGCCGGAATGCCGTCGAGTTCCGTGACGCCCTCTATTGCTGCCTGCCTGCGCAGGGTATCGGACACGCGCGTTGCCATGCGCGCGCTTTCGGCAAGCACCACGTCGTCGTCAGGCGCGATCTCGAGGGCCAGTTCGAGCAGGGCGAGCGCCTTTTGCTCGTCGCCCCGGCCTGCGTGAACCGCGGCTTCATCGAGGTAGAGTTGCGTGGAGAAGGGCAGTAGCTCGTGGGCGCGGGTCATGCGCTCGCTGTAGTCTTCGAGGTCGTCGCCATCGGCGAGCTGTTCCAGCATCTGACGTTGGACGTAGGCGTCGCTTGCATCGAGGAGCAGAGCCCGCTCGTACATCTTCAACGCTTCTGCCTTCCGGCCGGCCGCGCGCTCGAAATATCCGAGGTAGCGGTAGACCCGCGAGTCATCGGGTTTGCGTTCGAGCAATTCGCGGCACAGGCGCTCGTACTCATCGCGCATGTCACGCAGCCAATAGCTTCGGGCAAGGGCCATCGTGGCCGCGATATTCCCCGGCGCGGTTTCTAGAGCGCGCAGCGCGTACTCCTCCGCCCGCGTTGGGATCTGCAGCGTGTCGGCGTAGTAGTCCGCAAGCCAGAGCAGGGCCGGGACATAACGGTCGTTGTGTTCAAGCGTTTCGAGCATCATCTCGCGGCGGCGGTTCTCTTCCGTCCCCGCCTTGGTCTCGGCGGTGGAGCCGCTCGCCTGCGCGAGGAAGTAACACACGTGCGCGGCGTCGTTACCGCTCAATTTGAGCGCATGCGTCTTTTCGAGCAGGTGCATGGCGACGCGGTCCTTGCGCTCGGACGGCGCACGGAAAAGCTCGTACAGGCCGCCCCAGAAGAGTGAGGGCGCATCACCAGTCCGTTCGTCCATATCGCGGCGCACGCCGTGCTTGAAATCAATGGTATCCGGCACAGAAGCAGGATTTTCGGATATGCGCCGCACCCATGACGCCGCCTCTGCGCGAGAAGCGCGTTTGAGGCCGTCGCCAGTCACACGAACGCGAAATCCCCACGCGTTCTCTTCCTCAGTAATTTTGAGAAGCAATGTGTTCGTGCCTTTGAAGAGCGTTATATCGAACGTGTCCTGATCGAAGGTGCAGGGACGGTGGACATTCCGGCCATTGGCCGACCCGGTGGAAAGAGGCATCCCGTTGAGCCAGATGCGGTAACCCTCGTCACAGGCAAGGGAGAGTACCGCGTCGCAATCCTTCTCCGCCTCGATCGTTGTGAAGGCATAGGCCAGCGCTTCGTCGTCCGGCGTCATCGATTCGTCGAGGTTGATATATCCAAGCCGCGGCTGTACCGTCACCGCGCGCCACTTGACGGCCAGTTCGCTTTTGCCGGCATATTCATCGGTAAAGTTCGGCTTGACCGATTCCGGCGGGTACGCGCTTTCAAAGCCCGCGCCGCGTTCATTGTCGAATGGGCCGCACACGATCCAGCCGTTGATGAATCCGAGGCGTTCTTCGATCTCCGCGATCTGATCGCGCTCGCCGGCGCGAAGCGCTGCCTGTGCGCGGAGCCAATCCACTTCTTCGTGCTCCGGCCTGGAGTCGAGGTCATAGAGAACCTTGCGCGGATTCGCGAAACGCGAGGCAACATCGTTAAAGAGTTCGCAGAGCACGGCATAGCGTTCTCGTTCCGCGCGACTGCTCTTGGCGTCTGGTTCGGCATTGATCGCATCAAGCAGTGCATTATAGAACGCTTTGTCGTCGCCGCTCGCGAAAGCTTCGAGGATGACGCGCTCGTTGTCATTGAAAAGGGCAGCCTGGGTATCGGCCTCTGTCTTCGCAGGCGTGAATTCAACGAGGCACAAACCAAAAAGTAAGGCGAGGCCAAGCGCGCAAAGATTGATTTTCGAGCGTACAAGCATGGAAACGTCCCTCTATGCATACGATGGAATAGCCATAGTATTCTTACGTTTTGGCTCTCCGCAAAGAGCGAAATCGCGCCAGTTACGAGATTATTGACAGCGCGGGGGGCGAAACCATAGTGCTGCCTGCTCCAAGACGATTCATTGCAACTCGAAGAAAGGTTGGACCATTATGCGCGCGAATTTTTCCACGGCTGATGCCGCCACCGTTCCTGTTGAAGTCATGATTGTTCCCGCGTTCGAGGGCAAAAATCCCCTCAGCGGCTATTCATATGGCAACGCTCTTGGCAAGCGCCTGCTCGACGGGCAGTTCACCGGCGCATCGGGGAAAACGGCGTTCATTGGGAATGCCGGCGCTCTCAAGGCGCAAGCCGTGATCCTTGTCGGCGTCGGCAAAAAGAGCGATTTCACGCTCAAGGCCCTGCGCAACGCCATCGCCATCGCATTGCAGGATGGCACCGTCTCCGAGTTGAAATACGCAAAGGCCGGTATCGACCTCACCATGCTGCTCGATGAACTCGATGGAACCAAACCAGCCCGCATCCCCGGCGGCAACGGCAAGCTCAAAGCTCCGATGGCGCGCTGGATCGGTCAGGCAACCGCGGAAGGCGCGAGCCTTGGCACGTACACCTTCTATAAACACTTCAACAAGAAGGTGGAAAAGAAGAAGTCGCGCCCGTCGTCGCTCACCGTGATCACTGACAAGCGCAATGCCCGCGAAACCCAGAAGGGCTACGAACTCGGCGAAGCCGAATGCTCCGCCGTCAACTTCGTGCGCGACCTCGTCAACGAACCGGGCGGAACGCTGCGCCCGGGACACTTCGCCCGCGCGGTGCAGGCCGAAGCCCGCAAGACCAAAGGGCTTACCTGCAAGATTCTCGACAAGCCAAAGCTCGAAGCGCTCAAGATGGGATCGTTCCTGAGCGTCAACGCTGGAAGCTCCGGCGGCGACGGAGCAGCGCGCCTGATCGTCCTCGAATACTTCGGCGGCGGTAAACGCGAGAAGCCGCTGGTGTTCGTCGGCAAGGGGCTGACCTTCGATTCGGGCGGCTATGACATCAAAGGCGCCGACGGCATGCTCGGCATGAAGATGGATATGGGCGGCGGAGCCGCGGCGCTCGGCGGGGTACTCGCCATCGCGCGCATGAAGCTGCCGATCAACGTTGTGGCGCTCGTGGGTGCCACCGAAAACCTGATCAACGAACACGCAACGTTGCCGGGCGACGTGGTGAAGTCCATGTCGGGCATCACCATCGAAATTCGCAACACGGACGCCGAAGGGCGCTTAGTGCTCGCCGACGTGCTGACCTACGCGCAGCGGACGTACGAGCCTGACACCGTGATCGACATGGCGACATTGACGGGCGCGGTGCTGATTGCGCTCGGCGACCAGTTCTTCGCGGTGATGTCCAACGACGACAAGATCGCGGCCGAGATTCTTGGCGCAGCCAAGGACGCGGGCGAGTTAGCGTGGCAGCTCCCGCTGCCGAAGGAATACGACAGCTACCTTGACTCCACCATCGCCGACGTATCGAACATCACCGGCGGGCGCTGGGCGGGGACCATCACGGCGGGCTTGTTCCTGCAGCGCTTCGTCGAGAGCGGCCAAAAGTGGGCGCACCTCGACATCGCGGGCGTGGCGATGAACGACAGCGGCCATATGAACGGCGTGATCTCCGACCGGGGGGCGTCGGGCATGCCGGTGCGTACGCTCGTTTCTATCGCGCGCGAACGCGCGGGCGTGTAGAGCCTGTCCAGAAACCCACTCGCGGGTCATTTCGGATGGCGGCCTTCGCGCTGCTACGTCGCGCTCGCTCGACGTATCGCTCCGTAGATACGCCTCGCTCGCGCTCCTTGCATCGCTTGACCGGCATTCCGAACTGACCTCGCTCTGGGTTCCCGGACAGGCTCATTTTCCTGCGCTTTCTTCTTAAGGAAGAAACCCTTCCTGACGATGGGTGCTCATGCGGTTGTCTCGCTTTAAGCGATACCCGCAGGAGCACACCATGGCATCGAATCGCAAAAGCCGCAGAGATGGCCGCTCGAAGGCCGGCATCATGATCGTCGCCGGCGTCGCAGCCATCGCTGTGGCCGGCGTGGCCGTCTATATTTTCAGCGGCGATGACGATGGTACCCCAACCGAAGCGGAGAGATTGATCGGCGCCGACGCCGTGCTCCAGCAGGCTGCACTGCAATCGGCGAAAAGCGGCGATTCGCCGGGCGTCTCCATCGCTCAGTATGAGTCAATGGGTTCCGATATCCGGAAAACCTTGAGCGGCAAGCAGGGGCAAGAGCGCTATGGCGCGCTCGTTGGAGGTTACAGGCGCATGGCGGCGGAGCTTGAGAAGCCGCTGCCGACGGGCGTGCGCGAGAAATTGTTGCCGCTCTTTCACGAACTGACCGGCGAGTTGTTCTTTTCGAACATCCGCAACGAGTTTTCCATCGAGTACGTGGTGAAGCCCGGCGACTCCATCGGCGAGATCGCCAAACGCTTCAAGGTGACCGAAGAATTACTCTGCGACTGGAACAATCTCGATTGGAACCAGCGCCACAAGATCCGCGCCAACCAGAGCTTCAAAATCGTCAAAGGCGAACCGCGCCTCGTTGTCGACAAGTCCGACTTCTGCCTGAGCTTTTACTTCGGCGACAACCTCGCGAGGCAGTTCATCGTTGCCCATGGCCGCGGCAACAACACGCCTGAAGGCGTTTCGAAGGTCAACGGCAAGACCGTCGACCCGGACAAAGCCCCCTATGCCGGCGCGCAGCAGCAGGAAATGGCTGAGCGCTGGATCGGCTTTGCCGCGTTCGGCAGCCGCACCGGCATCGGCATTCACGGCACCAAGTACGAAGAATCGATCCCCGGGGAAACCAGCCTCGGCTGCATCCGCATGTTCAACCGTGACGTGGTGGAACTGTACCGCTGGGTGCCGCACGGCGCGGTGATCGAGATCAAGGCATAAAGATAACGCTCCCGTTGGTCGCGAGCGCAAAGAGTTATAGGAGAATGCCCATGTCGCGCCTGTCCCTGTTGAGTTTCGCGCCCCTGGTGCTTGGCGCGGTCGCCTGCACCACGACGCAGCACCCCCTCGTATCCACCCCTGCTCCCGAAGCGACGGTGATTGAGATCGTTCCGGCCGTCGAGCCGGAGGTGGAAGCCGCTCCAGCGGTTTCCGAGCCAATGGACCCCTTCGAGGAAACCGTCGAAGCTCCCGCGGAAGTCATCGAAACCGAGGAAGACCCCGCCCTGACGCTTGGCCGTCAGTTCTTCGATGAAGGCGACTGGCGTCAGGCTCGCACGGCGTTTACCCAGGCGCTCGACGCACAACTCTCCTTCGAACAGGAAAAGGAAGTGCTCGATCTCTTGAACGAGATCAACTTGAAACTCTTTTCAAGCGCCGGCGATGAAGGTGACCTCACGACCTATAAGGTCGTGGCGGGCGACACGCTCGACAAGATCGCCAGCGCCAACACCACTACCTGGGAAATGCTGCGCCGCCTCAACGGTCTCAAGAACAACACCATCCGCATCGGGCAGGAATTGAAGGTGCCAAAAGGCACGTTGAGCCTGCGTGTCAACAAGACGCGCTTCAATATGGACCTGCTGATCAATGGCGACTTCGTCAAACGCTATCGCGTAGGCCTTGGCAAGGACGGCTGCACGCCCGAAGGTGAATTCGTCATCAAGAACCGCATCCCGCACCCGCAAGACGGAACATACCCCTTCGGTGACCCGAAACACCGCCTGGGTTCGCACTGGCTCGGCCTGAAGGGCGACCCGCAGCATCAGGGTTATGGTATCCACGGCTGCCCCTACGAACAGTACGGCGAGATCGGCACGGAATGCAGCCTTGGCTGCGTGCGTGTCACCAACGAGGATGTCGAAGAGTTGTACGAGATTCTTCCTCCCGGTACGAAGGTGACGATCTCGAAGTAAACGTTATTCTTCCCTCATGCGTAATGACCGGGGCCGTCTCGACAGGCGGCCCCTGCGATTTAACAGGCCGTCGAAAAGCCGCCGGCTATGTCCGGTTTTCGCGCTTGCGCTCATGCTGTTTCAAGTGGCGCTTCCTGATGCGGAAGGATTTCGGCGTGATCTCGAGGTATTCGTCGAGCGCGATCCATTCCAACGCTTCCTCGAGCGACAGATCGCGCGCGGCCTTGAGCGTCACCGTCGCTTCCTTGTTCGCGTTTCTGATGTTGGTGAGGTGCTTCTCGCGCGCGACATTGGCCACGATGTCCTCGTCACGGCAGTTCTCGCCAACGACCATGCCTTCGTAAGTATCATCGCCGGGACGGACGAAGAACGTTCCCCGGTCGGCAAGTCCTATCAATGCATATTCCGTCGCCATGCCGGTGTGGGTGGAAATGATCGCCCCGCGCAAGCGTGTTTGAATGTCGCCTTTGTACGGCTCATAGCAATCGAAGCGGTG
>JABWBM010000093.1 GCA_013360495.1 Planctomycetaceae bacterium
GTCAACCTTCCGCTCTCGGCGATCGAAGCGGGGCAGAAGCTCGCGACGAACCGGCAGACCGATGAGCGCGGGATGGCCCGGCTGACGTTCACGGAAGCGCCCCGCTACAACGGCCAAGCCGAAAGCTTTATCGGGTACGAGCTCAATCCCGACCTCCTTCTGGCATCCCTTGAGACGGGCATCGCCATGAAGCCCTGGACCGCGAAGTTCGAGTTGCCGGCGCGCGGCAACACGGTGGTTTATCTCAACCTTACCGAAAAATATGAAGGCGGCGCGATCAAGGGGCCGGTGCGCGCGGCGCTGCTCGAGATGATCAAGCTTTCGGAGCTCGACGTCATCGAGGAGCCGCCCTCCAAAGATGAAAAGCGTTTCGTGTTGACCATCGAAGGCGTGCTCGCCTGCAACGAATTGAGGAGCAACAATCCCGCGCTCCAGCGCCAGACGCACGTTCAGGGAGCCCTGGTGTTCAAATCGTGGCCGGTGCCCGCGCTCGCAAGCGTGTCACTCGCTGGCACCGCGGATATCCGCGACGGCGACCTTGAAAAGGCCGCCCGGGACGCCCTCGCCGACGGCTGGGGAGCGTCACGCGAAACGATCATCGCCAAATTTCGCGAAGCCTTTCCGCCAATTTTCCCGGCGTCGGCCGAACGTCAGTAATACCAATCCTCAAGAGAAAATGAGATTCTCGCCGTCATTCCGGCGACGTGAGGCAAGCGCGAAGCGCGTTACGCCGAGCGCAGCCGGAATCCAGACGTGACAAACGATTTCTCATAGTCGCTGGATGCCGACTGCGCTCGCTGTAACGCTTCGCTGAGCTCGCGTCGTCGGCATGACGGACACAATCCACTGACCAATTGAGGATTGGTAAAAGTGCGATCAATTCCGCAGGCCGCGGTACCAGTCGAGGTGATCGTCGAACCCCTGACGTGAGAACGATTCCGGAGCGTCGTTGAACGCGCTGTCAGGCAGGGCTTCGAGGTTCGTGTACGCTTTATCCAACAGGCTACGTTCCTCGGCCGACGCTTGTGGATCGAGGTCGATCAACGCGCGGCAGGCGTTGATCGTTTGGCTGTAGGCCCACGCCGCAAGGTAAGTGTTCGGGTGCTGCTTGACAGCTTCCCCATACGCCGCGATTGACGCGCGATACGTCGAGCGGATGGCGGACGGATCGACATCGGGGTCGTTCTGGTTTTTGCGGTCGCGCAGTGTGCGCGCTTCAAGGTAGAGCACGTCGGCGAGCAAGTAGTGGACCAAGCGGTCGAGCTTAAGGAAGGTAAAGGTCGTTTCGTTGACGTTCTTGTTCTTGCCACGAACAGCGCCAAGTTTCTTGAGCAGGAATTCGAGCCGGGGCTTCGCGCCGCGGAGCGCGGTGAGAACGCCGCCGGAAGTCGGATCCGGGCTGTAAACGGCGCGCAGCCATTCCACGCGGGCGGCATTCACGATCGCGAGATAGTAAATATCATCGGTGTGCTCCGCGGATCCACTGCCGGCTTCGTCCGCCGCATCGCCGTACGATTTCCCTTCCTTGACGAGCCGGAGATAAATACTGCGTTCCACGGGGCTGTTCCAGCGTTCGGTGATGTCGCGGAAGGCGCGCTCGGCCTGATCGAGGTGCGTGTTCAGCTTCGCGAGGTCGGCCGTCGCGGCGTCCTCCGCGCGCGTGTGCATCGCGAGTTCGAAATGCGCCCGGCCAATCTGGAACTGGGCGTCACGCCAGACCAGCGACTGGTCGAAATCAAGCGGAGGGTTGTCGAAGATCCGTCCCTCGATGATGTCGCGCCGCAGTTCGTCGGCCGCTGTCTGGAGCAAGTCGCGTCCCCATGCGTTGCCAAGCCCGGCCTGCACGCTGCCGAAATCGATGCGCGCCTGCGCCAGATTGACGAACGCGTCGAGCGCGAAGGGAGGCAGGCGGTTCTGCGGGCTTTTGCCCTCGCCTTCGCCCCTGAGCAGCGTGCGCACCCTGTCGGTGACCCACAGCAACGACGACATGGCGCTGTCGATCTCCATCGTTTCGATGGCGAGTTGGCGCTGGATCTCGGTTTGATCGTTGGCGATTCTCGCGCGCATCATGGCGGCGCCCTCGAGCGTGCCGAGTTTCATATACGCTTCGCCGATGGCGTTGGCGACATAGAACAATTCGTCCCGCTGACGGCGCCAGTCCGCGAGGCGGCGCTCGTCGAAATACTTGCGGTATGCGGAGAGCGCGAAGACATAGTCCTCGCTGCGCATGAAGGCGTCGCCGATCTTGATCTGGCGGGCCAGCTCGCCCGAGGCGTTCGGGAAGCGGGTGACATAATCGCGCAGCACTTTGCCGGCGGCGGCAAAGAATTCGCGGCTTCGCGCCTCTGAGCGTTGCGCTTTCGCGATCGTCTCCGAATCCCCCTCGCCCGCGGTGTCGAGCAACAGGCGAGCGCGTATGGCGGACAGTTCGCCAAGGCGGAAGTTGAAGTCGTAGATCGCGTCCTGAACGTCCACGAGGCCCGGTTCGCGCCGGGCGACGAGGTTGAAGTACTCGCCGTAGAATTCCGAAATGCGGTCCATGGCGTCTTCGTCGGCCTGACGCTCCGGGGAGAGGGACTCGAAAAGCGCCTGCAAGGCGATGTCGTTGCTGACGTCGACATTGTCGAGCCAAAGCTGGAGTTTGTCTTTCACTCGCTGGAAATGGTCGCGCAGCGGCAAATACTGATTGCGGACGAGCACGCTGTTGGGCAGCGCGTTGAACTCGCGCAGCACGGGCAGGTAATAGGCGCGCATGGCGCCAGCGAAGTCGCCGGGGTACTCCACCTTGCGTAGCTTAATCAGATCGGTCACGCCGGTTCGAGGCAGAATCGATTGTATCTCCTGCAACTGGCCGGCGCGGAAGCGAACGGCGACATACAGGTGTGGGTCACGTCCAGGGGTAAGCTTGAGAAGTTCCTCGAGCTTCCGGCTGATGTTTTCGATATCCAGCCGCGGCGGGCCCTCGCGGAAACGTTCGTCAGCGGCGCTTCGTTCGAGCCAGAACCCCTCATCGGCGGAAACGCCGGATGCGAGTTCGAGGCCATGGGGCACACCCTCGACAAAGGCAAACGTTCCATAGCGGTCGCCTTTGGTTACGTCGTCTGGTTCAAGCAAAGCGTAGCCATTGCGGCGTTTGAAGTCGAAAGTGTAGAGCCAATCGTCAATCTGCAGGCTGGCAAGGCCGAAACTGGCTTTGCGTTTGACCACTTCGTCGTCGATCACCTCGAAGGATTGGTAGGTCTTTTGCGCGTCGTTTCGCAGGCGGCGATATTCGATTTCCATGTCCTCATAGGCGCGCACGTTGGCGAAGTGCGGATCATCGCGGTACGTCTTCGGTGGAAGAGGTTCTCCGGATTTCACGGCTTCCCGTGCTGCCCTGTACCACTGGAGGTAGCCGTCTCTCGATTTCTCGTCATTGTCCACGTACCCGTTGAAATACTCACTCGCGTCTTGCGCGCGGACGAAGGGGCGGTCGGCATCTGTGAGCTGCTGCAAGGCTTCGACCACCTTGGCGTGCTTGAGTTCCGCCAGTTCGAAGCTCGCTTCGAGCAAGGAAGCCTTGAGGGCGCGGTATTCGACGGTGATTGCCGCGAAGAAATCGCGATCAGAGAGGGATGAGTCGATGGCATTTTTCGCGGTTTCGATGTTCTGCTCGATGAGCTGATCGAGCATCAGGAAGTGGGACGCGTTCAAGAACAGTTTCGGATCGCGGTTTTTGAGCGGGGTGTGGAGTTTGTAGGCTGTGGCCTCCCGGATGAAATCGAGATCCCGCTGGATACCGTGCAGGCTCTTGTCGACGTCGCCGGACTCGCTCGCCTCGGGCGCCACGAGACGGGCGACCTTGGCCCGCAATACTTTGAAATCTGTCAACGTGATGCCGCGTACCGCTTTGATAAAGCGGCGATATTCGTCCTCGCCGCCGGGCGATTGCCTGAGCGTTTCAGGGCGGGCGAGCAAACCCCGGAATAGCTTGCTTTCCGCGATCAGTCGTTCGAATTCATCCGCGGGTATCATCAGGTCGTCGACGTTGGCCGCTTCCGACATCTGGCGGAGATGCTCACGGAATTCGAGCATCGTTTTCACGGCATCCCCCGCACGCTTGATACGCTGGTCCAGTTCGAATTGGTAATCCTTGATATCCCGCTCGTTGTTGCCCTTGGTCGCGCGGGTCTGGCGTTCGAGTTCCTCCTCCGTGTCGAGGATCGACCCCCAGATCGCCCGGAATGTTTCCTCGTTCCATGCGCTGATCGAGGCGATTTGTCCCTCGAGTTTCCGCCTGGCTTCTTCGTATTTCTTTTGTTTCTCCCCGAGGCCCTTGTCGGCGTCGAGCGCGCGGCGCACGCTCGTTGCCGCCATCGTCAATTCGTCGGAATAGGACCGGAACGCCGCGTCGTACGCCATCTTCGCCGCATCGAAACGGTTTTTTGCCGGCTCGATCAGGTCGGGCTTCTTGTCGCTGATGGCATCTGCGTACTCCGCGAAGGTCGTCAACATGCGCCGCTTGAGATCGAGAACACGCGAGAGCATGCCCGGAAGCTTGATCTTGCTCTTTGCTTTGTCAAAGCCGATCTCCCGGTCCTTGAAAATCACGTCGTAGAATTGCCATGCGTATTCCGGCAGGTCGAGATCGACAAAGCGGTGCGCGATAGCAAGATTGAATTTGTCCGCCTCAAGATACAAAGCGAGACGATTGCGGAGGAACGCATCGTAGGTGCTGTATTCGGCGCCTATGACAATCTCCTCGGGCTTGCCTACCGCGGTTCCCGCAGGTTGTTCGGTAACGCCGATGGCCTCAAGGGCTTTCCGGTCGACGCTCAGGATTCGTCCCTTGGCGTCAGTGCGAATATCGAAGAATTGACGTGGGTCAGGCGCGTTCGCTCCGAGAAAGCGGCCGCCAACGACACTATGAAAATACCCGGCGTCCGGTTCGTCTCCCAAATCCAGCGGCGCGTCAAAATTGGCGGCGAGTTGTTCGCCCCTGACAGTTTTTCCCTCGATGGCCGCGAGGAATTCACGCCATGCGTCAACGTAGGTTTCCGCGCGAGGGTCGCCCGGGACATCGCCATCGCCAAGCGCGTCCTCGAGGGCTGTCTTGGCGCCCATGTAGCGCGCCCAGGCGGCCATATAGCTGAAAGGGCGCTCGTTCCGGTCGCGGATTCCGTCTTCGCGTTTGAGGCGCCCCTCGAGATCGTCGGCCATCGCGTAGTATTCGCGCGCCAGCGGGCGGTCGGCGTTGAAGACGCCGAGTTTGATGTCCTCGTCGAGTTTTTCGATGCGTTTTTCGAGCTTGGTTTTCTCGATTTGGTGGCGTTGCGAAGCCACGCGCCACACAAGGGCGGCGCTGACGGTAAGCCCGATGATCAGGCTCAAATACCACCACGATTTTCTCACGCACTTCCCCTCGAAGAGCGGTGTTTGACACACACACAAAAGTTGGTGCGCCGATTATTGGCAGTTTCGGTCAAAAAGCCATTCTTTTTTGCGCCCTTTTGACATATCCCGGCCCGGTCAAAAGGGGGACAACGTGGCTTGTTTTTACCCCGAATCCAAAGTGAGCAACCTCCCAAAAAATCTTGAGTTGCGCGAAAAAAGACCTTCTTCCGGTCTCGTTCATGAAGTATGATATTGATGCAACTCCGGGCATACTCTATGACGGAGTGTGCGTGTTCGTTGACTCGTTTTGAAAAGATACCTAAGTCCTGCCGGATTTTTCGAGAAAAGCTCAAGTCGGGCATTCGAAATTTCCGATAGGACTGGTGTAGGATTTTCCATATGCCCATGCTCTTTCCCCTCTCTGGTGGGCGTGTATGGATCTGGGCTGCCGTGAGGTAGCCTTGAGCTATGAGCGAAGGCCCGCGTGGATCACTCCGCGGGCCTTTGCGTTTTAACTGGCGCAGTACCCAACGTCGTTCCCGCGAAAGCGGGAATCCAGAGCCAGTCGTCAGTTCATCGTGGGGCTGGATGCCCGTTCGTCCGGGCATGACGAGCGTAGATTTCTTTCATAACCGTGCGGTAGCACTATGGCCTCGCCGCTCACAGCCGAACAGCAAGCCTTCGTCAGCTCGTCGCTGAACGAGGTCAGTCGCACATTCGCACTCGGTATCGGACTTCTTCGCCAGCCGCTCCGAGACGAAGTTGGTGTCGCATATCTGATCTGCCGCGTTCTCGACACGATCGAGGATACGACACAGATTGATGGCGCTGTTCGCGCCGGCCTGCTCGACGAGCTTGGCCGCGCCATTGCCCGCGATGAGCGCCTGCCCGCAGAAAGCATTTCGCGAGTCTTTCAGAACCCTTCGCTCGCCGGCCCCGACATCGAACTGTGTCGACGCGCGTCGCTCGTGTCCGATTGCTCCGCGGCCCTCGATAAATCCGCCCGCGCCGCTATGCGCGGCCCCGTCGTCGAGATGGCCCACGGCATGGCGGAGACCGTTCGCGCTCAAGATGGCGGCATTCGCCCGCAAAACTTCGAGGAGCTCGATCGCTATTGCTACTTCGTCGCGGGAACGGTCGGTAAGCTTTTGACCGCGCTCTACGCCGCGCGCAGGGAATCGATCACGCCCGCCATCCGCGCGGAACTTGAGCGCTGGGGCGTTCCCTTCGGCTTGGGCTTGCAGATCACGAACATCATCAAGGACGCAGTAGCCGACTTTACCCGCGGCGTCGTCTACATGCCCGGCTGTGTATTCGACGGCGCGGCTATCACATCGGCGCTCAAGGCCCCCGACGGCGCTCTCGCCCGCAACGCTATCGCGAAATTGGTGGGCCACGCCCTTACTCACCTGCGCGGCGGCCTGCGCTATACGCTCGCGGTTCCTGCTGCCGAGAAAGATATTCGCCTTTTCTGCGCGCTGCCCCTGATGTTCGCGCTGCGCACGCTGCATATGGCGGCGACGGCGTCCGGCTCGTTCAGCGCGACGAAGGAAGTCAAGATCAGCCGCGCGGAGGTGAGCGAGTTGAGCGCACTCGCCGAGGGCATCGCGACCGACAATGCGCGGCTTGAGAAGCATTACAACGGCGTCGAGGCGGAAATCGCGTCGGCATTGGCCGTGGCCGGAGCGACGTCATGAGCGCCTCCAAACCCAAGCCGCCTCGCCCGGTGCTGACGGCGCGGGCGATCGTGCTGCATCAAGGGCATGTGCTTCTGCTACGCGCCGAGGAGCCGGGGCGAACGTATTTCTTCCTCCCCGGCGGCGGCGCCCATCACGACGAGACGCTCGCCGACACGGCCAAGCGCGAGGTGTTCGAGGAGACGGGTGTTCGCGTCATCGTCGAACGGCCGCTCTACCTGCGCGAGTTTATCGCACCCCGCCACAAACGCCTTACCCGTGATATGCCGCCCGACCGTCACGTTTTGGGGCTTATCTTCCTCTGTCGGCCGGACCCTGCGGTTCACGGCGCAAAGGCTCCGTCTGCCATCGGATCCTTCCCCGGCGCCGTTGACGGCACGCAAGGCGTCACTGGCATTGAATGGATGAAGCTCAACGACCTCGCGCAGGTCGAGATCACACCGCCCCATATCAAGCGCGTATTGCTCGGCGACTTCCCGCCGCCACCCGAACGCGGCATCGAATTCTGGCCCGATGTGGATTGAGACCAAACACAAAATGGTGATTGGATTTTACATTGTCATGCCCGCGTAGGCGGGCATCCAGTGTTTTCTTCGGCTCTGGATTCCCGCCTTCGCGGGAATGACATCGGCCACGTTATGGTTATTCTTCGCCGCGCAGGATTTTTTCCACGTCGATATCGACGGCGGCGACAAAGGGGAGCTTGCGGTCGAAGGTGCGCTCGAACTCGGAGAGGATCAGATCGGCGTCGGGTTGAACGGGACTGTAGAAGGCTTCTTTTCCATTAATAACGACCTTTAACTCGCCATGGATCTGCATAACTGGCGCAACCCACAAGCGAAGTTTTGTAACGTCATAAACTTGCATTTCGATGAGCGTAGCGTCAGTCTTGACAGCGATATTTCGCTTTGCAATCACACGCCCCGACGGCTTGCTCTCATCGAGCGGCGGGTCGAAGACGCCCTCAAGTTCGATGCGCTTGCCGTCGCGTTCGACGACGCACTTCACCGGTTCGGAATGGGGCAGTTTGAACATCGCCTCGCCAAGGGCGCGCCAGCCCGGAATCTCGAACTCTCCAAGATGGACGATATTGTCGCCGGCCATGATCTTCATCCGCTCCGCGACGGAATCTTTCGGGACGGCTGTGACGATACACTTTTCCTTGATGTCGCGATTAACCTCGATGCCAAGTTTCACACGCGGCGGCACTACCGTCACCGGCTTGATATCGGTATTGAGTTCGCCCAATGGCCCGATTTCAGTGATTTCTAACCACGTCTTACGCCCAGTGGAGGGTGTATCCGTTGTCCAGTCGATTTCTTTGGGCACCAGGTCGCGTTGCCATTTCGCCACCATGGTGTCGAGAATCTTCGGGATCTCGACGGAATGAAAAGTGTGGTCGTGGCCCGCTTCGGGATAATATTGAAGAATGATCGACGCGCCCTGCTCGTTGGCGCGGGCGATGTGCCGGTTGATGATTTCGCCGGGATAGGTCTCGTCCTTGCCTCCGCTGACGTGGTAGATATTCGCTCCCTTGAGATTGGTGAACCATTGCTGACAGACACCATTGAGCATCGGGATCATCGGGTGCGCGACGAAGGGGAAATAACCCGCGAAGGTGTCGGGGCGGCGCGTGGCGAGCGCATAGCTGCCGTTGCCGCCGTCGCTCATGCCGCCGATGAAGACGCGGTCGTCGTCGATGTTGTAATTCCGTTTGACCTCGCGGATCATGTGCAGGATGTTCCGCATGCCGCCCTCGATGTTCCACCAGCAGCTTTCCTTGCCTTTCTGCGGGATGTAGGCCGAGGGGCCGAGGACAATGATGTCCTCCTCCCACTTCTCGTCGAGCCACTTGCAGAAATAGTTGAAGTCGGCCTTGGAGCGCTTGTGTTGAAAGAAGAACACCGCGCCGTGCAGCCTCACCATCATCGGATAGCGGCGCTCGGGGTCATAGGTGTCGGGGATGCGCAGCATGTAATGGCGCACCTGCCCGTCGGGGCAGAGCGTTTCAGTGCTGAACACCCCGCGCTTACCGGTATCGGGCGGCGTGTAGTTTTCGATGGCGTTCTTCACGGCACTGTGGCCGCAGGCGACGAGTTGCTTGCGGAGATTCAGCTTTGCGTCGCATGTGGATTCCGGCGCATAGGAAAGATATTCGTCGAGCAGCTTCGCGGCGGAATTAGCGGTCTCGCTCGCTTGCGCCATTGGCCGCTGATCGCCGACGTTGACAGACGCACAGCCGATGGTCGCAAAAGCAAAAAGAAAGGCCGAAGATATTTTAGCCGCGGATGAACGCAAATGAACGCGGATATTAGAAATTGAACACGACACGTTTCCACTCCAGTTTCGGATTTTGAAAATTGAAGAGCAGCGCAAGCGAATGGCCGGTTCCTTTGAGGTAGTTGAGGCACTGGCCGATGTGCTCGGGCGCCAGCGAACGAACGCATTTGAGTTCGACAATCAGCCGGCCATCAACAAGAATATCGGCTACGTAGTCGCCAACGGTTTTGCCTTTGTAATTGACCTTGATCGGAACTTGGGTTTGCGCAGGAACGTGGCGCAGTCTCAATTCTTCCGCCAGGGCATTCTCATATACTTTCTCTAGAAAACCTGTTCCGAGATGGTTCGAGACTTCCATGGCGGCGCCGATAACCTGTTCGGTCAGATTATTGAAATAGGCTTCTTTATCCGCGTTCATTTGCGTTCATCCGCGGCTAAAATTCTTACTTCTTATATCGCGCGAATTCCTGCGGGAAGTAATCCATCAGGCATTTGATCGGCGTCGGGATCGCTCCGCCGAGCGCGCAGAGTGAGCCGAACTCCATGGTTTCGCATAGCTCGCGCATCAGGCTCAGGCGTTGTTCGGTTGCTCCACCTTCCATCATCTGGTCGAAGAGTTCCGTGCCGCGCACGGCGCCGATGCGGCAGGGGAAACACTTGCCACAACTCTCGATGGCGCAGAACTCCATCAGCCAGCGGCCGATCTTTACCAGATCGTCTTTGTCGGAGTAGACAACGATGCCACCGTGGCCGAGTAGGCCCTTGGCTTTGGTGAACGCTTCAAAGTCCAGAGGCGTGTCCAAAAGTTTTTCGGGGAAGATGCCGCCCAGCGGTCCGCCGACCTGAACAGCTTTGAAGGTGTGGCCGTCGGCCATGCCGCCCGCGAGGTTGAAGATGATCTCGCGCAGCGTCGTGCCGAGCCCGACTTCATAGAGGCCGGGTTTCTTCACGCGGGTGTTGAGCGAGACGAGTTTGGTGCCGCGCGAGCGCTCGTAGCCGATCTTGGCGTAGGCGTCGCCGCCATGCTCGATGATCCAGGGGAGGTTGTGCAGCGTCTCGACATTATTGACCGCCGTTGGGCAGCCGTAGAGGCCTTTTTGTGCCGGGAAGGGCGGCTTGAAGCTGACGATCGCGGGAACGCCTTCGATGGAGCGCAGAAGCGAAGTTTCCTCGCCGCAGATGTAGGCGCCCTGGCCTTTGACGATGCGCGCGCTGCATGAGAACGATAAGCCGAGGATATTTTCGCCAAGCAATCCGGCATTGCGCGCTTCCTCGATGGCTTTGCCCATGATGCGGTGAGCGTTGGGATACTCGAATCGAATATAGAAGATGATTTCCTTCGCCCCCGTGGCATAGGCGGCGAGCAATGCGCCTTCAAGCTGCGTGTGCGGGTCGCGTTCGAGGCATTCCTTGTCCTGATAGGTTCCGGCGTCGCCCTCATCGGCGTTGATCACGACGAAGCGACGGCCATCTTCCGATTCCGCATTGGCGACGGTTTCGAGTTTCAAACCGGTGGGGAAGCCAGCGCCGCCACGGCCACGCAGGCCGCTCTTCTTTACTTGTTCGCGCACTTGTTCGGGCGACATAGACTTGAGCGCTTTCTCGAACGAGCGATAAATACCCGCTGCTCGCGCCTTCTCGAGCGTGAGCACGTCCTTGTTCATATAACGCATCAAAATGCAGGGCTTACCACTCGCCGGGAAATAGAGCGCGTTTGACTTTTCCTCGATGCCGAGTTTGTCGCCCTTGTGGACGTGGGCGACGACTTTCTCCACGGTGCCGTTGCTTGCGAGGGATACCGGCACGCCATTGACCATGGCATTGGGGCCGGACCCGCACAGGCCAAGGCAGGTCACATGTTCGAAGCGCACGCCTTTGCTGCTGACGCCGTGGGCGCCGTCAACGCCAAGTTGGGCGCAGAAGGCGCGGTATTTTTCCTCATATCCGGCGCAGCGGCAGGCCTCGCCATTGCAAAGCTTGACGACGTGCTTGGCGGGTTTGTCGTGGGCGAGGTTTTCGTAGAACTTCGCCGTCGAGCGTACATGGGCGGGCGGCAGGTTATGGTCGCGGGCGAGCTTCAAAATATCGTCGTCGGAGATGAAGCCCTGCGCCTCATGCAGGCGCGAGAGGGCGTCATAGACCGTCTGGCCGTGGCCGAGAAATTTATTTTGCAGCGCGATCAGGTTGCTCGACATGCGGTGCTCCGGCAGTCATCGTCCGTCATGCCGACGAAAGTCGGCATCCAGCGGAAATTTCGCAGGCCTGGATTCCGGCTTGCGCCGGAATGACGGTCTGGGGGCGTGCGTCGCTCCAAGTCATCGGGCAACTCTATAAGTGAGCAGGCAACGCCGCAAGCAAGGGCGGCGTAAAAATCATCCGCGAATGTGTTGACGCTGGCTTATACTTGAAGCTATCTTGCCTCGCTCTTGAACAGGGGATAACCATGGCCAAAGTCCGCAGACAACGTTCCAATCTCAAACGTAACCGTACCCACGGTTTTCTTAAGCGCATGAAGACGGCCGATGGCCGCGCAGTGCTTGCGCGCCGCCGCCGCAAGGGCCGCAAGAAGCTCACGGTGAGCGTCGAGCGCAAGTGGAAGCACATGGGCCACACGACCTGATCGAAAGCATCAAAGCGGCCTCAAGAATCTTCGTGCGGTGATCGATTCCCCGTCGCAGTGGCGCGGGAAGTCGCTAGACTTCGCGCCATGATTCCCGGCGATCAACCTCCAGCAGCCGAATCGACCGCGCCCCAGCGCACGGACTTCGATGTCTGTGTCGTCGGTGGGGGAGCCGCCGGTTTCATGGCCGCCATGGAGGCGGCGAAACATGGCGCATCCGTCGTCCTGCTCGAGCGCAACGAGCGCGCGGGCAAGAAGATCCTGATCTCCGGCGGCGGCAAGTGCAACATCACCAACATCGATGTCTCGCTCGATCGTTATCACGGCACGCACCCGCGCTTTATCCAGGATGCGCTGCGTTCGTTCGATCAGAGCGCGTTGCGGGCATGGCTCGCGGAGATTGGCGTCGAGACCGTCGAGGGCGAGAACTACGGCAAGGTTTGGCCGGTGTCGATGATGAGCAAAACGGTTGTCGCCGCGCTGGAACAGGCGTTGACCGATGCGGGCGGAGAGCTTCACACGGGCCGCGACGTGGTGGGGGTGGAGCGAACAGAAAAGGGATTCCGGTTGCTGACGAAGCAGCTCGTCCCGTACACCTGCCGCGCGCTGGTGATGGCGAGCGGAGGACGCGCGGCGCCGCACCTCGGCGCGACGGACTCAGGGCTGAAACTGATGGAGAAGCTCGGTCATAAGCTCGTGCCGCAATATCCGGCGCTGGCGGGGTTGCATCTTGAGGGCGAGTGGTGGAAGGAATTGCAGGGGATTACCTGCGACGATGTGGAACTCACGCTTGACGTCGGCGGGAAGGATGTCCTCACCGTGCGTGGGATGATGCTTTTCACGCACTACGGGATCAACAGTCCCGAAGTGTTTCGTCTGTCGCGAGAAGTCGAACCGGCCATTGAGGCGGGCAAGAGCGTGAAAGTCTATGTCAACTTCAACCCGGAATTGTTGGGGAGCCGCGACGACGCAGTTGAGATGGTCTATCACACGCTCGGCGCCAACACCAAGAAACAAGCGGATATTGCGGTGGGAGAGATTGTGCGCTACCGGCGGCTGGGCGCGGCGCTGGTGAAACTGGTGGGCGGAAACCCGGAGCATCGTGTGCGCGAACTGCAGCAAAAGCAGCGCGAGAAACTCGAGGAGTTGATTTTCCGCTGCCCGTTCTCCGTCACCGGAACACAAGGCTGGGAGCGCGCGGAAGTCATGCGCGGCGGCGTCGACGTCAAGGGCGTCGATCCCAAGACCATGGCGAGCAAGGTGTGCGAGGGCCTCTTCATCTGCGGCGAGATGCTCGACATCGACGGCGACGTGGGTGGCTTCAATTTTCAGTTCGCGTTTGCCTCAGGCAAGGCGGCAGGCGCGGCCGCGGCAAAGAGGGTGACCGGA
>JABWBM010000094.1 GCA_013360495.1 Planctomycetaceae bacterium
ATCGGAATGCAGTCGTAGCCGAGAAGCTCGTGGGCGAGTTGATCGAGGCCGATTTCCTGCCGCGTGTTATCGGTGAGATAGGCGGCGATCATCGTGTCGAAACTCGTGCCGCGGAAGTCGATGCCATACTTCTTGAGTACGAGGATGTCGTACTTGAGGTTTTGACCGACTTTCTCGACGGCGGGATCTTCGAGGAGCGGCGTGAGCGATGCGACGACGTTGTCCACGTCGCAGAGCTTTCTTCCCGCAGGGCCCTTGAGGGCGATGTAAGAGGCCTCGCCTGCTTTCCACGAGAAACTCATGCCGACCAGTTCGGCCTTGAGCGCATCGAGCGACGTGGTTTCGGTGTCGAAGGAAATCCGCTTCTGCTTTCGCAAGTCCTTGAGCAGAGCATCGAACGCTTTGGCGGTATTTACCAACGTGTATCGCTTTTCCCCTGCCTCGGTCGAGTCATTGCCGCCAAATAGCTCGCGTTGGCCTCTCTTGGGTATAGGCGCGGCCGTTGATGTTGCTGGCGCGGCGGCCTGTTTGAGCGCGCCACCGTCGGCGAATTCCCATCCCAGCTCCTTGGCGATGCTGCGAAAACCGAGGTCATGGAGCACCGGCAGGAATTGTTCGCGGGAGAAGGGGGTGTATGCCAGGTCCTTTGCGGCGAGTGGCATTGGCACATCTGTCACGATGGTGACGAGCTTGTGCGAGAGCGGCGCCTGCTTGCGGAACTCGATCAAGGCTTCGCGCATTTTCGGTTGCTTGATCTGATCGGCGTGCTTGAGGACGTTATCGAGACTGCCATATTCCGCAAGCAGCGCTTGCGCCTTCTTCGGGCCTATGCCGGACGCGCCGGGGATATTGTCGCTCGTGTCGCCCACGAGCGTGAGGTAGTCGACGAACTGCTCGGGTGTCAGGCCAATATCGATTTTGAGTTCGTCTGGCCCGAAAGTGGAGCCATCGTCGGCGTCGTAGAAGAGAACGTGCTCGGTCAAAAGCTGCTTCAAGTCTTTGTCGCGACTGACGAGCCGCACCTCGTACCCTGCCTCCGCCCCCTGCCTCGCCAGCGTGCCGATGCAGTCGTCGGCCTCGTAGCCCTCCACCGCGACGATGGGGATATTCATTGCGCGGACAAGCTTTTCGATGTTCGGCATCTGCTCTGCCAAATCCTCCGGCATCGGCCCGCGATTGGCCTTGTATTCGGGATAAAGACGATGCCGGAACGTGTCGCCTCGGGTATCGAGGGTGCAGACGATGGCATCGGGCTTTCCCTTTTCGATGAGTTTTAACAGCATTCGCGCGAAAATGAATGCTGCCCCAAGCCCCTGACCGCGATTGCGGAATGCCGCCGGCGCGTAGTAGGCGCGGAAGATCTGGCTGTGGCCGTCGATGATGTAGAAGGTCTTGCGCTTTGCCATGGATTGCTGGGACAGTATTCCCTTCGATACAAACGATGTTACGTCCGCTTTTATGTCGGGAATAGGGCGGACTTCACGAAAAGAACGCCCCGGTGGCTGAAGGCTACAAAATCTTGTGACGTACCCGCGACATTGCATGGATTGCCCTTGCCGGGCTTTGTCCGTGCGCGTAGCATGATTGCAGCCGTACCCCCTATGGCTGTGGCTTTTTCTTGAACCGCCATGCGGAATACCGTGTTTTCATCCTCCCGGTCTACCCAGCGCGGCGCGTTCCGCGTCGACATCTTGATGATGGTGCTCGTTCTTGTGGTCACGATCACCGTTGCGGTATTCACATTCATCACGTACGGCGAATACAACAAAGACGAGGAATCCATCCGCAAGATGGAGTATGTCGCCGAGGCGCACACGGCGGAATGGTCGCGGTTGAAGCAAGCTGCGTACCGGGCGTGCGAACCGCTCGGGTTTCGAGGTCTTGACGGCGGAGTGAGCGATGACGAGGGGTTGCGCCGTTTCCTCGATTCCATGAGCGACCAGAATTACAAGCCCTATGTGGTGAGCATCGCCGATGACGCCAAGGGGCAGGAGGGGGATAAGGGGATTAAGGTTTCGGAAGCCTGGTCTCCCGGTAACGCGCCAAAACTCGACAAGGTGGGCGCAAGGGAAGAAACGAACTGGAAGTTCGACCTGAATAACGCGACGCTCAAAAAGCTCATCGCCGTTCAGGACAAATACATCAACAAGCTCGCGACTGACGCGCTGCCGGTCTTCGGAAAAGAGCGCGAGCGTGAGCTACGAGAAACCGCTGACGCGCTTGGGATTCCAAAGGCAGGCGAAACGCCAGCCAAAGGTCTGCGCAAGACCGTGAACGACAAGGTTCAGGAGTGGCGCGGCAAACACGACGCGAAAGAAAACGCACTCGAAACCGCCACGAGCACGCACGAGGGCGAGGCGCAAACTGCCCGCGCCAGAGCGACGGAAGTTGAAGGCGGTTTGACCGAGCTCGTCAGCAACGCCGAACAGCAGGCGAAAGATGTAGAAGACAAGCGCAAACTCCTCCACGGCCCGCGCGCGGAGGCCACGCGCCTGCATGAAGAGGCGGTGACGATGATCGCGGAGCGCATTCGTTTTCGCGCCCGGACCGACGCAAGCGATGGCTACGTCGCGCAGGTGGACCCGATCAGCGGCTATGTCTGGATCGATCTCGGCCAAGCCGACAATGTCCGCGCGGAAATGACCTTTCAGGTTTTGCGCCCATCGGCGGACAAGGAAAGCCTGCATCCGATCGGCGATATTCGCGTCAAGGAAGTCCGTGGCGATCATCTCAGCCGGTGCAGGGTCGATGCCCTCGACAATCCCGATGTGCAGCCACGGGCGGGGGATCTGATTCGCAGCCAAGGCTATGACCCCCAGCAATACCGGCGTTTCGCGTTCATTGGCGAGTTTGGCGCGGGGCAAACGCGCCATAGTAAACAGCAACTGTCCGATCTCCTCTTCCGTTTCGGCATGGTCGTCGTTCCCGAGCTTGACGAGACGGTCGAAGTGATCGTGATCGGCGGCAATTGGGAAAACGACCCGGCGCTCAAGCTCAATGCCGATTCGACGGTGAGGCCGATTCCATACAAGTTTACCACGATGACTGAGCGGGATGTGTTGTACATGTTCGGCATGATCGGTCCGAACCCGCTTGGCGAATGAGGAATACAAGACGGCGCGCAATGAGCAATGCGCCTCGATGGTGAAGCGATGAAACAGAGACAACCCAAAGCATTTTCCTGGCCGTGGCTGATCACGGCATGGACGACGCCCGTGCTCGTGGGGTTTCTCGTCGCTTTCGGCTATGTCAAGTACCTGCGCGACCAGCAGCAGAAACGCGCCGATGCCTTCGAAGTGCAGGTATCTTCCGTCATCGCGCAGCACAAACCTTTCTGGACGAACGTCAAAAATGTCATCGGTAACGCTGGCTACAAAGAGTACAAGCCGCCAGCGGTGGAAGCGGTCGCCATCGATCCTCCTCGCACCGAGTCCGGCGAGCCGCTGACGCCGATACAGCAGCAATATATGGCTTTTGCGGGGCGTGTGCTCAACGGAGAGGGCGATAGCGCGGGCTCCGAATGCAATGTCAAGAAAATGAAGGGTGACGCGAAATTCCTTTCGGAATGGCGCACGGAACTGGAACGTTATCTTGCGGTCAAACTCTACGACCAATTCTACTCAGTGCAAAAAGTGATTGACCCGAAAACGGGAGATCAAGGGATTCAGGCGCTTGCCGACCTGCGCCGCCACGGCAAAGACGACTCGACGAGCGGTCTCTTCCTGCCGGAGGCCGATGCCGTCCAGCAGGCGCACCAAAAATACCAGCGTTCGGATTCGCCATCCGACCCGCTGATGGCGGCGCATGGCGTCGGGCTGGTGACGCTCGAGGACGTCGCGCTCGCGCAGCGCGCGTTGATCGATGTTCTTGCGGATGCCACATCGAAGCAGTTCAAGCTTCTGTATGGTGAGGTCGACGGCTGGAACATCCCCAAGAACAGCGCCAACCAATTCGAAGTCAAGGTGAAGAACGAAGTTTTGGACAAGCTCGATACGGAAGGTACGGCGAATGATTCGAGCTTGAGCGACCTGCGCGGGCGGCAGGAAGAGATCGGAAAGGGGTACAGTAACCGCGGGGAAGACATGGTGCATCCAAACACCGAGCGTACACGAGATTTCAATAATATGATGCAGAACCTCGATTCGGAAATCCGGCTTCATAACCAGGATGCCGAAGCGTTCCAAAAGACCTTGCAGGGCGTCAAGCTTCTCGGGCGCAAGTTCTCGCTACGCGATTTCGAGGTCGATGGCCGCATCGAATACGTGGATATCGAGAACCGCCTGTGCCACATCGACCTCGGCGTCGATCACAAGGTTGTCGCGGGGATGCGTTTCGAGGTGCATGAGTTGAGCGGCCAAGGCACCGAGCGCCTCAAGGGCATGATCGAGGTGGTGCGCACACTTGGCACGCATTACTCGCTCTGCGTCTTTCTTGACACTGTAGGGAACGCCACGGCGCTTGACCAGATCAAGGAAGGCGACGCCATCATCAATCAACTTTGGAAGAACGGGAAATATCTGAGAGTCGCGCTGCACGGCAAGAAATGGGGCGGCGAGTCCACAACCCGCTATGGCAAACAACGGTTTCAGGAAATGCTCGAAGCGCTTGGCGTGCCTGTGCAGGAGCAGCTTACGACCAACACGGATATTGTGATCCTTGGCGAAAACCTCGAGGGCGACGCGCATTATATGAACGTGGCCGCCCAGCTTCAGACGAAGCCTATCCAAGCCGAAGAGATTCGCCTGTACATCGATCCTCGCTGATTGTTTCACAAATGTTTTCCTGATGAGCGTCGCTTCGGATTCTTTCCGTTGCACGTTGGCCTCCCGCTGCTAGGCTGGATGGCCGTCGGAGGATATGAACCATGCCAGTATTTTCAGGGGTCTGGACCGCGATCGTTACGCCCTTCAAGGACGGCGTTCTCGACGAGAATACCTTCGAGCGTCATGTGGAATTCCAGGTGGCGGGCGGCGTCGACGGGATTATGCCGGCCAGCACCACCAGCGAAGCCATCACGATGTCGCGTGAGGAGCGCCTGCGCGAGATCGAGCTGGCGATCAAGTTTGCAAAGGGCCGCATCGGCGTGATCGCAGGCACGGGGTCGAGCAACACGGCAGAGGTCATTGCGTTTACCCGCGAGGTGGAAAAACTCGGCGTTCAAGGTTGCCTCGTCAACACCCCGGCATACAACAAGCCCTCGCAAGAGGGGTTGTTTCAGCATTTCAAGGCCATCGCCGCGGCTACGAAGCTTCCCGTCATGGTCTACAACGTTCCGAGCCGATCCGTTGTCAATCTGTTGCCCGAAACGGTGGCGCGTATCGCAGACGCCTGTCCCAATGTCGTCGCGATCAAGGAAGCATCGGGGAACATCGTTCAGATTTCGAATGTCAAGCGGCTCGCGCCGCGCATCGATCTGTTGTCCGGCGACGACGGCATGACGCTCCCCGTCCTTGTGGTGGGGGGCGTAGGGATTGTTTCCGTCCTGAGCAACGTTGTTCCAAAGCAGATTGGCGAGGTCATCAAGCTCTATAACAAAGGCGATCTTACTGGTGCGCGCAAAGTTCATGAGCGCCTGCTGCCGCTCTTCGATGCCATGTTCGCCGAAACCAGCCCAAGTCCCGTCAAATACGCAGCCTCCAAACTCGGCTTCGGCGATGGCAGCGTGCGGCTGCCGCTCGTGCCATGCACGGAGCCGCTTCGCAAGAAAATCGACGCCATTCTCAAGGATTTAGGCCTTCTTTGACTCCGGACTCCGGACTCCGGACTTCGGACTTCGGACTCTGTACCTCGGACTCGATGAGCGCAAGATGCCGCTCCACGGCGCCTTTACCAGCTTCCACGACTCGTTGAGCGTTTTCACTGAGCCGCGCGCGGCGTTGAGGGTCAGCCGCGAGTTCTCTGACGTTGGCAAATAATTCTTCGCTGTCTTTCACTTGGACGCAGGCATCTGCGGCGATGAGCTCTCGCACAACGCTGGGAAAATTAAAGGTGTGTGGGCCGAAAAGCACGGGCACGCCGATGCCGGCGGGTTCTGCCATGTTCTGGCCGCCGTGGGGTATGAGCGAGCCGCCGACGAAGACGATATCCGCGCAGTGATAGACCTTGCCGAGTTCGCCCATGGTGTCGAGCAGAATGCAGGGTGCGGAGTGCGGAGTGCGGAGTGCGGAGTCAGAAGAAGGAAGAGTCAAACAGCTTCGGTCGATCAACCCCACCCCCGCGCGCTTCCATATTTCGCGCACGCTCCCATACCGCTCCGGGTGACGCGGCGCGACAACCATACGCAGCGGCAAGCCTGCTTCGCGCCAGCGCCTATACAAGTCGACAAGTATTTCGTGTTCGCCCGGATGAGTAGAGCCGCATACCAGCACCAATTCATCTTCGCCAAAACCAAAGAGGCCGCGGTATTGCGAGCGGAGGGCTTGGTCAACGCCGATGCGGACATTATCGAACTTGATGTTGCCTGCGACGTTGATGACTTCCGTGGATAGCCCCATACGTTCGAATAATCTACGTAGCCGCGCTGCGTATTCTTCGTTTTGCATGGCCGCGAGCGACAGGGCTGAGAATGGCCGCCGGAAGAACCACGCGTTTCGGCCATAGCCGGAAGCGCTACGCTCGCCGATACGGCCATTCACAAGCACGACGGGTATGTCGCTCCGCTTGGCGTGTAGCAAGAAATTCGGCCACAGTTCGAGCTCTACCAGCACGACAAGCTCTGGTCTGAACGCGCGAAAGAATCGCGCCACCGCAAAGGAAAAGTCGAGCGGGAAGTAGCAACGAACTAGGTCTGGATAGAGCTGTTCCGCCACTTGCTCGCCGGTGCGCGTGGTGTGTGTGACGACGATCTGGTGATCGGGATATCGCTCGCGCAAACCTGCGATCAATGGGCGCGAGAGTTGGAGTTCCCCGACGCTCACGGCATGAACCCAGATGACCGGCTTCCCATCCGCGAGCGTTGGCAAGCTAATACCAAAGCGCTGCATGAGCCCGCGGCGGTACTTCCCCGCCGTGGCCATTTTAAACAGGAAGAAGGGCAGCCCGATCAGCAGCCCGATGAAATACAGACAATTGATCAGCCATCTCATGGAGCGCGAGACTACCATTTTCACCCCGCCCGACGTAGCATGCGGCCCTTTCGCGTATGAAGCAGCGGTCATTCCGGCGGAAGCCGGAATCCATACTGGCGAGAGATGTATCGTTCGTCTGGATCCCGGCTTGCGCCGGGATGACGCGCCGGAAGATGATCTGGGATAGCAGGAGATTATTCGCATGGCGCTTAGCGAGCAGGCTCGATCATTTTTCAAAGGCAAGTCGGTGCTCGTCACCGGCGGCTGCGGCTCCATCGGCGGTCAGGTCGTCGAAGAAATCCTCAAGCTGGAGCCCAAGGTGGTGCGCGTCTTTAGCCGCGACGAGGGCAAACACTTCGACATGCAGGAGCGCCTCGGCAACCGTAAGGATATTCGCTACCTCGTTGGCGATGTGCGCGACCGCCGCCGCCTGAACACCGCCATGAAGGGTATCGACGTGGTGTTCCACGCTGCCGCGATGAAGCACGTCCCCGCTTGCGAATACAACCCTTTCGAAGCCGTGCAGACCAACGTGATCGGCACGCAAAACGTGATTCAGATGGCGGCTGAACGCGAGTTGCCGCATCTCGTCGCCATCAGCACCGACAAGGCCATGACTCCCGTCAACACCATGGGCGCATCGAAGCTGCTGGCGGAGAAGCTGGTTGCGTCCGCCGACGCCTGGAACCCGAAGACCACCATGTCTTGCGTGCGTTTTGGCAACGTGGTGGGCAGTCGCGGAAGCGTCGTGCCGGCCATGATTCGCAGCATCGTCACGCAGCGCGAGGTCCGCATCACCGAACCGGACATGACGCGCTTCATGATGACGATTCAGGATGCTGTACACTTGACACTCAACTCCTGTGTCGATGCCGAAGGTGGCGAGATCTTCATCTTCAAGATGCCATCGCTCAAGCTCAATGATCTCGTCGATGTGGTGATCGAGGAAACCTGCCGCCGCGAGAAGATGAGCCCGACGATGATCAAGCGCGTGATCATCGGCATTCGCCCGGGCGAAAAAATGCACGAGGGCCTGTTCAGCGAAGAGGAGCTATCCCGCACCGAGGAGCGCCGCGATACTTTCGTCGTGCATTCCATGGACGAGTTCCTGCGCCGCGAGCGCAAAGGCTGGGGCGACGTGGACACCGCGCAACTCCTGAGCGACAAATGCAAGCTGCTCAACAAAGATGAGATTAAGCAGCTTCTCGACCGCGCTCACGTCTGGGACCACATCCGCCGCGTGGTGTAGCAGACTTCACAGCGAACCCGCGGAAAACGAGAAGAATTGTTAGCCGCGGATGAACGCAAATGAACGCGGGTCAAGAGAACTATGAAAGCACGAAATGGAGAAACGACGGAAAAAGACTAGATAATGTTAGAGTTGCATCATGATGTCTTCTTTCGTGATTTCATTCTTTCGAATTTTCGTGATGAAATTCCTTATCTGCGTTCATTTGCGTCCATCTGCGGCTAAAATCCTTTCTTCAAATTTTCGAATCTCTTTTCTTTCTCCGTGGTCTACGTGCGCTCTGTGGTGAAATTCTACTCTTCCCCGCTACAATCCCGCGCCATGGCGAAGAAAGTCAAAGCAGCGGTGAAGGCGGCGAAAGCGGAAATCAAGCGCGACGTCAAAAAGGTCAAGCAGGCCAAGAAGAGCTACGACGAATTCATGGGCAAGGTCACCCTCGTAGTGGGGGTGCTGGGTTTTGTCGCGCTCGCGGGTCTTGGCGCATTGTGGCTTTGGCGCAGGCTGCACCCGGCGACAGTTCCGGGAATCATCGTACCGCGCGACTTCATCGGCGCGTTGATCATCGCGGTGTTCTGCGCCAGCTTTATCGGCTCTATTGTGGTGGGCAAGGGGCAGGCATTGATGGCCAAGCGAACGGGCAGAAAGCTCGCGCTTGTTTTGTTCTTTGTGCTTCCGGTCGTGTGCTTGATCGCAACAATATTCCCGTCATGGACGGCGCGTACCTTCGGCCTCCCGCCCATGGATGCGAATCCACTCTATCCGTTCTGGCTGATGGTGCGTTGGTATCCGCCGGTGCTGGTGGCGATCAGCCTTTTGACGGTTTTTCGCGACGAGGCGCAAAGCTCGCGCGGCGATATTCGCCGCAAGCCAGCGCTGAAATTCGCGCTGATTGTCGCGCCTTATATTGCGATCATGGTTTTTCAGGAGCTGTCACTCAAATCGGAGTTGTTGGGCGGGGCGTTGAACAGCACGCTCGGCGCCATCGGCATCAACACGCAACTGATTCTGGCCGTCATGACCGGGAGCAGGTTTCAGTAGGAGGATGCATCGCTCATATGCGAAGAACGCTTCATGTCTATAACGACAGAATGATTGATGCGTAAAACAAAGCGTTCAATATCAAGAGTCCAAGCACTATGAGCCACCCTTCCCAGTTCCCTGCAACGACAAGCGATGTAAGACAGCAAATGATCGCGCTCGGTATTCCAATGAAAAGGACTATCCAACCAAGCCCGTCGAGGAGGTCGCCACCTTCTTTGCGAAACGCATCATGGCCTGTAAAGAACGAGAGAGCCATTAATGTTGCCCCGAAAAACAAGGGAATCGCGCTGAGAACCAACGCCGCCTTATTGCGTGTCTTAATGACCGACGGCGGTAGCTTTTTGAACACCCGGCGTAATCTCGAAGAAGGCTTTTTGGCCGTCTTCAAGTCAACTACCGTGTAATGGTCTGGTTTCATGCCCTGTGATACCAGAATCAATACGCCAAGATTTCAGAGGAAACGGCAAAGCAATGCTCTATTACGACCGCGGCTTAGGTTCCTGCGGCAGTGGCTCTTTCGGCGCGTCGGACGCGCCTTTGGTGTCGGGGACGAGCGGGCCGCCGCAGTAATGGCAGACTTGCTTACGTGTCTTGGCGACGCCAATGTTGCAGGCCATGCAGCGCATATTTTGAAAAACCGGCCTCGCCCTGGTATCTGTAACCAGTTCAACTTCACACTCAGGACAAAGCAACTTCGCGCCGCTCTCGGCATCGGCCTTAGGGAGTTCCATATTCTCGGAACTGAGCCTGCATTTTGGACAGCATAGGCCGTAGATTCTATCGCCGATCACTTCCATAAGATTACTGCTTCCACTCTATCGTCATGCCCGCGACGTGAGGTAAGCGCGGAGCGCGTTACACCGAACGCTCGGGCATCCAGTCTTTCGCCTTATATCAAATGCATCTTGAGACTCTGGATCCCCGCCTGCGCGGGGATGACATACCATGCGCCCTATCATAGCGTTCTTACAAAGCTTTTACACGATTTTGGCTGCCCATTGGCTCGCTGGTTCGTTTATTTCATTGTTGCGGAGGGCGGCCGGTTCCGCCCCATACCCCGAAACCTCTGACGGGAGATCAGCCATGCGTTTACATGCTCATTTCAGTGTCATTGCAATCGGTTTCGCCCTTGCCATGACGGCGTGTATGGTCGCGCCGGATAAACCAAAGGTGGACAATCCACCCGCGCAGCCCGACACCACCAATCTTCCTGACGGCAGCAGGCTCGGTGAAAAGGTCGAGGTCGACGGTGCGGTGATTTACGCCGTGCTTAACGACAAGGCTCCGCTCGAAACGGAATACCTCACACTTCACGAAGCCATGGAAGCGAAGCAGGCATCCGTGCGCGAGCGGAGCGAGGGCGGCACGGTCAATACGCTCCTCGTTTGCAACAACGCGAAGAAGCCGCTCTTTCTGATGGCGGGCGATCTACTTCTCGGCGGTAAGCAGGACCGGATTGTCGCCGAAAGCGCGGTGCTCGACGCCGGCGCTCAAGATGCGGAGATTCAGGTATTCTGCGTGGAGCATGGCCGCTGGGCTTTGCAGGGGAAGGATGCGGAGAAGTGCCGTGATGGCGCGTTCTATACGGATAAGTCCATGCCTCAATGCGACCTTGCCGTGAAGAAGGCAGCCATCGAAACCAAGCAGCAGGGGCGTGTTTGGAGCGAGGTCGCCTCGAATAACATGGCGTTGAATGTTGCCAGAAAAACGTCCTCCGGTACTTTTCGCGCCACCTTTGACGACCCTGAAACCCGCGAGAAGATTGAGAAGAACGTCGCGGTTGCCCGCAAGCTCGCGGAGTCCCAAGTCGTCGGTTTCGCCGTCTACGTCGAGGGCGAGATGGTAGCCATGGATGTTTTCGAGAGCTGCGGCCTTGCTCAGAAGCTCGCGGACAAGTTGCTGCGCAGCTACGTCATCACAGGCTTGAGCGGCGGCTACAAGGATGAAGTGACCGTTGCGAACGATGCGTCAAACGCAGAAGCGGAAGATGTCGCCACTGCCGGAGAAATCGATCAAGTGGAATCGCAAGCCGACCGTTCATGCTGCCTTTCGCCGCGCGAGCGCTTCGCGCAACAGCACGCGACGAACAACGTTGGTAGAGCCGCGGCACCTCGCACCGGCAACGAAGAGCTCGCGGTCAATGATCGCACAGCCAACACCCGCAGCTATAAGGAAAACGCCCTCGATTACGCCTGCAACGACAAGAAGTCCGGCAAAGCGGTGCAACAAAGCTTCATGCGCCGCTAGATCTATGTTTGATCGCATGGAAGGATGTCATCCCCGCGGAGGCGGGGATCCATCTTTTTTTGGGCTGGATTCCCGCCTGCGCGGGAATGACGGTCACAAAGGCAGGCTCCACGGTGCATCCCGGCGCGTATCCGCTCCAACCCTTGCCCAAATCTTAACCCGCCCTATACTGAATGCTTGAAAACGCCGTTCACCATCGGAGCCTCGCTGATGCACGACCTTGGCCACAAATGTGGCGTTTTTGCCGTTTCTGACCACACGGACGCAGCCGAACTCGCATATTACGGCCTTTATGCCCTGCAGCACCGCGGGCAGGAATCCGCAGGCATTGCCGGGCTGATCGATGGCAGGATCAAGTCTTACGTCGGCATGGGACTCGTCGGCGAGGTGTTCAAAACCGACTATTTCCAGAACTTCAAGCGCGCCCGCACGGCCATCGCCCACACGCGCTATTCCACGGCGGGTAGTTCCATGCTGCGCAATGCCCAGCCCATTACCGTCGACACGCGCCGGGGACAAATCAGCGTCGCCCATAACGGCAACCTGACCAACGGTCTGGCGCTGCGTCAGGAGCTTGAGGAGCGCGGCTCGATCTTCCAGACGACCTCCGACAGCGAAGTGATCCTGCACCTGCTCGCCCACCCCGACTATGACCACGCCGAAGACCCGTGGGTTCCGGCGCTCGCCCGCCTTGAGGGCGCGTTCTGTTACGTCGGGTTGACCAACGACCGCCTGATCGCCGCGCGCGACCGCCACGGTTATCGCCCCTTGAGCATCGGCCGCAAGGACGGGGCGTGGTTGATCGCTAGCGAGACCTGCGCCTTCGACATGATCGGCGCGGAATACTACGACGATGTGAAGCCTGGCGAGCTCGTCAGCATCAAGGACGGCCAACTTGAGAGGCGTTTCTTCGTCGAGAAACGTAACCTCAACACCAACCTCGCCCATTGCGTCTTCGAGCATGTTTACTTCGCGCGGCCAGATAGCATGATCTTTGGCCGCAGTGTCCATAGCTCGCGTACGGAGATGGGCAAGCAGCTTGCCCGTGAACATCCGGCTCAAGCCGACGTCGTTGTCGCCGTGCCCGACAGCGGCAATGCGGCTGCCCTCGGCTATTCGATGGAGTCGGGCATTCCGCTCGATCACGGCTTCGTGCGCAATCACTACGTCGGGCGCAGCTTCATCCAGCCATCGCAGCAGCAGCGCGCGGTGGCCGTGAAGATCAAGCTCAACGCCAATCGCCCGGTGGTCGAGGGCAAGCGCGTGGTGGTGGTGGACGACTCGATCATCCGCGGCACGACCTCGCGTTCACGCATGGCCCGGTTGTGGGAGGCCGGGGCGAAAGAAGTGCACTTGCGCATCTCCTGCCCGCCGACGCGTCACGCCTGTTTCTTCGGCATCGACTTTCCGAGCGAAGATGAACTGATTGCGAACCAAAAGACCGTCGAACAGATCCGCGATTACTTGGAAGTCGATTCCGTCGGCTATCTTTCCGAGGCCGGTCTCTTAAAAGCCGTCAACGACGGCACCAGCTTCTGCACCGCCTGTTTCAGCGGGAAATACCGCACGCCCACGCCGCAGGGATTCAGCAAACTTGCGGCGGAATGTTAATCCCCAGCAGTATCACGTCTTTTTCCTCGGCCAGTTTTCGGCGGCGTCAACGCATGGAC
>JABWBM010000095.1 GCA_013360495.1 Planctomycetaceae bacterium
CAGCGTGGTGGTTTGAATTTCTCCTGCCGCATCGCGAAGGGCGACAGTCACCGCATACTCTCCGGCGATTTCGGGTTTTCCGGTGATGTACCACGAAGTTCCGCTCCCGCTCACCGATAATCCGTGAGGCAACCCGGTCGTACCCGATAAATCATAAGGAGCCTCGCCGCCGCTGGATTCGAGGGCGAGAAAATAGCTTTCCCCCTCGTTGGCTGGGGCGAGATACGTCGTAATCAATCTCAAAGGCGCGCTTCCTGCCGAAAGAATATCGAGCGTAAACGAAGCCGTCCGGCTGTAGAGGCCGTTCTCCGCATCGGTCATTGTCACAGAGACGGCGTGCGTCCCCTCATCTTCCGGATAGGGTGTTCCGGAAATTTCCCAACCCAATCTGGTCAGGATAATCCGCAATCCTGTTGGCAACGCCCCTCCCCACGTCCACTCATACTCGCCGCTTCCCCCCACGCCTTCGAGCGTGGCCCCGTAGCGTTCAGCCACGACTGCTACCGGCAACGAACCGGTGAGAATCCTCAGTTCCGGGTTGACTGTCATCTCCACATCGCGCATCGCTGCCTGCCCGATGGCATCCGTCACCTGTAGAGTGACCGTATAGACGACGGAATCCGCTATCGCAGCCTGATCGTCGATCATCCCGGAAATAACGCCATCGGCACTCACGACGAGTCCTGCCGGAAGGCCGCTTGTCGCGCTCCAGTCCAGCGGTAGCACATCGCTGGTAGCGAGCAACTGAACGGGCCCATAGACCTCAGCCGCCCAACCCGATTCAAGAGCATCCGTTTCGATCACCGGCGCCGGAGGCGGCGGGGGTGGAACAACATCGAGTGTGAATTCGTGATCATCAGAATAGAGCCACGGCGTCCCCCCGGATCCAGATATGGACGCCGCAATGACAACCGTATAACTCCCCAGGTGCGCCTCCTCTGCTACGACGCCGCTCACTACGCCCGTCGTCCGGTCCAAAGATATCCCCGGCGGGAGCGCTCCACTGTGAATGACCCATTTCAATCTTTCAGGATTTTCGACGTTCTGGCCCACTCTCGCTGAAAACTGGAATTCATAAGGCTCGCGCAACGTAATCTTTTCCGGGCTCTTGCGCACAAGTACGACACGATCGTTTAAATTCACGTCCGGCTCGTGCATGACAGTCAGATCGAACGTAACGCTTCCGCTATACACCGGTCCCGACGGGTCTCCGAGGTTGCTGGTAACATCGAGTGTGGCGCTATGAACGCCGGTATTTCGAGTGAAAGGGATACCGAAGATAAAGGCCCTGTCCGCTCCAGAGGGTTTTCCTACTATAAGCCTCCCAGGCCACCCCTGCGATCTTGGAGAAAAAAAACATTGGTTTGAAGAAACGATAGCTCCGTCAGAACTCGTGACGATAATCTCACGTACCGGATATCCGAATTCATACTGGTTGACCAGGGTATAATAGGGCGTATCGCCCACTACTGTCACCGTCAAGCCACCATCGCCGTCCGGAGGAGGGTCCCCATCGTCGCTTCCTCCACCACCGCCGGGAGGGGTACCATCCGGGGGCGGCGGATCGCCATCAGTACCGCCTTGTGCGTAAATACCCGCGCTGCATAAGACACAGGCAACGAATACGACCAAGGTATTCCGCGTCAAAGAGAGATTCACAATCGAATCGATTCTCATCTCGGCTCCTTCGCTGACGGGCGCAAGGGAACATTCGCGTCCGCACATCGCATTCAATAGTACGCGATATGTGCGATTGAGCTGAGAAACGCTTAACGATTGATGCACGGATGTGCACGATGAAGCATACTGGAACACTTTTGCAAGTGAGCGATGAGAACGATGAGAACTTGTTCTCCCGTCCGGTGGGCCAGTCCGCCCAGTCATCTCCGGCCCCCGGCGCTTTCGCGGCGAGGGCCGGTGACAAGACACGGAACAAAAGTGGCGACGGCTTAGGCCTGCCGGAAAAACCGTTAGTTGAGCGAAACGCCAAGCGTCACGCGCTCTTTCACGTACTTCTCCACGGCCTTCCTTGAGAGCGGCGCTGGGTGGAGCTTTTTCTCCTCCCAAAGCTTGTAGGTGCAAAGGCGAGTCTCGACGTCGAAGCGGTCGCCGTTGTCGATGGGAAGAATCGACATCGCCGAGTCAACATCGTGCAGCGGAATGAAGTGAGTATAGGACTGCGCGCGCTGGCAGCCGATACACCCGCCATCGAGCACGGTCAAATTCGGCGCGGTGATGTCCCCCTTCTCATCGAGTGAGGGAAAACCGTCAAGCCCCTCGAAGTAACCGAGATTCGGCATGCGAGGATCGGGCGCACGAGCTCCTCGATCGCCGCCATCGCGCCCCTTGCCCTGATTCCATGCCGATGCCACAGCGTCGTTGATGAACTGGGCTTCGGCGTCGCTGAGCTCGAACTTTTCGCCCGATTCGATCTTCTTCACCGTACTCTTGAGGAAGTACGCCAACCCCGATTCACCGCCGCCATACGTGGCCGCGACATCGCCATCGTCCATGGCGCGCACAGAGACGGGCATCTTTGACGCGATAGCCGACCCCGGATCGTTCACGTCCATGGAACCGCCGCGCTTGAACCAGGGTTCGAGAACCTTGAGCGAATCGGCGGCTGCCGGGGACAGCTTGTAACCGGTGTCACGCAGATACATCGCCACGCGCACGATATCCCTGCGCGGCGGGCTCACACTGTCATAATGAATGTCGAGCACGTCCTTCGGCGTGAAGGATTCCTTCGCCGAGAGCAACTCACGCAGACGCCACGAGCGTCCGGTATCGCCACCCGATCCCGTGCCAGCGCCGATGGGGAGTTTATAGAACGAGCCCACAGGCCGGTGATTGCCGCTCAGGATATAGCCCTCAGACGGGTTGAAGTTGTGGGGCGCCAGATCATGGGGTAGATAGCCCTGCCAGTCATACTTCGACTCGGTGCCGTCGTGGGCGTACTTGCCGTGGTCGATGGCGTGACGCGAACGGAGAGGAATGGAACCGGCGATGGAGTAGCCGATATCGCCGTTCTTGTCGCCATAGAGACAATTGACCGTGGGGAAATTCCAGCCGTCGAGCGCCTTCCAGAACTCGAAGACATTCTTCGAGCGCATCATGGCGAGGGAGCCCTGCAGCGTATCGGTGTTCGTATCGCACATTGGCACGCGCTTGAGCGCGACCTCGGGGTCGCCCTTGCGAGGGAAGCTGAGTTCCGTGGCCACCGGCCCGAAATGCGTCTCGCGAATCGTCATGCGGACGTCCTTGCCGCCCTTGACCTTGATTGTCTCGGTGCGCACGTCCATCTTCTTCCATTGTCCATCGAAGAAGTATTGGTCAGGGTGCTGGGCATCCGTCTTGAGGCGGAACTCGTCGGCCTGATCCGCACCGAGCGCCGTCATGCCCCACGCAAGATTTTCATTCCAGCCGATCAGCACGAGCGGACTTCCCGGAACACCGATGCCGCGTACGTTGAAAGTCTTCCCACTGACGTGAAATTCATACCACAAGGAAGGATTCGTCGCAGGCGTTTGTGGGTCGCTGCAGAGCGTGGCCGAACCGGTGCTGCTCTTGTCGCCGCCCACAACCCAGGCATGGCTGAACTTCTTCCCGCCCTTGTCGCCAAGGCCATTGCCCTCGATCAGGCCATGCTCTCTACCGAAAGCGTTGACCTGCTCAATCCATTGGGAAGAAACGTCCCGCTCTTTGACCGCTGATGCCGCATCGTCAAAGAGCTTGTCCGCTTTCAGGTGCGGCGCGTCGGGGTCTTCCATATAATTCCGCCACGACAAAAGTTTTCGAGTGCCGTCAGCAGCGAAAAATTGCCCCACGTGCCACCACGACACGAGACAATCCGCAGGCGTCCACAGTTCGGGCGTAAACTCATACTTGGCGAACATGGGGTGAAGATTGTCGCGGCTGGCCGCAAAGTACTCGTTCACACCAGAGCAATAGGCGTCGAGCAGCGAGCGCGTGTCAGCGTCGAGGTTGGCTGCGATCTTTTGCGCGCCACGATAGAAACCAAAAAGCCGCATCTTCCGGTCATTATCCACCGCCGTCTCGTCGCGGCTGCGCTTCTTCACATCGCCGATGGTTTCCGCAAGCCGCCCCTGCATGATGCGGGTGACATAGTGCATCTGAAAGCCGCGGTCGCGCGCGCTGGCATAGCCGAGGCCCCGCATCGCGCCCTCGTCCGTCGAGGCGAAGATATTCGGCACGCCCCATTCATCCCACAGGACTTCGACGTCGTCGTTGACAGACGGCGCCGGCGAAGAATCTCGTTCTGTTGTTCCGGTTGAATCCCGCCCTGTGTTGGTCGAGGCACAAGCGACGCTTATCAACAGCATCGCAAAAGCAATCACGTTACAGCAATATGTACATGCGCTTCTCATAGCTCCTCCGGTTTCACGACATCATTGGAATTTCTACTGCCCTTGCAACGGTCAAATGCGCCGCCTCTAACGCGGATTTCGCAAGCCATGAGCGTTTTTTGCGGACTATTTTCAAGATGAATGGGCGCGAAAAACAAAACGCGGGCGACACCGGATACTCCGGCGCGCTGTGCTACGCAGCACTATGAAAGAAATGATGAACACCTACGCCCGTCATGCCCGCGCGGCTCGACTGAGCTCGCCGAAGTCAGGCGGGCATCCAGGCCTCACGATACGCCCATAGTTGGGCTCTGGATTCCCGCCTCCCGGCTACGCCGAAGCGCTACGCCGAGGCGAGTCGCGGGAATGACGTATCTGCGATCTATGCCGCGCGCCTCGACAACGTGAGCGCACCGCACAATCCAAACAATAGTACAACTGAGACAATCAGCGACTGGCGGGATCCATGTTCCGCTATCGCACATCCTGCTGCCGCAGCACCGCCCGCAAGAAGCTGCGGCGTAATCTGCTCTGCGATAGTCTCATTCAGGGGCAATTCGGCCGACGCGACAAACAGCGTGAAGACATCGCTCACGATCTGCGGCTGCAGCGACGCATCAGCGATCTGCACCGTGACTTGATAGACGCCGTCACTTCCCTTGATAGCTTTGCCAGTCAGGATAAACGTTCCGGTCGCCGGATTGCTGGTCAATTCGATCCCAAGCGGAAGGCCGCTGATCGTTACTTCGTATGGTTTCGTTCCGCCGATGGCGTTGATGTAGGTAGCGGAATAGGTTTCACCCTCGATCGTACTAGGCAGCATCGCTGTCAGCAATGTGAGAGCCGTTTCGGATGGGTTGATGCTTTCCACAACGAGCTGGATCGGATCGCTCTCGATGGTCGCGGATACCTCACAGTGGTCGGTAACAGAAAGTATGACGCTATATGTTCCTGCGGTCTTCGCTTGAGGCGCTCCCGCAATTTTCCAGACGCCGGCAACCTTGGCCACAAGGAGTCCATTGGGCAATCCCTGCGCGGCCCAGCTCTGGGATTCGTGGCCACCTTCGCTCACGAGGGGAACATCATAGGCGACGCCCTCTGTACCTACGGGCAGACTGCTCGTCAGCAATGTGAACGGCCCCGTCCATCCGCCCGAGCCTTCGACATCAAGACTGATCGTTCCCGAAAAACTTTGCGAGATTGCTTCGGGCTGGGAGGAATCCGTCACCGTGAACGAAAGCGAAAACGATTCAAAACTTGCGCTGCCGTAGGCAGGAGTGCCGCTTAAAATGCCATCTTCGGAAAGCGTCATGCCGACGGGCAATCCAGCGACGTCGCTGAAAGTATAGGGCGCGACCCCAGCGCCGATTTCGATCTGGAAGGGATTGTAAGCTACCGCCTCCGTAGCAGCCGGAAGATCGGGCGTAAGGATATCGAAGCCATCCATCACGATGATTTCAAGTTCGAGTTCGGCCACAAGAGCCGGGGCCAGACCGTCGCTGACCGTCACGACCGCCGTGTAAGGCGAACCAAGCGATGCGCCAGGCTCAGGCATACCTTGCAGGATCACGCCAATTTTTTTCTGGGCGAACGCCGCCCCTTGGGTGATCGATACTCCCGGCGGAAGTCCAGTTACCTCAATCAACGTGTATGAGCCCGAAGCGGGCGAGGTCTCCGAATAGCTGCCAGAGATATCGATGTTGGTGCTGCCTTGGGGATTGAATTCATCACCCTCCATCATCGTGACCGTTTGGGGCGACAAACTGAATTCCGGATAGACGCCCATCAGGAATGTAATCGTGTTGGATGTTTGGGGAGTTGCCGATGCGTCGGTAACCGTAACTCCAAAGAAATAGGACGTCGCCGCGAAGTAGTACCCTTCGGTAGAACTCCCTTGGGCGGGAGTTCCCGTCAGAGTAAACACGGTGCTGGATGGCGTATCCTGCGTGATGGTGAACTCAAGGCCATTCGGCGCAAGAGCTGGCAACACGCCCGCTAGGGCGCTTACCACGTTGGCGGTATAGGGTGCCGTCCCGCCAGTGACCGAGAAAGAAATTCCATTCGTGTAGGCCAGTCCTTCGACGGCCTTGTCCAAACCGCCAAGCTTCGTAATAACTGGGGCGGAAGTGCTTCCGGTTCCAGTCCCGGTTCCAGTTCCAGTTCCAGTCCCGGTTCCAGTTCCAGTTCCAGTCCCGGTGCCAGTCCCGGTTCCAGTGCCAGTCCCGGTTCCAGTGCCAGTCCCGGTTCCAGTGCCAGTCCCCGTTCCAGTGCCGGTTCCAGCGCTTGCTGCTAGCAGGAAATTGCCCAGGAAAAGGCCAGCGACGAGTGACGCGTAGATCAGACCGAAATTCCGACTGGGCATGGTTGGCTCCTCGCGACGTGGTGTGTCGCCACAAGGAGAACAAAGCCCGTGCCGGAATGCAGAGGGTGGGTGCCTTGACCACAACCCATTGGAAGCATAGAGGTTACGTCAACGCCCGTGTGCTGGAGAGAAAACGGGCGAGCAATCTGTGCCACTCTTTGACACAGCCAATGCCACTGCTATTGAAGAGAAAAGGATCGAAAATCGGATGCCAGCCAATTCAACGCCGCGATTTGCGATAGTCGGCAGACTTCAGCCCGTGGCGCTCGAGCATCCGGTAGAAGGTGCGGCGGTCGATGCCGCTCGCTTTCGTCGCTGCGGTGACATTGCCTCGGTGCTCGCTGAGCAGCTCCACCAGCATGTTGCGCTCGCTTGCTGCCGCTGCCAAGGCCGGGCCCGCGCTCTCGGTGTCAAATGACGAAAGCCGCGATGTCGCGTTCCAATCGGGAAGATGCTCGGCGCCGATTTCTCCACTCGTCGCGAGCGCCATGGCGTGGCGAATGGCATTGGCCAGCTCGCGCACGTTGCCAGGCCAGCGCCATTCCAGCAGCTTCCGTTCGGCGTCATCATTCAAGCGATAACGATCGCCGCCGAACTCCTCTTCGAACAGCGCAAGAAAATGTTCCGCGAGTTCGATCACGTCCCCTCTGCGTTCGCGCAGCGGCGGCACATCGACGCGCATAACGTCGATACGGTAGAACAAATCCTCACGAAACTTTCCCTGCTTGGCCAGCGTTTGTAGATCGCGCACGGTGGCGGCAATAATCCGCACGTCGATGGCGATCTCTGCCGTGCCACCCACGCGGCGGATTTTGCGCTCCTGCAGCGCGCGCAGAAGCTTGACCTGCATATCGAGCGGCATCTCGCCGATCTCGTCGAGGAAAAGCGTGCCGCCGCTCGCGTATTCCATAAGACCTATTTTGCGCTCGCCGGCGCCGGTGAACGCTCCCTTTTCATGGCCGAAAAGCTCTGACTCAAGCAGCTGCGCGGGCATGGCGCCGCAATTGATCGCGACGAAACGCTTGCGGGCGCGCTTACTCTTCGCATGGATCGCGCGCGCGATGACTTCCTTCCCCGTCCCGGTTTCGCCGAGCACGAGCACGTCGACATTCGATCCCGCCACCTTGCCGATCAGGCTGCGTAGCATGGCCATCGCCTTGCTCGAACCGATGAGCGAATCCCCGGCGGTTGAAACGTTCCCCTCGACCGGAGGCAATCCGGCGGCGATGCGCTCGCCATGCTCGATCGCCATGGAATAGTCCGGTTCATAGAGCGCCGGGGTCTTGTCCTTCGCCCGTTTCAGCGCATCGAGCCCTTTCTTTGCGGTCGATCGCGCCGGGCCGGCGTTACCAAGCGCCTCCTCGCAGCGCGCGAGCGCGAACGCTATATCCGGATACACAAAACCGGCATGCGCCGATATCTCCGATGCTTGCGTGAGCAACTCGCGCGCGCGCGCCAACGCGAAAGCGCCGCCGTCCCCGGATGGCTGCCCCGCCAACTCGGCGCCCAGCCCCCGCTTGAGCCATACGACACCGAGCATCCCAAGCGCGAGATACGTTCCTGCCGCATAGCTCACTGAGCGGGTGAGGATCAGTGTTTTCTCGGCCATGGCGCTCGCCTCGTCGAGACGGCCAAGAGCGCAATGCAACGCCGAAAGCACGATACCGCGGTGACACTGGCCAAAGCGGTTGCCGGTCTCAAGGTCAACGGCATACGCTTCCTCGGCAATTTTCAATGCCTCATCGAGCCGTCCTGTTCGCGCCATGAGATGCGCCATGCTGCCTTGAGCCGCGGCACGATTATTCCTATGCCCGGTACCTCGATGAACCTCCACGGCGCGCTCGTAGGTTCGCAATGCGAGGTCAAGATTTCCTTCAAGCTCGTACACTCGCGCCAGCCCATTGAGCGCCATACCTTCAATACGTGGATCGTCGAGCATGCGAGCCTCGGCGACGACGCGCTCGAGGTCTCTGCCGGTCTCTTTGGCTTTGCCACGCATTTCCCTGGCGCTGCTCGCAAGCACATCCACATGCAAACGCTGGCGAGGCGTAAGATTCTTCATGAGATTCAATTTTTGAACACACTCGATGGCGCCATCGGCGTCCTGCAAGCGCTGATAAGCCGTGAACAAAATGACGTAGGCATCGAAGATGAAGGGCGATTGCTGCGGGATCAAGTCGATCATTTCCACCGCGCGCCGTGGGTTATCGGCGCAAAGCGCGAGGGCGCGCATCCCGATCAATCGATGCACGACCTCGTCCCGGCCCGAGAGGTCCAGGTCGTCCAGGCTGATATCACCCGCGACGCTGACACCGAAACGCGCGAGACAACGCTCGACCATCGGCGCGATCATCGTCGCCGGCCCATGCCGGTAGAGCACCAGCGCCGCCATCACCGCTGCCCATCCCGCGTCCTCGGGCGATGCGTCGTCCGATAGCGCGATGCTGATCAAACCTTCTGACTCGCGCGCAAGCGAGCGGAACGCCCGGTCGCCCTCGCTTTCACGCAAGCCATCCCATGCTTTACGCGATGTCGTGAGCAGCCATGAGCGCCAACGTTGAAGAGTACGGGGTGCAGAGTGCGGGGTACGGAGTTCCGAAGAAGACGGCAACAACGTCTTTTCTTCCTTCAACTCCGGACTCCGCACTCCGCACTCCGCACGCTTTAGCTTCTCCCCTGCGTATTCCCTGATCGTTTCATACATTGAGAAGCGCCGCTCGCCGCTCCGTTCCTCGCTTCGGACGAAACTTTTTTCAATCAGTCCATCGAGGGCGTCGAGCGCGGACCTGCCGCCGAGATCGACCACCGCTTCCACGCCGTCCACGGGGAAACTGCCACGAAAGACACTCAACTGAGCCAGCGCCGAACGCTCATGTTCCGCGAGCAACTCCCAGCTCCAATCGATGGCCGCGCGCATCGTCGCCTGGCGGTCGACCGCATCACCGCGCATATTTCGCAGTAAATCGAAGCGCTCCTTGAGCCGCTCCAGAATTTGCGCGGGCGTAAGCACACGCACACGCGCGGCAGCCAGTTCGATGGCAAGCGGTAATCCATCGAGACGAACGCAAATCTGGGCGATGGCCTCGATATTCTCTTCCGTTACGCGAAACGAAGCGACGTACTCTCTCGCGCGAGCGACAAACAAATGCACCGATGGATACGACTCCAACTCAGACATTTGCCGCGATAACATTTTCTTCGCCGCCTCCGTGCGCTTCTTCGGCGGGAGCTTCAGAGGCTGCAAAATATATTCATGTTCGCCGGGAGTTTTCAGCAGGAAGCGGCTCGTGACAATAAAGCGCGCGCGAGGAGCGAGCGTAAGCCAGCGCGCGATCGTGGACTGCGCGTGCTCGACGCACTGCTCGAAATTATCGAGGATCAGTAGCATCGAACCGTTTGCACGCTCCATCCGCCCGGCGATGGCGAAGCCAATCTGCCCGGCGGGATCGCCCGTCGTCAGGGAAATGTCGAGCGTCTCCCCCACCGCATGACAAATTCCCTCGAAGGTTCGCGCCAGCGACAGATCGCAGAACCACACTCCCGCCGGAAAGCCTTCGCGCGCGCGGCTCCCCGCTTCGATCGACAACCGTGTTTTGCCGATGCCGCCCGGCCCGAGGATCGTGATCAGCCGCGGCTCAGGCTTGCCGAGCAAGGCAACCAGTTCAGCGATCTCGCGCTCGCGGCCGACAATGGCACCCGGAGCAGGGAGATTCCCGCCCAAAGGCCCTTGACCAACGCTGGAATCACCCCTGTTCACGGCTTCCAAGGGTGACACCTTCAACAAAATTCCGCAACGGTGTACCCGCTAGGCCTAATCTACGACTCACGATGTGGTCCGAAGCGCGCGCCAATTTTGGACGCGGCTTCACCGTTTCGCGCTTGACGCGAGATCGTCTGGCACGATGATCGACGGATCTCGAAAGTCACTCAGGTTGGGAGGTTGCCGATGAAAATGAAATCCCTTGTGTTCGCAATTGCAGGCTTGTTCTGCGTGTCGTGTTCAAATGCTCTGGCGACAGGTTCGAATAGCGGACCCACGCCGCCATCGCCCGGTACCACTCAACCCATCTCCCCCACGTCTGCATCGTCATACGAATGGCCCGGTGACGATCGGCTCAAACTCCTTCCGCCTCAGCCCTTGATCGACGAGGCGCTGCGCGAAGCCAACTGGAGTTCCCCGATCTTCGGTTACACCTCCGACGAAATGGCGAACCTCGGCAACGATCTCTACCGCCTCCGCATGGTGAATAACCTCTTCCGCGATGTTCTCGCGGCGCCGCGCACGGCGGGAAAGATCAGTACCGACGTGAAAGCCAATGGCCGTCAAGCCGGTGTCAATGTTCAGGCGATGTTCGGCCTTTTGGGCGCTCCGGCGGGACGCGAATTCGAACCGCCGAAGAAAAAAGGGTCGTGGGATCTCAAATGGATTCCCGACGAAACCTCGCCTGCGGACGCCATCGATCTGCTTTTCAACCACCTCAAGAACAAGGGCGTCAGCGACCCCGCCGACGACTTCGACCATGACGCATGGGCGAAGCTCCCCGCGCGCGCGCAGCGCCTCGCGATTCAGACCGCCGTGGCCGCGACCGCCGCGACGCCGTTCATGAAGCAAGCATATAAACGAGAGGTGTTTGCCAATCTCGCCGCGCAGAAGGGCGTCAAGCCGGCTCCCGGCTGGCTCGCGCAATACTTGCTCTCGCCCCATACCTACACCGACGAAAGTCCCGAACCCGACCTCGCCGTTTTCGAAACTTACGAGGCGCTCGACCTGCCCTTTATCTCTTGCGCCAGTTCGGCGCTTTTTGTCCGGCTTGCGGCCGCCATCGACGGCTTCCTGAATGACACTCAAGAGCCGATGCCCGCGCTCGAATTCGACCCGATCACCATCACACTGCCTTGCGGCGATCTCGTCATCATGGATACCCGCTCGCAACCGGCGAAAACCGGAGCGATCGTCATCGACCTTGGCGGCGATGAAATCTATACCGCCGGCAAGGACACGCTGCCGCTGGGCGTCCCGGCGTCCTTCGACCAGCCCATCGGCCTCCTGATCGACCTTGGCGGCAACGACCGCTATGAATGCACCGGCCCCATCGGCCACGGATGCGGTGTCTGCGGCATCGCGGGGCTTTTCGATCTCGCGGGCGACGATCAATACAGCTGCGACGGCGCGGGCACGGGGTGCGCCATTTATGGCGCGTCGATTACCGCCGACTACGCGGGGAATGACACCTATATTTGCCGCAAGGGTGGATGGTCTCAAGGCGCTGCGTTGTGCGGGGCGGGTATGCTGATCGATCTTCAAGGCGACGACCGGTATCAATGCGGCTCATGGTCGCAGGGCTACGGCGGAACGCTCGGCTGCGGTTTCATCGTCGATCACGCGGGCAACGATTATTACGAATGCAAGGAGGAGGACGCGTTTCACCCCACGGACCTCTACGGCGGCCAGGCGTTGGCGATGTCCCAGGGAGCCGCGTTCGGACGGCGCGCGGATTTCGGCGACGGTCACAGCCTCGCCGGCGGCGTCGGCGGCATGATGGACTTTGCCGGCGATGACGTCTACTTCTCTCATCGCTGGACCCATGGCTGCGCCTACTGGTGGGCGTTCGGTTTCCTTGAGGATCACGCGGGCAACGACCGCTACCATTGCGTGCAGTATTCGCAGGGCTCCGCGGCGCACTTCGGCGTGGGCTGCTTCGTCGATCTGACGGGCAACGACAGTTACAACGACGATCGCGTGGCGCAGCAGACGACTGGCGCCGCCCGCGACGCCAGCATCGGTGTCTTCTTCGACGGCGACGGCGATGACAACTATGTCTTCCCCTTTACCTCGGCGGGTTCTGGCAATCTCAACGCCATCGGGCTGCTCTGGGACCGGCGCGGCGACGATGCGTATCGTCTGCATGTGACTGTCGACCCCGATGACAAAAAGAAAGCGGAGCAAACCAAGAGCGACAAGGTGATCAAGAACAAGCAGAACATCGGTATCGGCAATAGTGTCAAACGCGAGGGCGCGATGGGCTCCTTCCGTGACAGAATGCTCACCCTCGGTCTTTTCCTCGACACGCAGGGCAAGGACTCCTACACCGTTCCGATGGAGTTCAAGGATAACCGCAATGGCGGCTGGTTCGCGGACAACACATGGTGGGCGCAACGCAATGACGAACTCATGCTGCGTGGGTTCGGACTTGACGCTGAACGCTACCCCGCGGTGACGAAGTAGCAGTACGCTCATTCTTTTATAGCGCCCCGCGCCCTCGCGGGG
>JABWBM010000096.1 GCA_013360495.1 Planctomycetaceae bacterium
GGAAAATCGACCACGCTCGCGGCGTTCATCGACCGCGTGAATCGCAAGCATCGCTCGCATATCGTCACCATCGAAGACCCGATCGAATACGTTCACAAGCCGGTAAAGAGCCTGATCGATCAGCGGCAGATCGGCATGGACACCAGTTCGTTCAACGATGCCCTCGTGGCGAGCTTGCGTCAGGACCCCGATGTCATTCTCGTTGGCGAAATCCGCGAGATCGAGACGATCCGAACGGCGATCACCGCTGCCGAAACGGGGCACCTCGTCTTCACCACGGTTCACGCCGGCGACTGCGTCGGCGCGGTCGAGCGTTTGATCTCCGTGTTTCCTGCGCAGGAACAAGAGGGCGTGCGCCGTCAGTTGGCCCTCGTGCTTCGCGCTGTGGTCGCGCAACACTTGCTTGCGACCGCCCCGCCACCGGTGGACGCGACGAAGACCGCAATCATCCGGCGCGCGAAACGCGTTTCCGCAAGCGAAGTTTTGATGGTGACACCTGCGGTATCGAACATGATATCCAGTGGGCGCAGCGCGCAAATCTACTCGGCGATGGAATCCGGATCGAACGTCGGAATGCAAACCCTCGAGCAGGATCTCGCGCGTCTCTGGGCCGCCGGGTTGATCTCCGAATCCGCCGCAATGGCCATGGCCAAGAACCCCGACATCGTGCGCGATCGTGTCGCTCTCGCGCGCAGGCGTGGCGGCGGCAAAGTCACCCGTAACATCACCGCCGGAGGGAAGTAGTGGCCCGGCGCTCCGGCTCCACCGCTCGAAAGACCGCGACGGATATCAACCGCCGTCAGCGTGATCGCGCTATTCAGCTAACGTTTTGCAATGCGACTTTCCTTTGTAATGGGAGGTTGCATAACGGCCTTATGACAGACATCTCCCACGGCGGCGCGGGCTTTCGCGTCGAGGACGCCGACGAGCGCTTGCAATTGGCCGTCGACATCGAACTGCGTATCATGGTGTCGTACATCAAGGGCGAGGTGGGACTTTTCGGACGCGTGGCGTGGTGCCGCAGAAATGAGGACAACCTCATCTTCGGCATTGAATTTCTCGAAGAACCCGAAAATATCGCCGAATTCACGACGCTTGACCTTGATCACGTGAAGATTGACCCCGCATGGGCGTTGCGTATCCCGCCAAATCTCGCTGTGCGCCGTCAACTGCTCGCCTTCGTCTCCCTCGACGATGCGGTCTATATCGCCTGCGCCGATCCGGGAGATACCGCGGCTTTGCAAGCCGTTGAACGCTATGTGGATAAGATCGTGCGTCCCGTGCGTGCCACGCCTGATTCGCTCAAACGCGCCTTGAGCCGCATTTATGGCGACAATCCGGCCGCTGCCCCAAGCGGTAAACGCGCCGGGGCTGGAACCGATGTCGCCGACGAAGCCGATCCGGTGGCGCTGTGCGACGAATTGCTCCACGCGGCCTATCTGCGTCAAGCATCCGACATTCACATCGACCCGGGCCGCGACGGCGTGCGCATCCGCTTTCGCGTCGACGGTGTGCTCGAAGATTTTCGTCTCGTCCCGATCGAGGCTCACGCCGAAATGCTCAGCCGATTCAAGGTGATGAGCGGCATGGACATCGCCGAGCGCCGCTCGCCCCAGGACGGGCGCTTCACGCACGAGCTGGGCCCGGGCCGCACGGGTATCGATATCCGCACGGCGACGCTGCTCACCAAATATGGCGAACGCATGACGCTGCGTTTGCTTGCCCTGCAAACGGCGTCGTTGACGCTCGAACGCCTTGGCATGAGCGAGGCTGATCGCGCGCGTTTCGAATCATGTATCGAAAAGCCCCACGGCATCCTGCTCGTCACCGGCCCAACGGGCAGCGGTAAAACCACCACGCTCTACGCCGCGCTGCGCCGCGTGATCGAAAGCGAGCGCTTGAACGTCATCACCATCGAAGACCCGATCGAATACGACATCCCCGGCGTCGCGCAGGTGGAGGTTGACGCGGTCGACAAGGTGAGCTTTTCGAAGGCGCTGCGCAGTGTGCTGCGCCATGACCCTGACGTGGTGATGATCGGCGAAATCCGCGATCAGGAGACAGCCGACATTGCCATCAAGGCGTCGCTTACCGGTCACCTCGTGCTTTCGACGCTGCACACCAATTCGGCCGCAAGCGCGATGACGCGCCTTGTGGATATGGGCATCGAACGTTACCGCATCGCGGCGACATTGCGTCTTGCCATGGCGCAGCGGCTCGTGCGCAGGCTCTGCCCCCATTGCCGCAAGCGCCGCACACTTTTAAACAGTGAAGCTTGCGCGCTCAACCGCCCGGAGCTCGAGGGCCGTCCGGTGTACGAGCCGCGCGGCTGCATCTACTGCGCGGGGAAAGGGTTCTCGGGGCGTATCGGCATTTACGAAATGCTGCCGGTGGACGAGAAGTTTTCGCGTTTGATCGCGCGCGGCGCCGAAGAAGGCGATATCGTGGACGCGATGCGCGAGCAAAAGCTCGCCATGCTGGTCGACGACGCCATCGAAAAGCTCCTTGCGGGCGAGACGTCGCTCAAGGAAGTGCTCGGCGCGGTGACAGCGAGTTGAAGGGATAAGCGGTGCCGCTCTACACCTATGTCGCCCGTGACACCAAAGGCAAGCCCGAACGGGGGAGCGCCGACGGAGTATCGGCGGCGGAGGTCGTCAGCCAGCTCCGTGAACGCGGCCTGATCGTGCTCGACGTCAAGCAGGCCGACGAAGGACAGGCCGACGCGCTTCCCTCGCGCTTTCATATCCTGCAATGGATTCCGCCGAGTTCGAAGGACATCGAAATCAGCCTGCAGCAACTCGCCATCATGCTGCGGAACGGCCTGACCCTGCTCAATTCTCTGCGCACGCTGATTGAACAAACTGGCAAGCCGACCATGCGCAGGCTTTGGCAGCGCGTGGCGCAGCGCATCCAGCAGGGGATGACGCTTGCCGACGCCATGGAGGAACATAACTGTTTCCCGCCCATGGTGATCGAGATGACACGCGTCGGCGAACAGACTGGCGCGCTCGATGCCGTGCTTGGCCGTGCTGCCGAGTCGCTCGCGAACAAGCGCGAACTCAAAGGTAATCTGATCGGCGCGCTCGCCTATCCGGTGATGATCCTTGTCCTCACTATCGGTGTAACCGCGGCGATGGTGTATTTCCTGATCCCAAGGCTCGAAAAGCTGCTCAAGGCCATGGGCCGTCCGCTGCCGCCCTCGACCCAATTTCTCCTGGATGTTTCCAACGCGGCGCGTGACTACCTGCCACAGATTCTGCTGGTGCTGGCTATTTTGATTGTCGCGTTGATCTTCGTCATCAAGTGGCCGCCGGGCAGATTGTGGATTGACCGGATATTGCTGCGCGTGCCGATCGTCGGGAACATCCTGAGGCTTGCCGGAACCATTATGTTCGCCCGTTCGCTCGGCACGCTGACAAAAAGCGGGATTCGACTCCTTGAGGCGCTCCGCACAGTCGAACCGCTGATCTTTAATAGACATCTGTCGCGTACGGTGGCAAACGCGCGCCTGCGTGTGATGCAGGGTGCGAGCCTCGCCGACCCGCTTTCAGTGAAATTCACCTTCACGCCGATGCTCTCGCGCATGGTCGCCGTCGGCGAGAAAGCCGGCACACTCGACGAAGTGCTCGAAGAAGTCGCACGTTTTCATGAGACGCAATTGCGCACGATGATCAAACGCTTCAGCGCGGCGATCGAACCGGTGATGATCGTGATCGTCGGCTCGATTGTAGGCTTCGTTTATATCTCGGTTTTTTCAGCGCTCTATTCGTGGCAGTAAGGCGTCGTTTCTCAAACCGCTTCAAATCGAAACACCCCGCACAGAGCGGGGTGTTTCTTCGAGCAATACAGGCGCGATTTAGTACCGGCCACGTCCGCCGCCACCTCCGCCGCCGCGGTATCCACCGCCGCCACCGCCACCTTCACGGCGTGGCTTGTCCTGAGCCTCATTGACCTTCAGGGCGCGCCCGTCCAGTTCGATGTTGTTCAGTTTCTCGATGGCTGCCTTGGCTTCTTCCGGCGAGCCGAGCTCGACGAAACCGAAGCCCTTGGAGCGGCCCGAGTCGCGGTCCATGATGACGTTGCAGCTTGTGACCTTGAAGTCATTCGACTCGAACAGACCGGCCAACTCCGCTTCGCGGGTGTTGTACGAAAGATTGCCGACATACAGTTTGGAACCCATGTGAACTTTTCCATGCAATACCAGTGCGAAATCCCTTTCGCACGCGGAAAAGGTTCGAATGGCAGATGAACGAATCGGCTCACTCTAGACTCGTTGGCCGCGACTGCAATCACCGAATTGCAATAAATAACGAGACGTTTGTTGCGTGGCACTATGAGCTTCGGCGCATTTACCCGTCGTTCTGGCGTGCATCTCGTCGACACGTGTTGCCGTTCGTCCGCTATTTACCAATGACATTTCGGGAGTCTGCGGCCACGCAGTGACGAATTCGTCATTTGATATGTGATGAAACAATCCTTGATTGACCCGTATTCGGTACGATTGGGTGTGCGCTCCCGGCACTCCAGAGCAACGAAGGAGATATTCTATGCTGTCAAGGTACAGAGGCGCTTTGGCGATTGCGCTCCTGCTCGCGTTGGCCGCCGCGACTCCAGTCCATGCTCAGCCGGTAGGAGAAAAGCTCGTCATCGATACGCCGGATCCGCAATTTGAACTCAGCGCCACTGTCGGAATTGCGTGGCTCGAACAATTCGATGTCAGAGGGGGCGGTCCGGATCCGGCGCGACGCGATGACCTTTCGTGGGAGGCGAAAGATATCCCACCTTGGCTCAGCCTCAGTCCGCGTTTCGGCGTGCTCACGGGCACTCCTACCCAGGCCGGCAGGTTTACTTTTAAGATCGCAGCGGAGGACCTCAGCCCAGGCACCGGGTGGATCAAGTCCGACGAGACAGAGTACACGTTGGTGGTCAACGGAGCCTCGGCTCCACAGCCATTGACGCTGTCGACGACCGTCCTCGAGGATGCCATCGAGTTGGAGCCCTATTGTTTTCAGCTTGTCGCGAGTGGCGGTACTCCCCCCTACGACTTCAGTCTTTCCTATTTCGATCCGCCGGAACCCACAGGATTGAGTATCGGGGCGGACGGCCGGATCAGCGGAACACCAGCCGCCGGAACGATGACGTTCTTCGGCCCTTACGTCATTACTGTCCAGATCATGGACAACTCAGGCGCCGGGCTTGTGACGTCAATTGATCTCTGGATCGAGCCGGCCGGAAGCGGTAGCGGATCTCACTGCGCCGGCGGTGGCGGAGGTTCGGGCGGCGGTGGTTCCGGCGGAGGGGGATCGCCCACTGGCATCTCGATAGCGACGGCTTCGCTGCTACCCGCATATTCCGGCGAGTTGTATAGCCAGCCGCTCGAAGTATTGGGCGGAACCGCGCCATTTGATTGGTCGGTGAGTGGCGCGCCGGGCGGCATCAATGTCCGTTACGATCCCTTCGCTAGCGCATGGCTTCTGAAGGGTACGGCCAATACGAGTCGTGACCGGAACTACGATATCACGCTAACTGTGACGGATGCCGAGGGCTCGAGCGCGTCAGCTCGCCTGACGCTCGAATTGTTCGCTTCCGAATCGGCAGCCATCGGTTCCTCGGGCAGCGGCTCGGAGTCGGGCTGGACCGGCGGGTTGGTGGACGGCGCGCCAGGAGGGGGGTGTTCGATCACCATGAACTCGCCCTTGAGTAACCGGCGCTTGCAATGGATTGGAATCATGTTCATTGCATTCGTAGCAATGATGACGGCCCGTATTCACAAGAAGGAGACGACATGAAGATTTTGACATCGGCAGATTCGAGCAGGATTGTCGGCGGTTCAGCGACGGGGCCATGCGCATTTCCGACGCTTCCGGGAAGCGGGCCGCTGAGAAAATTGTAACCGGAAAACGCACCGTGCGTTTACCCAAGTTTTGGCGGCATTGGGGTACACCGCCGTATTCACGAAGTACCTCTTTGGCAAGAGAGAGCTTTGAACGCTCTCGATCGAGAACAGGAGCAAGTAATGAAGAATCTGACCATCAAGCAATTGGCCAACGTTTCTGGCGGCAACGTCATTATACGCCGCCCTGCGCCGTGTACGCTTTGCACCGCGAAGTAACCCAGTACGAATATCAAGACCACCCAAACGATGGCCCGGCCCCAACCCGGGCCATTTCGTTTCCCGCGGACACATTTGGCAGCGTTCTACTTTGGATGACACTTTCGTCACTAGACATTTGCCTATAAATGTTCAATCGGTGCCATTTTCGGTACGCTTGCTCGTGTGGTTCGAGATTCCCGGTCGTCGATGAGGAGGTCGCCATGCGCCAAAGCCCGATGAATACGATCATCAGAACGCTTGCGTTCGTCATACTCTTCGCCGCGCCGCTTGCGGCAGGACAGGACATTGATTTCCGTTTCGATGGGGGCTTGAGGGCGCTTGTCACACAGTCAAAAACTTTTTCTCCCACCATGTATGATGGCCCCGGTGCCGTGGACTACCGCCTCGCCAACGCCGATGCGCTTCCGGCGGAACTCAATGCATCGATGCTACGTTTTGGGACGCTCACCGTTGAACCCGAAAAGAGTACCCAGGGGACTTATGATTTGGAAATCGAGTGCGCTCCCCGGCGTGACGGCGACAAGGACGACTGGAATACGACAATCCGGTCTTTTCTGCTCGTTGTCGAACAACAACAAATCGCGCTTTCTTCTCCTAAACCGCCAATCCTCCTTTCGAGCGGTGGCGTCGGAGAAGCGCCATTTGACGCGGGCGTGCGTACGGAAATAGAGTTTGTCGTTCTCAGCGGACCCGCCGACATCCGATTCAGAATCCGGCGTATCGCCGACTTTCCGGCCGAATTACATATGGCCATGGAAAAGCGCCCGGCAGGCTGGTTTTTCGTCCTCGAACCTGAAGACTCTCTCGCCGGTAGCCGCTTTGACGTGACCATCGACGCGGGTGATAACGCCGACCCCAACGGCGTCTGGGCCAATGCGATCTTTCAGTACACTTTTTCAATACGCGCGAATCCGCTTGGGTTTCCCGCCCTGTCGGAGAGGTATGCCCATGAAGGGGAAGAATTCGAAGGAGAACTTTCCGTCTCGGGGGGGACGCTGCCCCTTCAATGGGAAATGAGTTGGGAGGGAGGCGACAGCCCGGCGGATTTCAGCATTGGCCCTGATCCGGACGGCGATGGCCGTATCGCTCTTCTTTCCGGAACTCCGGCTCCAGGGAGTGCGCGCGTCGATCCCTATCGATTGAATGTTCGGGTCACCGATTCATCGACGCCGCAGCAGTCGAAAGCCATTACCTTTCAGATAGTCGTCGTGACTCCGCTCGCCGTCGCGACTGTAAGCTTGCCACCGGCGCAAGAGACGGTCGGTTATACCCAACCGCTGCTTGCCACGGGCGGCGTCGGAACTCACCCCGGCGGAAGTTCCGCATACGACTGGAGCGCCTCGTCGGGCTTGCCCGATGGCTTGTCTATCGGTGTCGACGGCTCGATTACCGGAGCTCCGGCCAGGGGAACGCGCAATGGTTCACCTTACAGGCTCCATCTCGAAGTTGAGGACGCCGAAGGCACGATCGCCACGTCGGACGACGTGTTGCTCTATGTCGAAGAATCGCCCAACGCCCTGAGGATCGCGACGGACAGCTTGGAAACGGCGATTGAGGAGGTTCCCTATCCCGACTTTCGGCTCATGGCGGAGAAAGGGGTGGCGCCGTATGCATGGAGCGAAGTGTCGGGTTTGCCCGATGGACTCTCTCTTTCTCCCGACGGTGCGATAGTCGGCGCGCCCGCTGATGGAAGCGCCCGCGACGAGGCCTACTTCGTGATCATTTCGGTGACTGACAGCGACAGTCCGCCAGACACTGTTCAAAAAACCTTTGAACTTTCCATACCGCGCCTGAGGATTTCTATCGATGCGTTCGTTCCAGCGCAGGAAGGCGTCCCATATGCGCCAGTGCCGCTGTCCGCCGAACATGGAGCCGATCCCTTCACATGGGAGATTGTTTCTGGAACGTTGCCTGATGGGATCGAACTCGACTCCTCCGGCCAATTAAGTGGTACGCCTGATCCCGGGACGGCTGGCGCATCGCCCTATATCATTACCCTTCGCGTCTCCGACACGACCCCGAACCCTCAAGTGTCCGACGCCAAGGAATTGGCGCTCGTCGTCGAACCCCCGCTGCCACTGGCGCTAGAAACAACATCGTTGCGGGACGCGCACGAAGGCGAGCGGTATCAAACCGCCCTGCGCGCGAGTGGCGGCAACAAAACCTATACCTTTACCGTCGATGGTCTGCCGGAGGGTATTGAATTCCGGGTGCTTGATACCTTGGCCGGTCCCCTGCCGGTTATCGAAGGAATCCCCGCTTTGGGGACGGTCGGTCAGTATCTGGTTCGGATCAGGGTCGAAGATTCCTCAGTGCCACCGATGACGCAATTGGACGGCTTGATACTCGAGGTGCTGCCGGACGACAATGCGCCGAAGCCGCTACGTTTCCATACTACGTCGTTGCCTCCCGCCACGTCGGGCGAATTCTATGACCCGGTGTTGATCGAAATCTCCGGTGGAACGCCGGATTATTCCCTTACCATGAGCGGTACACCCACGGGCCTGGCACTCGAGTACGACGCCCGCATCGGCGCGTGGATCTTCTATGGCACGACGGAAATATCGAAGCCTCGCTCGTTTCCGGTCACGTTTACCGCGACCGATGCGTCCAGCCCGATGCTTACGACATCCGTTACCATCCTGCTCTCTGTTTATGTCACCGAGGAAGGGATGCCGCCACCGCTGGAGCCGGATGGACAGGCTGCCTCCATCGGTGTTCCCGTGCTCAATGGTGCGGCAGCCGCCCCGCAGTGCTCACTCTCAAGCGCGCCAAGTCCGGCGGGAATCCCGGTTCCGGCGCTGCTTGCGTTGATGGTTGCATTTTTGATTAAGGTGTATGGCCGCTGCCATATGGATCAAGATGTAGCGCATCCCCATTGATCACGGCAGTTGATTGGCTCGTAACGCATAGATTTATAATGTGTTATGACAGATGTCATTTATCTGCTTACCAACACAAAGCTATCGATGACACATTCGTATCATGCCAATATGGCACAGTGACATTTCCGTCATATGCCGCAATTTTCTTATTCGCCTATTTTGCCGCACAGGGTTTAATTAGTGCTTGGAAACTTACGGCCTTTCCTTGGTCATTGACGAATTTGTGGCAACATGATTTTGAATGACAAAAGTGTCCGTAGATGTGTTGGAATTCCTCGGCCATGAGTGACACAACGGGTATCTTGGGTGACGGAGGAACGAACCATGAGCACGCTCGCCCGCCTGTCCGTCGCCTGTGGCATCTCCTTGGTCGCCGGCATCCTGTGTTTTCAAATCATCATCATCGAAGCTGAAAGCCCTGCGGCTCCACCCGAGCTGTTCCGCAATGCAGCTAATGATGGTGCAGACCGGCCCAGCGGAAGATTGTTGTTGCGCGTCAAGGCGAAGCAGGACGGCGATGACTCGGTGCCTGAGCCGCCGGTTGAGCCGGATGAACCTCCTGTCGAGCCCAATAATCCGGAAACCGGGGCGGATGACGATAGCGGATCGGACTGGTACGGAAAACTTGGCGGCGCCACACTCTTCGTGCTCGATGTTTCAGTTTCGATGAACGCCGCCGATATGTCGATCGGCGAGAATATGGACGGGGATGTGGTGGCAGGCATGACCAGACTCGACGCTTTGAAAAGCGAAACGATCCGCTCCATACGAACACTCGGTGACAACGATATGATCGACTTTGTTCTGCTTGCCGGGTGTGTCAATGGAGCGCGACATGGAGGAGCAGGACAGCAATGCGAGCCAGTCACGGATGTGTGGCAGGGACGTTTCGTTCCCTGCGATGAGGCCGGTCAAGCGCGGGCCATAGAATTTATCAGGGGTATGACAGCGTGGTATGGCACGCCGACGTACCGCGCGCTCAAACGCGCATGCACAGAATATGGCACGGACATCGATACCCTGATCTTTTTGAGCGATGGCGTTCCGTATCCGGGCAGACTCGAGGATGGCAAGCAACATATCCCCGCGATCTTTTCCGAGTTTCCCGGGTGGTACGCGCCAATCGCAGCGTACGGATGCAAATTGAAATGCATCCACATCGGTCAGGAAAAGCCCCCGGGCTATTCCACCACCTTCGGTGGATTCGACGGTGCCTCACGATTTATGAGCGAATTTGCCGCAAGAAACAACGGCGAATACAAACACGTCGAATAGCCTCGGCCATCACAATCATCGGGAATAGTCGGCCCATGACGTTCGTGTCATGGGCCGAAGCGTTGATGACGTTTTTGTCATAGGACTTATGGGCGATCGTCGTCGGCGTGCGGCCGATCTGGGACAATTAAGGGCGAGGAGAAACCATGAACATGCTCGTTCGTCTATCGATCGTCTCAGGATGCGTTGTGATCGCAGGCATTGCGCTCTGCACGGTGACCGCCGCTGAAAGCTCCGAAGCGCCGGAGCTTTTCCGCAGCGCCGCCAACGATGGCGCCGACCGTCCCACGGGACGGTTGCTGCTGCGTGTGAACGCCAGGCAGGATGAGCAGGCTCCGGCGAACGAACCGCCGGTGGAGGACAGCGAGCCGCCCGCAGAGCCGGACGAACCCGGCGCTGAGGATGACACCGACGAGACCTACTACGGACAATCGGTCGGCAAGAGGGTGGTCTTTGTGATCGACGTGTCGTGGTCGATGGGATCTCAAGATGTCGGTGCAGGGGAGGATTACGACGGCAACACCGTGGGTTCGATGACACGCATGGAATGCGTGCAGTACGAAACGGTCCGCCTGCTTCGCACCCTCGACGAATCGCATGCTTTCGATTTCGTGTTGCTCGCCGGTGCGGAGATGAAAGAGCCGCCGGGATTCCCGACGAGCAAACCGGTGACGAAGCTCTGGAAGAACCAGCTCACCCAATGCACCGAGGGCGCGCGCGCTGAAGCCATCGACTTCATCCAAACGATCGTCATGTGGTTCGGAACGCCGACGCATGCGGCGCTCGAGCGCGCTTGCAACGAATACGGCTCCGAAATCGACAACCTTTTCTTCCTCACCGACGGAGCGCCATACCCGGTCGCCTTGGGCGCGGCGCCAGGAACTATGGATGGCGGCGGAGGATCCATGGGCCGCAACCACAAACAGGCCATTCTTGAGGATTTTCCCGGATGGTTTGCGCCTCTCCGCGCATATGGCTGCAAGCTTTCATGCATCCATGTCGGTCAGGACCTTGGCGCCGGGACATTCATGCAGGAGTTCTCGGCCGCCATGGGCGCCGAATACATCCGGCGGTAGATTCACGCGGCGTGTTCTAAAACTGGTGCAAGAAACGCACGTCATTGTCGAGGAAGTGGCGGATGTCGTCCACGCCGTGGCGCAGCATGAACATGCGCTCGATGCCGAGCCCCCAGGCGAAGCCCGTATAGACCTCCGGGTCGACGCCGACGGCTTTCAACACGTTGGGGTCGACGACGCCGCAGCCGCCGAGCTCGAGCCATTCCTTCTTGAACTGCTTGCTCGAAATGTCGATCTCGGCTGAGATTTCCGTGAAAGGAAAGTAGTGGGGCCGGAAGCGAAACTTTGTCTCCGGGCCGAAATACTCCTTCACGAAATATTCGATCACGCCGCGCAGGTCGCGCAGGGTCAGCCCCTTGTCCACGGCGAGGATCTCGATCTGGTGAAACATGTAATGGTGTGTGGCGTCGACCGAGTCGGGGCGGTAGCAGCGCCCGCACGCGGAGATGCGCACCGGCACGCCGTACTTTTCGAGCGCACGGATCTGGATCGTGCTCGTCTGGCTCCGCAGCAAGCGGTCAACCGGGCGCATCGTTCCATCCGGCCCGCTCTGCTGGAGAAAGAAGTTGTCCTCTTCGCCTCTGGCCGGATGTCCCGGCGGGATGTTGAGGGCGTCGAAGTTATGGAAGGGATCTTCGACCTCCGGCCCTTCTTCGGGCTTGAAGCCCGCGCGTTCGAGGATTGCGCTGATCTCGCGGATCGTCGCCATCACGGGGTGTTCCCGACCCGGCATATGGGCGACGCCGGGCTTGGTGATATCGAGCGAAGGACCTTTCGCAACGGCGGACGCTGTGCGGGCTTTGGCTTCCTCGTGGGCCTGCGTGACAGCTTCCTTTAATTGATTGGCGCGCTGACCGTATTCGCGCTTCTGGTCGGCGGAGACGTCTTTGATCGCTGCCATCACGTCCTTGAGCATGCCCTTGCTGCCGAGATAGCGTATGCGTAATTCCTCCACGGCAGCCGCGTCGGCAGCAGCGGCGAACGCAGCGCGCGCTTCCTTGGCAAGTTGGTCGAGATCGTAGGCCATGACGACGGGAGTATAGCGAAGGATGGAAGGTTACCGCTACGCCGTTGCGCCGGCCATGGCGCCAGCAACGCGACCCGGGTTATAGAGCACTGGCAGCGTGGTAAGGCCGAACTGGCGCGCGGCCATAATATGAGCGGGTTGGAGTTCGTCGCCACGATGCAGACCAAGCTGTTCGATGGTGCGGCCAACGACCATGCCGGGCCCGCAACGCTCGAGTTCCGTATCGAGCAGGATCAAGCGCCCCTGCTCAATGGCTTTGAGAATCTTGGCGTCGCGCTCGGGGTTGGCGGCCGACTGCGTTGGAGCGCTGCCGGAACCACCGCGTTCATGGGCAAGCTGTTCCTCAACCATGGCGTCAACGGATTTGCCGTGGGCGATGTTGAAGTGGAAGAAGGGATCGGCAAGGCGCTTCTTCTCGGCCAAACGGCGCAGGAATTCCTTGCGTCTTCCCTTGCGCTTTTGCAGTTCGCCGAAGCGTTCCTGATTGCGGATGGACTGGTGGAGAAGAAGAATGAAATAGGTCAGGGTCGCGGCCGCCGGGATACAGACGAGCATCGCGATGAATGTT
>JABWBM010000097.1 GCA_013360495.1 Planctomycetaceae bacterium
CTGAACGCACGCGCTGCGCGACTTTGTCGCCGTCGATGTCCGGCAGCATGATGTCGAGCAACATGATGTCTGGGCGGAAGTCGAGCGTCATGAAACCGGCGTCATAGCCATTGCCGGCGGCCATCACGCGATAGCCGGCCTTCTCGAGCCCGACCTTGATCAGCTTGACCAGCAACGGGTCGTCGTCGACCACGAGCACTTTATCATTGCGCGTGCCGTTGAACGCGACCGGCAGGTTGCGGCGCTTGCAGAACTCCAGCAGGTCTTCGCGGGCGATACGGGCATGGCCGCCCGGCGTGCGGTAGATCTTCAAAATGCCTTTACGGATCGACCCGATGATCGTATTTCGGTGAACATTGCAAATCTTTGCAACGTCGCTGGTCGTGTAGAACTTTTTGTTGAGTTGCACTTCTTCGCTCTCGTCGCGACTGGACATATTGGCTCCTTGGAATTTTTCATTCACTCGTGCAGCCAATTGTACCACACGGAAATATGACATTCATCAGAAAATGTATCGAATGCACAAATATTTCGACGTTTGAGCTTTAAATTTTGGGCGTTCTGGAGGCTGGAGTTTCTGACGCTCTCACATAGGAATCAAGGCGGGAGGCGGCTTCATCTAGGGTCGAGCAAAACGCTAACCGCCCTTCCTGTTCCTCGAGGCCTGCTTTTACCATCAGTTGCCGGGGGCTTGGTTGCGCACCCGCGATGACCACGAAGGCGCCACCCTGATTCAAGCGCTTGATGGTGGATTCGAGGGCGACGAGTCCTGTGAGATCCATCACCGGAACCGACGCGAGGTCGAGAATCACGCCTTTGATATCGCGCGAGGTGCTTTCGAGCGACGTCATGGCTTTCGCTGCCGCGCCAAAGAACATCGGCCCCGCGACGCGGTAATACGCGATGTTATCGGGGAGCTTTTGCAACTCCGGTTTGCTGTGGTGATCCACCAACTCTGAATAGGAAAGATCGACCATGCGCCGCATGAAGAGCAGCGCCGCGAGTACGACGCCGACTCCGACGGCGATCACCATGTCGAACACGACCGTCAACGAGAAGCAAGCGAAGAGGACGAGCACGTCGCTCCCGGGCGCCACGCGGAAAGTATGGACGAAGTGTTTAGCATCGCTCATGTTCCACGCGACGATCATCAGGAGTGCAGCGAGCGCTGCCATGGGCAGATGGCCAAGCACCGGGCCGATGGCGACGACGGCGGCGAGGACGAAGAGCGCGTGGATCACGGCCGCGACCGGCGACCGAGCGCCTGAGCGGACGTTGGTCGCGGTGCGCGCGATGGCGCCGGTGGCGGCGATGCCGCCAAAAAACGGGCCGATGATGTTGCCGATGCCCTGACCGAAGAGTTCGCCGTCCGGGTCGTGGCGCGTGCCTGCCATGCCGTCGGCGACGACCGCGCTCAGAAGCGATTCGATCGCGCCAAGCATGGCGATGCCGAAGGCCGGGGCGAGCAGCGCGCTGACAAGATCGAAGCTTAGGCCGAGCGGCGCGCCATCGGGCCCCGGGAGGTTCCAGGGAAGCGCGAAAGCCGGCAGCACCGCGGGTATCCCCTGCCCCGTAGTTCCGTCGGGAAGGATATAGCTGAAGCGTGACCTAATGGTTTCGATGCTTGCGCCATCGACATAGGTTTCGAGAAACATGGCGAGAAACGCCGCAAGCGTCACTGCGACGAGCGGGCCGGGAATTTTCCGCGTCACGCGCGGCCAGACGATCAGGACTACGAGGGTGAACGCCGCGATCACGGTTTCATCCCATTGCCATGAGGGGAACGCTTGCGCGATGGCCGCTACACGCTCGGGCATGTGGGCCGCGGCAGAGACCGTCAACGACAGGCCGAAGAAATCTTTAAGCTGGAGCGTAGCGATAACGACAGCAATGCCGGCCGTAAAGCCTGTAGTCACCGGATGCGGGACGTATTGGATCAGGCGGCCAAGCCCGGAAATGCCCATGATCAAAAGCAGCACGCCCGCCAAAAGTGAGGCGAACGCCAGCCCGCCAACGCCATATTCCGCCGCGATTGGAGCGAGGAGCACGACGAACGCGGCCGTCGGGCCGGAGACGTTGACGCGCGAGCCGCCGAAAATCGCGATGGCGGGCGCCGCGAGCATCACGGTGTAGAGACCGTATTGCGGCGGAACTCCAGACGCGATAGCGAGCGCCATGGCGAGGGGCAGCGCCACGATCCCGACGACAAGTCCGGCCAGCAGATCAGAGCGGAACTTGCCGAAGCCGTAACCCTCGGCGAGGACTTGCCGCATCGCGGGGCAGATGACGCGCCGTCGTTCGCCCGTGACCGGCTTGATGACGCGGGTGTAGCGGACGGATTTGGTAGGGGAGTTCGGCATGGTTAGCCTGTGGGGGAGAGTTTTGCAGCTTGGTATGTCAGAGCCTGAAATTTTTCGAAAAGCGCCCGAACTCTAAAACATCTGGGATGGGTTACAAGATGGAGTCCGGAATCCGGCCCACGGATGTAGACAAGACACGTCCACTTTATGCAGGGCGTAGGGGTATCTGAACCACCTATCCACTACGGCTTGTATGAAGCCCTCCGGCCTGTAACGGCATCACATGATCGTCATGAATCCCTTGTAATTCAAGGGTTTCAGGCTACTGGCATCTTGAATGTCTTCACATTTCAAAGGCATAATAGCCGCCCTTGGCTCGCGATACGCGGGCCGTGAAGATAGAGGAGAACGAATCGTATGACGAAGCTGATGAAGATGTTTGCGGTTTGCATTGCTGCTCTTGGTATCGCCGTTCCGGCCATTTACGCCCAGGACGAGACGAAGCCCGAGGAAAAAGAAGTTGGCGAGAAGAAGGAGGGCGACGACAAGAAGGAATCCGAGAAGCCCAAAAGCGTCCGCTACGCAGCGGTAGTGACCGGCGTGACCGCCGACAACAAGGAAGAAGTTATCAAGGCGGGCAAGGCCCTTGATGGCGTGAAAAATTGCGAAGTCGCCAAAGATTTCACCAAGATCATGTTCGTTATGAACGAAGGCAAGACGCTGACGGAAGAGGCCGTGAAGGCCGCGCTCGAGGCGGTTACCGGAGTTACCCTCACATCTTTCAAGGAAATGACTGCCCCGGCGGCGGGAGCAGCCAAGCCTCGCGACAAGAAGAAGAAAGAGGGCCGTGAAGAGCCTGCGAAGGAAGAGAAGAAAGACGGCGCCGGGTCCGAGAAGAAAGACGACGGCGCTGGCAATTCCGACGACGAAATGAAGTAATCCTCGTACCACAAACGAAAACCGAGGCGGCCCCAAGCCGCCTCATTTCGTTTTTTCGAAGATGATGCTTCTCAGACTGATCCTAAATTGGAAATGTGATTTCCACCGTCATTCCGGCGAAAGCCGGAATCCAGACGTGACAAGTGATTTCTCATTGTCGCTGGATGCCGACTTTCGTCGGCATGACGGGCAGATACAACAACCATTTTTGGGTTTGGTATCAGGACCGGGCAGACACCCATCCAGGGATCACTTCGACGTCGATGCGGCTCAAACGTTCGAACAGCCTCTCCGTGGCGCGCAATGGCCACCAATCGTAGAGGAAAATTTCCAGCGGTCTCCACATCGCCACCCAGCCGATGATGATGAAGCTTTCGGAGAGGATTCTCCCGGTGGAGCCATTGGCAGCGCTGCCGAGAGCTTCCGACGTAAACAGGCAGGCGATGAGAAAGAGCACGCCGATCAAAGCGCTCATGCGCCCGGTGCGCATCAACTGGCGGAACTGATTGCGAGCGAGCTTCTTGCGGTACGCGAAATAGTTTCGGACAGCCTGTTCGATATCGTCTTCAGAGCTCTCAAGCGCCGGCTTTTCGGACACATGAATGGCGAGCGCCAGCGGAACGCTTCGTGGCAGTTCCCGCGCCCAGCTGACGATGAAGGTCTCGGCTTCGGGATCAAGATCTTTTTCGATAAAGGGCGAGGGGTCCATCGTCTCGAAGAGCTGGTCGATCGAGCGCACCTTGATCTCGATGCGCCCACGGTCAGGAGTATGATGAGTCGCGCCATCCATCGCGGCGTATGATAAGCAGCTTTCTTCTGCCGCGCATGACGAAAAGCCGCCCAAAAGAGCGTTAGCATTCCACACGGGCGGCGTTTGACATCGTGAGCGCCGGCACACATGATTGAACCCATGGACGTTCTTCTCCCACGGCATCACACCGGATTTATCGGACGCGAGCGGGAGCTTGCCGCTCTCAGCGCGGCCATCATCAAAGAGACACAGCGGCTCGTCACGCTCACCGGGTTTGGGGGTGCCGGCAAAACGCGCATCGCGGTCGAATGGGCGCGCAGAGAGCAAGCGCATTTTGCGGCGGGAGTCTTCTTCACCGACCTTGCGAGCGCTACCGACGAGGACGGCATCTGCCGCTTGATCGCCAATACGCTCGGCGCCGTGCTCACGGGCGAGGACGCGCCGGAGCACGTCGCACGCGCCCTCACGGGCCGTTGCTCCAACACCGGCGGGAATCTGCTGCTGATTCTCGACAACGTCGAACAATGCGTTGAAGGAGCGGGGCATCTCGCCGCGATATGGCGGGAATCTGTTCCGGGTATGACGATGCTTTTCACCAGCCGCATCAGGCTTCATATCCCCGGCGAACGCGAAATCGCGCTGCCATCGCTCACCAGCCCCGCCACGCTGGAGAAAAACGTTGACGTTCAGAAGGCATTGTCGTCGTTCGCTGCCGTGAACCTCTTCGTTCAGCGCGCGCAGGAAGCGGACCCGTCCTTCGAAGCGACGCCGAACAATATCGCGGATATCGCGACCATCTGTTCGCGCCTCGATGGGCTTCCCCTCGCGATCGAGCTGGCGGCTGCGCGCGTGACGGTGCTTGGCCCGCGTGAAATCGTTGAGCGGCTCGGCGAACGGCTTGACGCGTTTCAAAGCTCCCATCACGGAACGCCGGAGCGCCACTCATCGCTGCGTGCAGCCGTCGACTGGAGCTGGAACCTGCTGGGAGAGTCCGAGCGTGAGATGCTCGCCAAACTGTCGGTTTTTCGCGGCGGGTTCTTTATCGAAGATGTTCCAGCGGTGTGCGGCGTCAACATCCGGCAGGCCACGGACATCGTTCAACGTCTGAAAGCCGGCAACCTGCTCCGTTCTGAGCGTATCGAAGCGCTTGGCGGGGCGTTGCGTTTTTCCATGCTCGAGTCCATCGCCGGGTATGCGAGCGAGCGTCTCGCCGGCTACGGAGAAGCACCGGAAACACGCGCGCGCTGGCAAGAGTGGCTGCTCGGCAAGTGCGCGCGCTGGCGCGATGAATTGCGGAACGAGCACGCCCCGGCGGCATACAGGCGTCTTGCCCTCGAACTTGACGGTATTCTCGACATCGTGAATGGCGCGCACGCGGGAATCGAAGAGCGCGCCTGGGCCTGCGTGAGCGCCGCCGACGTGCTCAGCCGTCAAGGGCCGCACAATCTGGCGCTGCAGCTTCTGCAACAAACCGCGCGGCTTTTCGGGATCGACCTCGACGCAGATGGATTCGTCCTTCCAGACGGCGCTCCTGTCGCGCTTCACTGGCTCGTGGTGCGATACGCGATTTTGATGAAGGACCGCGCTCCGCATAAGGTCGGCGTGTTGGTGGGCGCTCTCCCCGCGGATTCTCCCGCGCTTTTCGAAGGCGTTAATGCGCTCAGTATGGCGAAAGCGGCACTCGGAGACCTTGAAGGCTCTTTGGAGTGTACGCAACGGGCAGAGCGGATCGCGAACCTCCATGACTACCAGCGCGTAGCGATCAAGGATTGGCGGGCTGTGGCGTTGCTTCAACTCGGAAAAAGCGAAGAAGCATGGGGACTGCTCAAGGACCTTCTGCCGGAGGCGCAAAAGCTCACGCACCGGCGCGTGGAGGCCTATGTGTTGATGCACCTTGGTATCGCCGCGAGCGATCTTGGCCATTACGGCGAAGCTATCGAGTATTGCCAGCGGGCCATTGCGCTCGAAACGGAACTCGGGAACCAGAGCAACCTCGCGATTCTCTATAACAATATCGCCAAAAATCACTCCGGCCAGGGCGAGCGGGATCAGGCTGCCGATTGGTACCGGAAATCGCTCCACATCAGCCGCGCCCTCGGTTCCGCGAGCAACGAAGCGCTGGCGTTGTTCAATCTTGCGACCATCCTTCGCGATACAGGGAAGACTGCTGAAGCGATGGAGTATTTCGAGAGAGCCCTCGCGATCGGGCACGACACCCGCCGTCCTCTCATCGAAGCCTATAGCTTGACGGCGATCGGCCGCATGCTTCTCGGTCAGGAAACGCCCTCGCCGGCCTTGCTCCGGCGCGCGCATGACATGCTCGGGTCGGCGCATGAGATTTACCGGAGAACGCGGCAGACGACATCGGCGAATTTCCTGCTGGCCCTCGAGGGCTTGATGCGTTGTGAAATATCCGCCGGAAATACCGGGCGCGCTCGCGAGCTCGCCCGCGACGCGCTGGCGTTTCACGAACAGCACAAAGGCACCGCCATTGACGGCGAAACAATGCAAACCATGGCGCAAACCGCGCGGCGCATCGTGGAGGGACACACCGAAAAGCCGGCTGACGTCGCGCCAGCGCCGGAAAACGACGCGCTCGCTGAGATCATCGGACATAGCCCCGCAATCGCGCGGTTGAAGGCCCTCGTCCGGAAGGTTGCCGCCAGCAATGTCGATGTGTTGATCCTTGGCGAAACCGGGACGGGCAAGGAGCTGATCGCCCGCTCCATTCACGGATTGAGCGCGCGCGCCTCGCAGGCATTCGTCGCCATCAATTGTGGTGCGCTGCCGCCGCACCTGCTGGAGTCTGAACTCTTCGGGCACGAAAAGGGCGCGTTTACCGGCGCGGATGTCCGGAAAACCGGCCTGATGGAGGTTGCCCATCAGGGGACGCTCTTCCTCGACGAAATCGGCGAGATGCCGCTCGAAATGCAGGTGAAGCTGTTGCGCGCGTTGCAGGAGCGCAAAATACGCCGGCTCGGCGGGACGCAAGAAATCGGGATCGATATCCGCGTCGTCGCCGCCACGGTTCAGGACCTCGATCGTTCCATTAAGGAGGGGCGCTTCAGACAAGACCTCTATTACCGGATCAATGTCATGCGAATCGATGCGCCATCGTTGCGCGAGCGCCGGGACGATATCCCGCTGCTTGCCTCGCACTTTCTCGAATCGCTCGCGAGCGAAACTCCGGGTACGAAGCGCGCCTTTGCTGACCAGACGTTGAAAGCGCTTCGCAATCACCAGTGGCCCGGCAATGTGCGCGAGCTGGCGAACGCCATTCGACATGCTTTAGCCGTCGCGCAGCAACCGGTCATCATGCCCTCCGACCTTCCGGCATCGATGGACAGCGTTTCCGTCAAAATATTGGCGTCCGGCAGTCCGGCTCAGGACGCCCTCAACCGGGAACGCGCCGAACTTGCGGAGCTTCTCAGGAATCACCGGGGCGACGTGGGGGCTGCGGCAAAAGCATCGGGCGTTCATATGGTGACGCTCTACCGGAAGCTGAAGAAGCATGGATTGGAGGCATCGGACTTCCGCGACGGGTGATTTGCGTTCAGATGCAAATGCCATCTCCGGAGCGATGCAAATATATAGACGTCACGACTACCGATAAAACTGCCGTGCATACCTAACCCATTGCTATTCATGTGGTTACACTTCGTCGCCAAGTGGCGCTCGGTATTGGCACAGCCTGTGCTTTACCACGTTGCGTGCGTGAATCAGCAAACCGCAATGGGAGAACGACTATGCAACTGGCTCGCGATGGAATGCTCTGGCTTGGCGTCGTGGGGATCTCGGCGGCGTTTGGTTTTGTAACGATGGCGGACGCTGAGACGGCGTCCGAGCCGTCGCCGCAACTCATTCGCAACTCGGATAACGATGGCGCTGATCGCCCATCGGGACGGCTTGTTCTCCGCGTCCCGGCAGCCAATACCGGGAACGAAGGCCCCGATGTAGAGGCCGGGTCTCCGCCGGTGGAGCCTTCAGGGCCGACGATAGAGGAAGAAGATGCCCCGACGTATTTCGGCGAGCCGATCACTGGAACGTTTCTTTGGATTCTGGATTGCTCGGAATCGATGGAGACGTCCGATGGCGGTTCGACGATGGAAAATTGGGGCGGCAACGTCGTTTCGAACCCGACACGGCTCGAGATCGTCAAGACCGAAACGATCCGGGCGCTGAAGTCGCTCACGGAGCGCAACCAGTTCGACATCATCCAGCTTGCCGGGAACACGAATCCCGATGGCTTGAGGTTCACTCCGCCGCTGACGGACGAATGGCAGGGAGAGCTGGTTCCCGCGACCGACGAAAATCGCGAGGAGGCCATCAGGTTCGTTCAGGACATGGGCGTGTGGTGGGGGACGCCGACGTACACCGTGCTGCAAAAGGCATGCAGCAATTATGGCGCGGATATTGGGACATTGTTCCTGCTCTCCGACGGCGCGCCGACGTGGTGCGACATTCCCACCCTCGGGCCGGACCAGAATATGTGGCAGTCCGAGGACGCCCAGCGCGCGATTCTTGGCGAATTCCCCGTGTGGTTCGCCCCTTTGCGGACGAGCGGCTGCAATTTCAAGTGCATCCATATCGGCAACCACTTCGCGGCCGGAAGCTTCCTCCAAGAGCTCGCGGCGCAGAACGACGGGAGCTATCTGCACATCGAATAGAACCGCAGTACCCATAAGCAGCGCGCCGGTCAGAATCCAACGCGGCAATCAAATCATGGCATACCGATGGGCTGGGCGTTTGCAAAACGTCCCGCTCATCGCATGTTTCACGGCGGCCCATGCCGCTTGTTTTCCGCAATTCAATTCCATTTCCACCATGTGGTACACAATTGATACCGTCATGTTGCCGCGGTACCAATCTGTACCCTTTTCTTGTGCTGTGCGTCACAAGCGGCCACAAAAGATGATTCGATGTGCCGTCAAGAAGCGCCTTTGGCCCTTCGTGGTGGAGGTCCGGTGCTTTGCTTTACGGCGCGGGAGTGATGATGATCGACGGTGGTGGCTTCAAGGCTTGTTCACAGCGTATTCTTTCCATTGGTACGGTGCTGCTATTGTTCGCGCTGATCACGTCGATCGCCCGCTCGGGCGCGGTGGTCGAGGCGCAGCAGGCGACGGGCGCGATCACGCTGCCGATGGTCGGCGAAGCGGTGGAAATAGAAACGGGCGCTCCGCTGTCGAAGGCGTCGCTCGCGTCGCTCGAAGCGAACGGCTTGCGTTTGCTCGGCACCGTCGCGGCCAACCGATACGCATTTGTACGCACGGCCTATGTTGGGAACGGCAGCATTACCGGTGATTCGATCAGCGAAAAGATTCGTAACGCGGAAGCGATCACCGCCGAAAAGCGCGCTTCAACAGGTGTATCTCAGAATGCTCGTGCGGGAGTGGCGACCGGCCCTGTGTTCATCACCTTCCATGAAGGCGCGACGGCTGCGGAGGTCCGCGAGGTGCTCGGCGGTGAGCCTGAGTTTTCTTTGCCCGCTGACGGCAATGCATCGATTGGCGTGCCGGAGAGCACCATCATGGACGCGCTAGATAGCGGTCTGCTTTTCCGCGCAATGAACGCTGCATGCGTCGCCAATGTCGAGGAACGCGGCACGCCCGAAACGACGAACCTTGCGTCGCGCAATCTTTCGGGCGCGAATCCTACTCCGTACGGGACTGGCGGCTCTGGCGTCGTCGTCGGAATATGGGACGGCGGACCGGTTGGAATCCATCAAGACTTCGAAAGCCGCGTCACCAACCAGCAGACGGCGCTCGCGGTGAGCACGCACGCGACTCATGTGTGTGGAACGATCGTTGGCGCCGGACTCGGTGTTGCCAATGCCCGGGGATTCGCCTCGCTCGCGACGGTCAGATCGTATGACTTCAACGGCATTATTCAGACGGAGCGGAACACCGCCAAACAAAGTTTCTATCAGGCCGTGGACAACCACTCATGGGGCTTGGCCGGAGACAGCTCCGACAATGGCACCTATGGCACCGATTCACAGGATTTTGACCGGGAAAGCCGGTTGAACCTCATGCTCGGCGTGAAATCCGCCGGCAACTGGGAGGGCAGCAACACGGCTCCATGGCAATCGGTCAATACATCGTCAGCGTCCAAAAACATTCTTGTCGTCGGAGCGACCAACGACAGCGGCACCAGCCAAAATATCAACTGGTCCTGCCGTGGCCCGACCGATGACGGACGAATCAAGCCGGACGTCGCAGCGAACGGCTATCAACTGAACTCCACGTACCCGAACAATACCTACGCGAGCATTTCCGGCACGTCGATGGCAGCGCCTTCGGTGACCGGCTGCATCGCGCTTCTTGAAGAGCACCACAGAAACCTCAACTCCGGCCTGCGTATGGCGCCGGATGTGGCTCGTCTGATCGCGATGCACACCGCGCAAGACATTGGAGCCGCCGGGCCTGACTACAAGTTCGGTTACGGTCTCGTGAAGGCAGACGCCGCCTGCGATCTCGCTCAGGCCGATTATGATTCCATCAGTCGTCACATCGTGCGCGACTCAATGATTCACGGGCAGCAGAAGGATTACGTCATGCCTGTTCCGGCGGGTCAGTTATCCCTCAAGGTCAGCCTGACCTGGCTCGATATGTATGGGACGGGCACGGTTTCACAGCGTTTGATCCACGACCTTGACCTCGAGATGATTGCGCCTGACGGCATTACCGTTCACTATCCGTGGTCGCTCGATCCCGCGAACCCCACGGCGCTCGCGACACGCGCTGTCGCCAACCACAAGGACAATTTCGAACAAGTGATCGTCGACAACCCCGTCGCAGGCAACTGGACGATCCGAGTCAAGGGAACTTCCATTAGCAGCATTACATTCCCCGTGCAGGGGTTTGTCCTCGCCACCAGCCACGCAGTGAACCGCAACATGGAACGTCAAGTGGCGACAACGACAGAAACGGCGATTCCTGACAACGACGCAGTTGGTCTCGAATACACCTTCACCATGACCGATACCGGCAAGGTCAAGTCTCTGCGTGTTTACCTCGATATCAAGCATGAGCGGCGCGGTGACATTGTGGTGGAGTTAGAGCACCTTGGCGATATTGTCGTTCTGGAAACGACGGACACCCAGACGCCGACTGGCCTGTACGCGATTTATCCCGATACCCGCTCGGCGGACTTCGCGCCAAGCGCGCTCGATGTCTTTATCAATCGTAACGCCAAGGGCGTCTGGAAGCTTCGCATCAAGGATGTTGTCGCCACTAAGACCGGGGCGGTTCGCATGGCCGCGCTCGAAGTTGATGGTAACGGTGCCGGCGCGCTGCACTATTTCGCTGGCGCCTTGCCCAACGGCATGTTGTGCGCGGGCTCGTTCAACAGCGAGAACGGTTCGGCTGCGATTACGTGCTGGTTTGGCAGCGCATCATTCCCGGCGACCGGCACGGTGCGCAAAGTGGGCAACGTGATGACGGTCAATGCGTCGCACCCGCTGTTCACGCTGACGGCGAACTACACCAGAAACGCCGGTTCGGGCGCGACCGGCACGGCAAGCACCTTCTATGTCCCGAACGGCCAGACCTACGTCGCCACCATCACCACCGCCCAATAAGCCTTGCTCCCCAAGTCTTGACTCCCTTTTGAAACTCCCGTGGCAACCTGCCAGCCCTCGCGGCTGGCGGGTTCGTTTAGCGTGAACGATCGCTCCATTTCGCTTCCCGCTTTTCTCTTCGATCAACGTAGGTAATAATGCAACGTAGGTAATAATGAAGAGCCATGAAACTCGTGCCGCAATCCTTAACCTGCCCCGTCTGCGCCGGAACATTCACCAGCTCGCTGGTGACCGATTTTGAAATCGGCGAGAAGGAGAGCGACTTCTGCCCGCGCTACCTCGACGGCAACCCGCTGCCGCAGATGGTCCACTTCTGTCCCGAGTGCGGCTACACCGGTTTCCAGCCCGATTTCAAACCGATCGCCGATGCCGAGAGGCTCGCGGCCGTCAGACGCATCGTTGCGAGTTTTGGATTCGTCAAGGGAGCCGTCCCCTCGGGCCCGGAGCGTTTCCGGCGCGCAGCCGTGCTCGCTGTCTATCTCGGCAAGTCCAATGCCGAAGTGGCGAACCTCTATTTGCAGGCGACATGGTGCTCGCGGCTTGATGGCGAACCTGAAGATGCCGAACGCCGCGCCCGGAAGAAGGCAGTCGAGTATCTTGAGAAGGCGCTCGAAGAGGACGAGTTCACCGATAGCGACAAGCCCGTCGTGCTTTATCTCGTAGGAGAACTTTGCCGCCGCCTTGGGCGACCGACGGAGGCGCTGCTGGCGTTTGCCAAGATGGACAATTACGAGAAGATCGAGGATTGGCTCGCCGAATGGCGCGAGCGCCAACGCGAACTGATCCGGGAAGACCGCGATGACGAGGCATAGGGCGAGTGCGATTTTTATCTAATTTTCACGTTATCGTTCCGTGACATGACCGTTCTAGTTGCGACACCAGGGTTGGCGTGTTGCGTATTTAACGATGCTCCCCTCTCACGCGACGTTTTGGCAACACCTGCTGTCGAGGGCCGGAATGCATTGTTTGGATAGAACCTACAATACGTCTGTGATGCGCCCCTTTTCGCCGTTGAATTGAGGAGAACACCCATGACTCGCAAGATGATGCCTTTATTGTGCATGACCTTTCTCATGTTCGTTGCCGGTTGCGGCAGTTCCGCCAGCGATTCGACCAGTGGCGGGGGTGGAGGCGGAGATGACGACGAGGGCACTGTTACGCTCGCCATCACGGACGCAGCCAGTGACGAATTATCGTCTTTCACTGTCGATCTCGTGGGTGCCACGTTTCAGCGCGCCAGCGGGGCGTCGACGAGCGTTTTGACGGAACCGGTGGATGATCTCAATCTGGTGGAACTCGAGGAGTTCGCGGATGTCGTCCTCGTCATCGACAATC
>JABWBM010000098.1 GCA_013360495.1 Planctomycetaceae bacterium
CACGCGCCTGGCGGGAGGCACCCACCCCGCCCTCGTGCTCGAGCCAGGCGACCTGGTGGTGCTCTCCGCGCGCGCCATCCCCGGCAACGAGCGCGCAATCCAAGGGCTCGTGGACGGGCTCGAGCGCCAGGGCGCGATCGTGCGTTTCCCGGTGACCGACCCTGCGCTGCACGTCTCGGGGCACGCCGGGCGCGAGGAGCAGCGCACGATGATCGAGCTCGTGCGACCCCGAGGCTTCGTGCCCGTGCACGGCTACTTCCACCATCTGTCGCGCCACGCTGCGCTCGCCCGCAGCATGGGCGTCGACGACGTGCTGGTGATCGAGGACGGCGCGCTCGCCGAGTGCACGCGAGGTCGTCTGTCGGTGGTCGGCAAGGTCCCGACGGGACGGATCGCCATCGACGAGGGCCAGCGCGTCGCCGCGAGCGTCTTGCGGGATCGTGCGCTTCTCGGCACGACCGGGATTGCGTTGCGGTCGGTGTCGCTGTTGAAGATCAGACCGAACTGCAGCGTGAACGTGTCGCCAACGCGGAAGCTGAAGATGGCGAGCCCGCCGAGCGAGCCCGATTGCGCGAAGCGCGCGCGATCCTCGGCGGCGAACGAGCCGGTGATACCGGCGTTGAACGACCACTCGTCGTCGATGCGGCCCGAGAGTGTGACGCCGGTGGAGAGGGTCCACGCGTCGCGCAGCGTGACGTTGCCGCCGCTGGCCGTCACCATATGCGCGAAGTTGCTCAGGTCGGCGTCGAAGGCCCGAATAAACCCGCGGCTAAATCGATCCACAGCAGGCGACGTGTCGCGATCGGCAGTGGTGCCACACGCTTCGGTCTGATTGTCCGTGCAGATCAGGAACCCCGCGTTGCGTCGGCGGTTCACGTTGACCGATGCTTCGTTGCCGAGATGCAGCCAGACAAGGCCGAAGTTGAAGCGCGTGTGCGGGAGCGCGATCGTCTCCGTGTAATTGAGGGCCGCGAGAATCGGGCAGATGGGCGGCGGCCCGGGCCTGCACTCGCCGGGCTGGCTGATGACGCGCCGGCCGAAGTGCGTACTCCGCCAGCCGGAGAGATGTTTGATGAGGCTTCCAGTCCCCATAACGAGTCCTTGAACGATTCAGAAAGATTTACCACAGAGACACAGAGGCCGCAGAGAAAAGATAAAGATGTTCAACCACGGGGAACGCTGGGTAAATCGCAGGCAAGAAACGGAAGTTTCTTACACAAAATATCTTTGTTCTCTCTTTCCCCGTGATTCCCCGCATCCCCCGTGGTGAGAGTCTTTCTTCTCTGTGACCTCTGTGTCTCTGTGGTGAATATTTTTTAGTTATCCCGGAAGGCATACACCGCTCCACGTAGGTCGATGGTCTGTGCGCTGCCCGTCGTATTGAAGAAGACGATCTCCAGGTTCCCGCCGTCGATGCGCGCGGAGCGAATCTCCACCGCGCCGTTGCTCGCCGCGAAGTCCGCGCCGGAAAGCTTTCCGTCCGTGGCGTAATCGTAGCCCTGCTGGTAGCGGTCGCTGCCATTGTCGGTTCCGGCGATGCAGGTAGCGTCCGCGTTGTCGCGCGTGGCGAAGATCAGCGCCGGGATTCGGCGGCGACGCGCGTCAGCGATGGTGTTCTTGCTGTGGAGCATGATAAGCGCGCGCTGATAGTCCTTGGCGCCGAGCGGGAGGAGCTTTGTGTACGTCGCAGCAGCGCCGATGGTTTGCGCATCGACGCTGAAACTCACGAACGCGAGCCGCGCAGGACGATGCACGACGGGTTGGATGATGGATGGCGAACCCATGGTTGTCTCCTGACCCCGGAAGAATTTGAACCACGAAGGCACAAAGGACACCAAGGGAAGAATAAAGAGAAAGAGTGTCCACAGATTACGCAGATGGCCGCAGATAAAGATTGAGATGATTGCTCCGGTCTATCTTTCATCTGCGAAAATCTGCGGCATCTGTGGATAAAATTCTTTGAATTTCTTTGTGGCCTTTGTGGTTTAAAACTCTTCCAATTCAAATATCGACTGGAGGCGCCAGCCCGTTGTGCGTCGCGGGATCGGCGCAGAGCGCGCGGATTTCGTAGATCTGGCCGGAGTTGTCGCGTAGCTCGAATTCGTTCAAGAGTTTCCAATCGCTTGACAAGACCTGCACGCGCCCGCGCCCAGTTCCGCGTTCGTCGCGCTTGCCGAACATCGAAAGACCGAGGAAGTAGCGCTCGCCGATCTTCGCCACGCCCCGCGGGAACGTGCCTTCGGGCGTCTCGTAAATCTTTTGCCCGTTGCGCAGCACGGCGCGATCGCCGGAGGAGACGACGAAAAGTGTGGACAAAGGGGTCAGGGGTCGGGGGTCCGATGAATCGTGCAACGTGCGAGGTGCAACGTGCAATGTCGAAGAACTGGTTTCACCTTGCACTTTGCGCTTTGCACCTTGCACGATTTCTTCGGTTCCCCTCTCTTCCACCCACGCCGTATGCGCCAATCGTCCCGCCGGGGTGATGCTTTCGAGGCCCCAATCGTGACGCAGCGTGAGTATCTCGCTCGCGCCGCGATTATGCGCGAGCACGTAAATCCGTTCTTTGCTTACGAATACTGAGTTGTAGTGATGCAGATTGATCGACCCCGGCCCGCGCCAGGGGCTTGCCTCGCGCTCGACGATCTTGCTTTTGCGGATCGTGATCTTTTCCTCGGGCGGAGAACCTCCAGTGCGCTTGATCCACGTCGCGACGTCCTCGGGGCAGGGGATGAATCTTGTCCAGTCATAGGGGTCAGGGGTCAGGGATCGGGGGTCAGGAAGAAATGAACGATTTGTATTTTCGGGATCTTGGTCCAGCGATTCCTGATTCTCTTGAGTATTTTGTGTTTTCAAACTCACATGCTCTTTCTGATCCCTGACCCCTGACCCCTGACCCCTCGCTCCGGCGTACACCGAATCTTCCCCCGGCATTGCCCAGAACAACCGCTTGCTCAGCGGGTCGTAGAACATCCCGTGGGGATTGCCGACGTCGATCCCTTCCATCTCAACGCTTCCGATGGGTTCGAGAGCGCGGTTGAAGACGATGTAGTAGGGATGACGCTCGCGATTGCAGCCCGCGTAGATGAAGCGTTCGTCCCAGGTCAGGCCATAGTAAAGCCGCGAACCCTCGTGGATCACGCGGTATTGTCCGGTGTCCGCGTCCATCACGACGACGCCAAGGCTGGTGGTAAGCATTAACAACATATCGTCACCCACGAATTGAACACCCGAATAAACAACATTCCCGCGTTCGGGGCCAGCGATACTCCGCCCGTGACGCCGTCGATCGGTTCCTCGAAGCTGATGGTGCCTGCGGTGTACTCTCCGCCGATCACCTGCACCGGCGTGGAGAATTTGTTGCCCGCGCTGTGGTTTTTGACGATCACGAAGCAACCGGGCGTGTCGCCGACGCTCGCGAAATCCGGCAGCTCGACGGTGATGCTCTGCGTCGTTGTAGTGAAGCCCGAGGTATTGGCAATCACGATCTCGCCGAAATGCGCCTTATAGGGGCTGTCGTTCTCGTCGATCGTCGCGAGATTAAACGCCGGGTTCGCGCCGGAAAGATCAATTGTCCCCGTAATGCGGTTGTAGACGCCGTTGATGTTGACGCCGTATTGTCCCGTGCCGCCAAGATTGTCGTCAGCGACGAGCACGTTGATCCCGCCCGCGCTGAGCGCGACCTCGTCCTCCGCCGGGAAGTTGACGCCGGTGTCGGCGTCGCCCGTATTGAAAAGCGATGGCGTGCCGGCCGTTCCATCGGGCAGGCTCATGCGGCCACCCGCCGGAATTGTGAGCAGCGCAGTACCAGGATCAATCGTGACCGGCGTGTTCACCAGATCAAAGCCGCTCGTGCCGAACACCGGCACGGCGTTTTGCGTTCCGCCACTCGTGGGCCCAAGCACGATGTCGTCGACGCCGGAGATGTCTTGAGGCGTGCGGAACTGCACGCTGCCTGAGGCGCCATCGAACATATAGAGCGCGGGGACGAAGCGGTTTGGCGCGCCTTGGAGCCCGTCAGGATTGCGCAGCTTGCCCGGGATCGTATCGCTGATCACGTACCAGCCCGCGCTCAAGCCGTTGCCATCGTCGTCGGTGATTGCGCTGAGCCCGTCAATCGGCCCGCTGAAGCGCACGGTGAAGCTGTTCGTCGTTGCGGCTTCGACAATCCCGACGCCTTCCTTATTAACCGTTCCCGCGTCGGCTGCTGCCCATGCGCTGCTTCCCTGATCGAAGTACACGACGCTCCCGACGACGAAGCCGTGGGCCGCTTGCGTCACGTCGAGCGTATCCTCGTCGCTGCTTCCGCCACTGCCGATCAGCACCGGCCCGCTTGGCTGCTGCACATGGACTCCGGCGGGCAAAGCTCCCGCGCCATTGTCGTTCCAAAACGCGCCCGTGGCTGGCGCGCCCGGCGTCGGCACCGAATCCAGCGCCAGCGGCCCCTTGATCGTCGTCGCTTTGCCGGGCGCGGGATTGCCGCTTGCGTCCACGGGCTGAATAAAGAGCGCGTCGTTGCCATCGAGCCCCATACGCACGCCACTGACCGAGCCGCCATCGCCCGACAAACTCGGCAACCCGAAACCCAAACACACTTTCGGATGCAGCACCACATAGCGCGTTGGCCCACCGCTCGCCCAGGGCGCACCGTCCTTAAGGTGCACGTCGCTCGGGAAGTAGACGCAGCCGCCGCCAAGCGACGGGTCGGGAACGCCCGGCTTCAACTCCGGCGCATAGCCCGTCATGTTGATCGTCGGCTCAGGCATCGGGATCGCATATGGCGGCTCCCCCGTACTTGGCGGCGGGACAAAATCAAAACTCGGGGCCGCCAGATTCTTTTCCATAACATAGGGCGGATCTTCGCGTGGCGTCCAAACCGGCGGGACGCTGTCATAGACGGGCCAGCGGTAGGTGATCACCCAGCGATGCGGCACCGTTCGCTTGTTCCAGGCGTGCTGCATCTCGGCGTGCAGCTTGATCTCGGCTTGAAACTCCACGCCCTGTCCCGCTCCTACGCTGGTGAGTTCTTTGCTGAACGAAAAGGGCGCGTCGAAGGTCTCATCGCCGGGAACTTTGAAAAACGCCTCGGTTGAGATATGCCCGGCGCTCTCGTAGTACATGCCGTCGGGACCAGCCGCGACGCCATAGCGATGCTTGGTGCAACGCGCCGCGTCCGCCATGACCGGCCCGCCTTGCAGCGGCAGGTGCGCGAGGCGGCCAAGGTGCAGGCCACGCTGCTCGGTGAACAACCCACGACCGGCCAGTTGAAAATCGCGCTTTGTTCCTGTTTGATAATCCTTGAAGTTCAGCGTCGGCGCCCAGCCGGGAGATGCTTGTGTGCCGCCCACACCCGCCTGCATGTGCGAATAGCTCAATGAAACGACAAGCGGGAAGTGGGTGCCGCCCCGCTTAATGGCGTCCAGTTCGTCGCCGTCGATCTCGCGCACCTCGACGGAGTAGTCGGCAACGTCGTTGCCCCGGTGCTGCGCCACCAGCGGCCGGTCATAGAGCGCCAGATATGTCTCGCCGTCCAGGCCTTGCAAGAGTAAGCCGTCCGTGCCGTGCGGGACTTTCCCTTCGCCGAGCGATTGCGTGTCGATCGCGTCGAAATCCTTCGCGATGGTTTCGCTATCGCTGAGCAGTCGTACGCCATCGTCGGTGACGCGAATGGGAGCAGCGAGGAACCAGCCGCCCGCCTTGGTCGCTGCGATGTTGGGCAGATGAAAAGGCTCGCGCAGAGGCCCGAGTTGATCGAGCGTAAGGTGGCCGTCTTTGGGGTCGACTTTCTTCGCGCGCGCCGCGATGAAGGCTTCGCTCTCGTTCACGCCCCTGTCGACGCGCAGTACGAGCGGCCCAGTGTGGTAGGCATTGGCGTGCTTGGTGACGGGCGGCTCTTCGCCGATAGCAGCAGAGACGGATGGCAACGCATCGGGCGGCGTCGCGAACGCATCGGCCAATAAGCGCACCGGATCATGGGGCGGAATGATCTCGGTGATCAGTCCGTCGCTGTCATTGCAGCGGATAAGAACTTCGCCGTATGGAGCAGGGCCAACAGTATACGCGCCCGCGATTTTCGCACTTAGTTTCTGCGTGGGCAGCGCCCTCAGAAAACGCTCATGGACGAATGCCGCGTCGTTCGCGAGCTTTGTTTGATTGACCGGAGTGCTCGACGTTTGATTGGCCTTGCGTAGTCCCTGCAGTTCGCCGCGGTAGACTTGAATATCGCCATTGCCCTCGCCGTTGCGACGCAAAACCTCCAGGGCCGGGCCGGATCGATAACTCGCCGTGAGTTTGATCTCTGGCGCTTCCTTTAAGGTACGCCCTTCGAGGCGCGTGTCATGGACGGGCGGCCGTGCAGGTTCAAGATGGCCGACGACGTGATCGAAGAGCACCGTCCCCGCAACGCCATCGAAAACATAACCCGCCGCCGGAGTGAGCGGTGTCTGTGTTTCGTAGGGATCGTCAAGTGCCGGCACATCGCGACCCTTGAGACGAAAGCCCGTGTGCTCCACACGCTCCGCGATCAGTTTGTTATCGGCGTTCAATCGCTTCGCGACCAGCGGAAGCTTGTCACGCTCGGCTTCGGGGATCCGATAGCAGCGATAGGCGAAGCGCTCCAAAAGAGCCGCCTTCGTGGCGTCGCCAACGAGCTTTCGCAAACCTCCGTCGAAGAGGCACGCTTTACGAACGTCGGCATCGGAAATTCCCCACGCTGTGAGAAGCTCCGCCAGTGGCCGCAACGCGCCGGACTCATCCTCGCACACCGGCTCCCATTCGCCCGTGATTTCCGCTTCTTGCAAGACCCTCGGGGCCATCACACGAACGCCCGGTGTTGTTACTTCGGCGACTTCGCACGAGATGACCGGTAGATCGTCCAGCGAGATCGCGTCGTTCGACACAGCCGCCAACGTGCCGTCGGGCGCGACGACGAGGCTCTGGCCGAACTGCGCGAGTAACGCCTCGATCGCATTGGAAGCAAGGGCATCGTCCCAGCGCTGCGCGGCTGCGGTTTCAGACGCGCGCGCGAGGTTCGCGATGCCGCTTCGCTCGCCGAGGCTCTTCGTCAGTTCGGCCACGAGTTGCCCGAGAGTTTTGTCTTTGCGCTCGCCTGATACGCGCGCGTTCCAGCCCCTGCGCCGGTCGGCAAGAATCACACGCGCGATGCCGGCGTCTGTCTGCACGCTCGTCACGTCGAGCGACGTGAACTCCACGCGCGACGCGCCATCGCCAAGCACGAGCGTCGCCGGCCCTCGCGCCACTTGCTCGCCATCGTCGGCGCGCATGATCACCGTCGCCGTGCTTGGCTTCGCGCCCGCACGATGATGCAGCTCGGCCTCGATGCACGGGCGGCCGTTGAGTGTGGCTGTGACGATCGTTGTCATTGGGCGCGGCTCCAAACGTAGTACCCCGGGCGGCAAGAAAGCCTCAGCAGCATCTCGCCCGTTTTGGCTAGCGCTTGGTCGCTGACGGTGCCTGCGTTGACCTGCCCGCGTAGCGCCGAGTGGTGCGTCTCGATGTACGGGCGCAAGGCTCGCCTCAAAACCGAATCGAACTCGGCGCGTTCGCAAGCGTCGAGCGTTTCAAGCCATGCCCGCCTCGCGTCCTCACGCGCGATGTCGCGCGGACTGACGCATCGCGCCGCGAGCCAGCTTAGCAATCGTTGCGCCTGTGGCCCGGGCGGCACATCGCCCGCGCGTTGCATCCCCGCCCGTTCGAGAAAACCCGCGTCCGATGCGATGCACTCGACATAGTCAACGCCGCAGAATGGAAGTGTGCGCCTGACAAGCTCGGCTGCGACGCCGATCCCGCGAAGCTCCGGGATCACGACGACGCGATGCAGCACGCGCAGGTTGCCGTTAATCGCGTCAAGCCGCTCGCCGATCGACCCAGAGCAAAACTCGGCGGGCAGCACACCCTGACGCGCGCGGCAACCATGCCCGGCGTGACTGTAGACCGCGATGCCTACGTCACGCCCGGCGATCTCCGCGACAAAAATGCCCGCGACCGGAGCGAGGGTTCTTCCGCGATGGTGATAGGGCGCGAAGGCGCGCCAATGCGCCTTGGTTGCGGGGCGGACGCGCAGCGAGTGAAGTAGCCCGCGCTGGCGCGGATAGGCGTCGAAACGATAGCCGCCCGTGGCGGTGAAGCGGATCAGCGTGTCGGGCGCGAGGTCGGGCAGAATTTCCTCGCGGTTAGTGGCGATGGCGCAGCGCAGTTCGAAGCGCAAGACCATGCGCCGTATGACGTGCGCGATGGCCCGAGCGCTGAGCACGTCAAGCTCTGCACAGAATTCGTCGAGCACGAGCGTGTCGCCCGGATTGCAGCGCGCGAGGGCAGCGAGTAGTCCGAGCCTCGCCCGTTGTCCGGCGCTCAACGCTCGAAGCGGTGTTCGCAGCACACGCGCGTCCAATAAACCGAACGACGGCAGCAACTCCTTTGCTCGCGTCTCGAGCCCCATCCTTGCGAGCCAATCGCACAACCAGATCTCGCTGATCGGAATATCGCGCGGGCTTGCTGTATGAATGCGCTCGCCTGCACGCAGGGCCAGCGCATTGAGCGCGCGGCTCTTCCCGCTCCCCGACGGCCCCACCAGCGCCGCGATCCGACCGCACGCGAGCGGGATGTTCACCGGCTCGGGCGGTTGGTGGGCCGCTTCGTCGGGAAGCAGGCCGAGCTTTGCGAGCATGTGCTCGGTCAGCTGGGATGAATGATGTGCGATAGTATTCATGGTTTGTAGCGTCACGCGCTGATCCGTGACGTCTTTCTCGTCATTCCCGCGGAGGCGGGAATCCAGTTTTCGTCTTGTAGCGCCACAACGTGTTGTGGCGTCTTCGACCCTGAGGTTCGACCCCGAAGCGAGCTCGCCAGTCAAAGAGACAAAAGTAAGAGAAGATTTTTAGCCGCGGATGAACGCAAATAAACGCGGATGAGAGAGTAAGAACGAGGGCAACAAAAAGAAAAGCATGAATGAGTCATCCACAGATTACGCAGATGTTCGCAGATAAGAACGACGCATGAATTCAGATTTTTCAATCTTCCATCTGCGTCAATCTGCGACATCTGTGGATAACAATCTTCTCTTCCTTTGCGGTTTCGCGGCTTTGCGTGAAATATCAATTCCCACTCACTTCAAATCCATCGAGCGTGAACGTCTTCCCGTGAAGGCGTTCTGTATTGTCCGACATGGCGTCGAGTGCGTCGCGCTTGCTGGTGGCGATGCCGATGGCGCGATGATCGATCAGGTTGATGCAGACAAACACGGTCACGTCGCGCATGACACCCAACGCCAGCGGCGCCTCGATCTTTTGGCTCACCATTAGGTAGGGTATGGAATCCATGGCTGCTCCAAGCTTCGGTCGTCCCTCGACTCTTAATTCTTAAAAATCATTCGTTCCTACCTTAAGCATCCACGGCCCGGTGAATTTGTGTGCGTTCTCGAGAAAAGTTAAAGGATTTTCACCGCAGCTTGTCCGCCGAAGCGTATTCGCGAAGGAGGAAGTTCGCGGAGAACGCCGAGGAAAAAATGAAGATGATATAGAAATCAAATTCTTGAAGACCGTGCGGATTGAAATTTCCAGATGACAATAGCGATGAGCGTCAGCGCCAGTGGTGTCAGGCCCGCAGTGTAGACTATTGTGATGTAGTTCTCTCCAAGTTCGTTAATAATCGATCCGTGATCATCCAAATCCGACGTCATCACATGCCAGTACAAAGCACTCACGATGAGGCAAATGGGGAAAACAAGTGCGGGCCAGACCTTTGGCAACGCGAATATGAAAGCAGCCATACAGCCAAACATACTCACCCAAAAAATCACGGATATCCAGATGAGCACAATCGGAGGCGGCATCTTGTCCGAGATTTCAGCGAGAAAGAGTGTGGTGGTTGCGCCATCCATACCACTGAATCTATCGGGAACAGCGCGATAAAACTGAACTATAAGGCATGCATCCATGGCCGACTTCGAACCGTCCTCACTTCATTCGTGTTTTGATCTCCGCGAGCGTCAGACGTTGGGCCTTGAGCTTCTTGATCAATTCGCAGCGCGCCGTCATCTCCCGCCCGTACATCGTGTAACCCGATTCCGTGACCTCCGCCACGTCGAGCAATCCCTCGTGCGTCCAATAGCGAATCGTCGGCACAGTCTGTCCGGCCGCCTTCGCAAGCTCACCGATTTTGAGCAACTCGTCGCTGTCATCATCGCTACCGAAAGCCGCCTCGCCACGGACGGCCTTGAGGTAGATATCGAGCGAGCGGTCAACGGCCTTGTAGACGATGCGCTCGTAGTCGTCCTTCGCGCCGCCAAGCTGCGCCTTTTCAAGCGCGCCGATATAGGCGAGCCGATCTTTCTTGGGAATAATGGCGGGCGGATAGCCGCGCTGCAGCAGGAGTAAGTTCATGAGGAGACGCGCCGCGCGGCCGTTGCCGTCGACGAAGGGATGGATGCTGACGAACCGATAGTGGGCCTCGGATGCGAAGGCTGCCGGATGGAGCTTGTTTCGCGTGCCAAGCCACGCCTCGAATTCATCCATCAAGACCGGAACCTTGCGCGGGTTTGGAAGCACGACCGACGAACCTGCGATTCGAACTGGAACGCTGCGGTAGGCGCCGGCATTGTCGTCGTCGATGCCTTTGAGGATCAGGCCATGAATCGTGAGGATATCCCGCGCCGTAATGATCGCGGGCTTCCTTTCCGCTCGCGTGCGGACAAATTCAAGCGCGCGGGCATGATTGGCGGCTTCGAGATGCTCGCGCATGCTTTTGCCGCCGACGGTGAGGCCCTTTTCGATGACGACGGCCGTCTCGCGGCGTGTGAGCGTATTGCCCTCGATGGCGTTGCTGGTATAGGTCAGCTCGACCGCGAACCAATCGTCAAGATTGCTGACGAGCGCGGCAGGCAGGGACTTGAGCACGTCAAGCGTCCGTTTCTTGTGGGTAAGCGACTCCCATTTCATTCAGTAAAGTATAAAGTATCACGTGATGGTTTGCAACGACCATGTGTCGACGCAACGAGAAGTCATGTAGCGTCACGCGCCCTCGCGTGACGTCTTCGACAATGTGTGTCGTCTCGTAGCCAAGACGCCATGCGGGGGCGCATGGCGCTACACCCTTGGCGGGTCGAGGTGGGTAATTACTCCCGCGCGATCAATTGCCCGGAGCCGGGGCCGACCGAGACATACTTCACCGGCGCGCCGGTCAGCTTCTCAATGCGCTCCACCAGCGCACGCGCATTTACGGGAAGATCGCCGTAGCGCGTGCAGCCCGTGATGTCGCCGTCGAAGCCGGGCAACGTCTCGTAACGCGCCTTCAACTTTCCGAGCGTGACGATGGATTCGGGTAGCCCCGGCTGATCCCAGCCCTCGTAACCCGTGCCGATCTTCAGTTCTTTCAGCCCTGAAAGCACGTCGAGCTTCGTCACCGCGAGGCATGAAACATTGCCGAGCCTCACCATGTAACGCGCGGCGAACGCGTCGTACCAGCCGCAGCGCCTTGGCCTGCCCGTGGTTGAGCCGAACTCGCGCCCGACCTCCTGCATGTGCTTGCCGGCTGCATCGAACAGTTCCGTCGGGAACGCGCCCTCGCCCACGCGCGTGCAGTAGGCCTTCACCACGCCGATCACTTCGCCGACGGCGCCGACGTTGACGCCGCAACCCGAGCCGATGGCGCCCGCCGTCGTCCCGCTTGAAGTCACATATGGATAGGTGCCGACGTCGATGTCGAGCATGGCGGCTTGAGCGCCCTCGAACATCACGCGCTTTTTCATTGCTAATGCTTCGGCCAGAATCAACGACGTATCGGCGAGAAAGGGCTTGAGCTTTTCACCCCACTGCTTCAGCTTTCCGTAAATCTCATCGACGGAGAGCTTGTCGCCGCCGAGTTCCTCGATCACCGGATTCTTCACCGCGAGCATGCGCTCGGCCGTTTCGCGCAAGTTATTGCCGTCAATTAAATCGATGGCGCGGATGCCGAGGCGGTTGGCCTTGTCGGCGTAGGTGGTGCCGATGCCGCGGCCGGTGGTGCCGATCTTGCCCTTGCCGGCGGCGCGCTCGCGCAGTTGGTCGAGGGCCTTGTGGGCAGCCGTGGTGATGTGGACGCGCCCACTGATTTTGAGGCGATTTTTGAAATCGATGCCGAGTTTCGTGACGGCGTCGAGTTCCTCGAACATCACGTCGGGGTCGAGCACCATGCCTGGCATCATCAGGTTGGTGACGCTCTCGGTGAGGATGCCGCTCGGCACATGCTTGAGGACGATTTTTTGGCCGTTGACGTAGACGGTGTGGCCGGCATTGCCGCCGCCCTGATAGCGCACGACGAAATCGAATCCCGGGGCGAGGCGGTTGATGACCTTGCCCTTGCCTTCATCGCCCCACTGGAGACCCACGACCGCGACGGTGTTCATGGCGAGTAGCGTCCTTTCGGTATGCTTCGAACCGGAAAATCGCCCGGCACGCATGGAAAATCATGCGTTTGGGGCGTCGCAATACCTATCGGGGTATTGCCTTCTGAGCATAGTGTCTGGGAGGCGGGAATCAAGCGGGTGATAATCGACATGCGGGGCGTCTTCGAACAACCAGAATCCTGTCGTGAGTCAAGACGCCCTGCGTACGCGTAGGGCGCTACGCCGCCGGCCGTCAGATGCGCGAGAGGAACACAAGGCGCTACGGCTTGATTGGCTGCACGTTCTTTATCCTTTCCGAACAATGCGATTGACCGGATGGGCGGGTTGTGTTTTATTGCGCATATACCGCGGGGTAGAGCAGTCGGCAGCTCGTCAGGCTCATAACCTGAAGGTCGCAGGTTCGAATCCTGCCCCCGCCACCAATATCGAAGCGCCGCGAGGACGTATTGTTCCCGCGGCGTTGCTCGTTAAGCGAACCTGCATTCGCTCGCTTGCG
>JABWBM010000001.1 GCA_013360495.1 Planctomycetaceae bacterium
AAGAAGAGCGTGACGAAGAAATCCTTCACGATGCCAACTTTGCTCACCACGTCGGTGCTGTAGGGCAAGGTCGCGATGCTCGCGCCTGCGATCAGCGCGCCCATTTCCATCGACACAGAGATATGAAGATGAATGCCGATCATGTCGAAAATCGTTCCCATGTTGTTGCCGAGGAAGCCGATGCCGAAGCACCAGCCTGTGGCCGCGACCAGCATCAGTTCAGGCACCTTGGCGATCCAATGGAAGGCGATCGGCAGCACGTACTTGGCGAGCAACACCGCGACAACGATCAGGATCGCCGTGCCGAGAAAGGTCATCCCCACCGGGCCGAGTTGCAGGTCATCGAAGTTCGGCTGCACCGCCAGCACGACGATGGCCCAGATGTCCTGGAAGATCAGCACGCCGAGCGAGATGCGTCCGGCGACGGTGTCAAGCTGGTGCTTCTCCTGCATCAACTTCACGGCGATCAGCGTTGAGGACGCCGCAGCCGTAAAGCCCACGTAGATAGGTATGAGATTCGTTCCTCCGGGCGTGCCGGCCATCGCGCTCCAGCCGCTTGTGGCCAGCAGCCACGCGACACCGTAACCGAAGGCCACGCAGAGCGGGAACTGGAGCAGCCCCGCGAGGATCAGCGTTTTACCGCTGGCCAGCAGCTTGCGTAAGTCGATCTCAAGGCCGATCACGAACAAGAGCAGGATCAAGCCGAGGTTGGCGATCGTGTTGATGTTGTTGGTATCGGTGACGATTCCGCCCACTACGGGTCCAACGATAACGCCTGCCGCAAGAAACGCCGCGATATTGGGAATCTTGAGGCGCGTGAAGATGACTGAAAGAACGCCCGCTGTCACAAGGCAGACGCCGATGTCTTGAACGAGTGGTGCAAGGCCGCCGCCGGAAAGAATGGTCATGGGTGTGTTCCGCTAACGAAGCATGGGTAAAGACCGATGGAATCTCGCCGCAATACGTCATTCCCGCGAAAGCGGGAATCCAGAGCCAACAAGAGAACTTTTCGAGAGGCTGGATTCCCGCCTACGCGGGAATGACGACAGCCCGGCGTCAATTTCACGCCGGCGTCTTTCAAAAATCTCGATGTCGGAGGCTTCGCGCGTCTCGAGGCCGATATAATGGCGCGGGTCGTTCACCAGCTCCGGATAGCCAATCACTCCCTCGGCAGCGCCTTCTTCCGTCCAGAGGGGCAACTGCTCCTCGCCCGGCCAGCGGGACGGCCCGAAGAAGCGGAAGCCCCAGCCGCTTGGGAATACCGGGTCAATGGTCTCGAAGCGCGAAGCGTCGCACCAGCGTGGCAGTTCGTCGTCACAGGCGATCAGATATGTGATCCCTGCCGCAAGTGGATTCATGGCGTCGCGCTTGCGGACGCCGATGCCGTAGACGGCGTATTCTTTGCATATGGTCAAAACCGCCGTGGTCCGGTCGCCCGGGGCCTGAACCGGCGCATCGTTGATACATTGGACGATCATGCTCGCTCCCTTTGACAATGGGTGCCGAACGGAGCGTCAACGTTGAAGCGGTGAAATGACGCAGGGTTCGCGTCATGATTCAACCACGGGCGGGATCAATTATTTCTCAAAGCTCTATTGATAAATATCAATCATTTATCAAGAAACCGCGATGCTGGTTTCATGTGTGGCTTGCGGGACGGGCAGCGACAGTATAAAAGTTTCATCAAGTCGAACGCGAAAAGTATCAATATGCGCTAGGTGGGATTGTGCAGGAAGACGCGCTCTATAAACGGCTTCTCTTTTCCCTCGGGCTTTTTTTCTCCGTGCTCGTTCTGGGCGCGATCGGTTACTGGATTATCGGCCTGGTTTATGAGCCATTGCCCGGAACCGAGGAGAGCAACTACAGCTTCACCTTCCTGAACTGTCTGTATATGGCGACGATCACCGTGTCCACCGTGGGATACGGCGAAGTCGTCAATTACCACGAGCTTGAGCCGGCGGGCGAGACCGTTGGCGTCGTATACACGGTTTTCTACATTATCATTGCGTACTTATCGGTGATTTATGCGTCGGCGAACATCGTTGCCGCGCTCGTTGAAGGCGCGGTGGGAAAAATCTGGCAGAGGCGGAAAATGGAAAAGGAACTGCAAAAGCTGTCGGGGCATTACATCGTCTGCGGTCTCGGCTCGACGGGCAGGCATGTGGTGAACGAACTGGTCAAGTCGGGCAAGGACGTCGTCGCGATCGAGCGCAACGCCCAGAATCTTTCCGAGCTGTCCGACGGCGCCGTAATCAAGCTGCATGGTGACGCGACCGAGGACGAATTCATCACCAAGGCGCGGCCCGAAGTCGCCGCCGGCCTCTTCGCGGTGCTCCCCGAGGACAAAGACAACCTCGTGATCACTTTGACCGCGCGGCAGTTGAACCCGAACCTGCGGATCGTCGCGCGCGCCACAGAGTTCAACTCCATCGCCAAGCTCAAGAAGGTCGGCGCTAACGTGACCATCTCCCCGAACCACATTGGCGGCATGCGCATGGCGAGCGAGATGATCCGCCCCAGCGTCACTACGTTTCTTGACACCATGCTGCGTCATAGCGGAGCGGAAATGCGCTTTTCCGAGGTGAGGATTGAAGACGGCTTCAAGGCCGCCGGAAAAACGATCGGCGAATTGCACACGGGTGACACGTGCGGCCTCAACGTGATCGGTATTTTCAAAAAGGATCAATCGATCGTCTACAATCCCGACGGCGACGCCCGCGTCGATGTCGGCGACGCGGTGATCGTGATCTCCGACCCACGTGGCGTCGAGAAGCTCCGCCATCACCTTCAGGTAGGATAGTCCTGATTACGTCGTCGGACCTGCCCCGCCGATGGAAAGCAATCGCTCGATGCGCTTCTTCGCGGGCGGGTGCGTGCTGAACAGTTCCGACACCGACGTTCCTTTGAAGGGGTTCGAGATATACATGTGTGCCGTGCCGTGGTTGGCGCGGGCGAGTTTGTGGGGCGTGCCCGATATTTTTTGCAGCGCGCTGGCGAGTCCCGCCGGATTACGCGTGAACTGCGCCCCGCTCGCATCGGCCAAATATTCGCGTTGGCGCGAGATCGCCATCCGCACCAGTTGCGCGAAGATCGGCGCAAGGATCAAAAATACGATGCCAACCACCATCAGGACTGCCTGAGCCTGACCGCCGCCCCGGTCGTTGTTGCGCCGGCCCATGCCGCCCCAAAAGAGACCGTGCCGTGCCATATCGGAAATGATCGCCACCATGCCGACGAGGATGCCGACCACCGTGGCGAAGAGGATGTCGCGGTTCTTGATGTGCGCCATCTCGTGCGCGATCACACCTTGGAGTTCCTCACGGTCGAGAATTTCCATGAGACCAGTAGTGACCGCGATACGCCCGTCTTCGGGCTTGCGGCCCGTGGCGAATGCGTTGGGCGACGGATCCTCGATCACATACACGCGTGGCATCGGAATACCGGCAGCGATCTTCATCTCCTCGACGACGTTATAGAGTTGGCGGAAGCGGGGGTGGTTGGGGTCGATTTCGCGCGCGCCGCTGATCTTGAGCACGAGGTCGGCACCGCCAAACCAGCTGAAGAGCGACATGATGATCGAGATCGCGCCTGCAATGCCAAGGCCGATAAAGGGGCCTTCCGGCCTGTCGCCAAAGAAGAAGAGGCCGAAGAAGTATCCGGCGGCGACGGCGATACCGACAATCACGCCGATCAAGAGCAGCGAGCGCCGCACATTGGAACCTTGAAGCTCATGAAACGTTGCCATGGTTTTTTTGTAGCGCCATGCGCCCTCGCATGGCGTCCTATCATTCGATTATCGGTCACGCGAGGGCGCGTGACGCTACAGACGCGAGGCATCTTGTCAAACGTTCGCCTCAGCGCGAATCATCCGTAAAGTGTACGAAATGTGATGCCAGAGTGAAAGACGAACCGGGGGAAAGGCGTTACCACTTCGAGAGCGTATTGACGAAGCCGTCGAGGATGGTGCGGACGGAGCCGCGCACGTCATTGACTACGACCGCGAAGGCGTAGCGTTTGCCGGCCTTGGTGTCGATGTAACCCGAGAGCGCGCCGACTTTGTTAATGTAGCCGGTCTTGGCGAAAACTCTGCCATTGGTCAAGTCGCCCGTGAGACGCCGCTCCAGCGTGCCGGTGGAGCCGGCAACCGCGAGGGAATTCTTGAACACCGCGAAATCCTTGCGTTTGCTCATGTATTGAAGTAGCGAAGCGAGGGTGCGCGTCGTCACGCGGTTGGTGTCGGCGAGTCCGCTACCGTCGCGAATGACAAGACCGTCCACGGGCAGGCTGGCGTTCTTCAGGAACGCTTGCACCGCTTTCGCCCCGCCGGTGAAGCTCCCCTCGCCGGCCTTCCTTGCGCCGAGGATACGGAAGAGACATTCGGCATAAAGATTTTGACTGTCTGTATTGGTGACAAAGAGCGTTGCCGGAAGGTCAGAGACGTGCCGCGCCGCGAGTTCAAAACCGTTGAGTTCATCGGCGGAGAAGTCCTTACGCTCGACGCCGCCGTTGATGGCGATGCCTTCCTTGCCAAGCACTTCGGCTAAAACCTTCGCGAAGAATGCCGCCGGGTCGTGGACGGTGCATTCGCCCTGATAGGCGGCGCGCTGGTTCGCGACCTTGCCCCACAGTGAGAGCGTGTTGGAATCGCGCGGCCGCGTCCAGCCGACAAGGGGGTCGGCCCTACCGCTAATGGTCTGCACGCTGCCCTCGAAGGTGGCGTAGCGGGTTTCAGGAACGCAAGCGATGCGGGCGGCTTCGCCGCTCTTGCCCGGGGTGACGGTGATGGTGAGGCAGTTGTCGTTGAGGCAGAGCGCCGAGACCTCTGCGGTGTACCATTTCAGATATTGATCGGCGGGCCAGTCGGGGTGGAAGGAAGCGCCGCTGAAATACGAGTCATCGAAGAGGAGCTTTCCGCGAACTTTGCTGATACCCTTCTTGCGAAGCTCCTTTGCCATTTCGCGCAGCACGAAGGTGGCGTCGCCGTTGTGGAATCGCCCGGAGATGTTGGGGTCGCCGAAGCCCACGAGCACGAGGTCGCCGTCAAGCTCGCCGCCCCGGATCGTTCCATGGGTACGAATCTCGGTGCGCAATTCGAAGTTCTCGCCAAGCTCACACAGCGCGGCTGCCGTGGTGAATAGCTTCATGTTGCTCGCGGGGGTCAGAGCCGTGTCGGCGTTGTGGCTATAGACGGTTTTGCCGGTGTCGAGGTCAATGACGACCGCGCCCGAGCGGGTTTCTTTGCCTGCCTTGGAGGGGGCAAGGGGAGCGCCAAGAGCTTGCTCCATGGTTTGCCCGGCTGCGATGGCCGGGGCGGCAGGTTCGACCGCGACAAGAAGAATGGTGGCGACGAAGGTCAAACGGACGAGCAGTCGGGTCATTGCGGGTCTTTCCGGGTGTAAGCCAATCTAAGAAACACCATCTACATTCAACGTCATGCCCGCGTAGGCGGGCATCCGGATCCAACAAAGAGAAGACTGAATTGCTTCGCGCGCATGCGTCCCGCTTCCGCGGGATTGACGGCAATCAGCCGGCATGGCATTCATCGGCGGGTGTGTCAATTTGCTGAAGGTTTAATGCGTAACTGGCTTTGTCACGGCAGGTTATGTCAACATGCGCTCGTAGATTCTGTATGTGCGGTAGCGGACGCCGCCGAACTTTTCGGCGAGGGAGTTCATCTGCTGGTTGGTTTCGAGCACCCAGCTCATCTCGCCGCGCGCGATGCCTTCTGAGCGTCCGACGTTGAAGATTTCGTCAAGTATCAGGGCTTCGAGACCTCGGCCACGATGCTCTTTCGACACGCCGAGCAGGATGGTACGCACCTCGCCGAGCTTTTTTGCGCCGGAGAGCAGCGTAAGCCAACCGAAGGGGAAGAGCCGGCCTTTGATGCGCTTCAGAAGCGGATTGATGTCGGGGATGCAGACGATGCACCCAGCCGGCTTGTCGCCGACAAAAGCGATGCGCGCAAGCTCGGGATTCACCACAGGTTTGAGCCCCTTAGCGATCACCTCCATCTCGCGTTCGGTGAGTGGGAGCGCGCCCCAGTTATCAGCCCAGGCATCGTTGTAGAGTTGGCGCACGGTCTCCATATCCTCGCGATAGCCCTTACCCGTGCGAACGGCGCGTATGCACATCTCCGGCGCGCGCCTGCGAATGGCTTCCACGAGTTTGCGATAACGGGCGTCAGGCTCCGGCCCGCTGAGCACGGTGTAGGCGTAGAGGTCCGTGGCTTTGGCAAGGCCGCAAGCGTCATAGAGTTTCGGATACCACGGCGGGTTGTAGGGCATGAGCGCGCGCGGGAGGCCGGGCATGTCGTCTTTGATCAGCACGCCGAGGCTCTCGCCGTTGATGTCCCACTGGCACGGCCCACGCATATGCGTGAGCGCCGGGTTCTGCGTCCGTAACCAGCCGGCAGCCGCGTCGAAGAGGGCGCTCGCGACTTCCTTGTCCTCGATGGACTCGAACCAGCCGAAGAAGCCGCGCTGGTCTTGATGGATCGCGAGGTGCGTCTCATTGATCTGCGCGCTGATGCGGCCGACGGGCTGCCCATCTTTGCGCGCGAGAAAGAGCCGCGCCTTGCCGTGGTCGAAAAATGGATAGCTGGGTGAGAGCGTCTTTTTTTGATCGGCGATCAGCGGCGGCACCCAGTTCGGATCGTCGCGGTAAAGTTCGAAGGGTAAGCGGATAAACGCCCGGAGACCGGCGCGCGTGGTGACGTGTGTAACGGAGATGCTCATCGGTCGAGCACGATACTACGTTCGGGCGTGAGCACAAAGCATGACGCGGGTGAAGCGCTATGAGAGATTGAGCGATGCAATACCTTTCGACACCAAACACACCGCGATTCCAAATCTCGCGCAATCGTGGAATGGCGCAGTGGCACATACTGCGCTATGCTCATGCGCTATGAACCTGCTCAATATCACGGACCATGAGTCTTTCGCAGTGTTCGCTGTCATCGGCGGGATCGTTTTTGTCGTCCTCGTCTATGGCATCGTCACGTACAACCGTTTCGTCAAGCTGCGCCAGCTTTGTAAGGAGAGTTTCTCCGACATCGATACCGAGCTTGTGCGCCGCCATGACTTGATCCCGAACCTCGTCAACATCGTCAAGGGCTACGCCAAACACGAACGCGAGCTGTTCGAATCGGTGACAGCCATTCGCGGTCGTGCCATGGAGGCGCTCGCGGCTTCGGAACATGGCAGTCGCGATCAGCGCGCGCTGATTCAACAGGAAGGCTTGCTCGGACAGTTGCTTTCGAAACTCGTGGTCGTGGCGGAAAGTTACCCGGACCTCAAGGCTAGCGAGAATTACCGCAAGCTGATGGAGGAGCTTTCCATGACCGAAGACCGCATTCAGGCGGCGCGGCGTTTCTTCAACGCCAATGTGCGCGAACTGAACAGTCTCGTCGAACAGTTTCCAAGTTCGCTCGTTGCCCGCTCCTTCAAGTTCGAGCAACAGCCCTTCTTCGACATCGAAAACCCCATCAAACGCGAGGCCGTCAGCGTCGCGGGCCTGAATTCGCCACAAGCATAAGAAGAATAAAGAACCGGATACCAGCTTGCGGCGGTATGGCGTGTCAGTGCGACACTGCCTGCGTGACCACCCCGCCGCGGGAGATGTCTGCGGCGATTTTTGCGACCAGAACATCGAAAGTCTGTTCGTTATCGTTCCAGATGAGCGATTCGTTCTTTGACGGTACTTTGCCCACGACGTCCTTCACCGCCTGATAGAGCCGCGCGGTCGCGGGCGAGAGGCAGACACGCGCGTCATAGCCACCGGTGAGAATCTTAGCGCGCAGGTCGGCGGCCTGCACAGCCGCGATCAACGCGCCCGCCATATACTGCTGGAACAGTTCGACGGATTGGCGCGCGAGGTTTGCCGAGCCGAAACCCTGAGAGTTGATGTTCTGATTGAACTGCTCAGCGTGGGTCGGGAAGCGATCAGTGAGCGAGTTGCCGAAGAACGTAAGCAGCGGCATCACCGAATTGCCGAGAAGCTGTATGCCCTTCAACCCCATGTTGACGCTGCGAGCCTGATTGCCGATCAGCGAGACAGGCAGCCCATTACTAAACTCTTTGGACATCATCAGCGAAATCTGCACGTCGATATGCTTGGCCATGAGTCCGATGTAATAGCGAAGCTGATCCATGCCAACGCCGATGTACTGGCCGAGGAAGTTGCCGCAATTGTAGGTAAGCTTGTTCTCCGTATCCAAGAGCGGGTTGTCGTTGGCGGAGTTGATCTCGATCTCGATCTCGTTGCGTATGCGGTCGAGGCCATCAACAATCGGCCCAAGGTACTGCGGCATACATCTCAGTGAGTAGCGATCCTGAATCAGTGCGTGGCCCTTATGTTCGTAATGCCCCTTCATGCCCTCGAGCGTCATGCGCGTGTGTTTGAGCCACGCACGCATGGTGGATGCTGCTTTGATCTGGCCCGGGAAAGCCTTGTGTTGCTGTACGAATTCCGCGAGCGGCGCCTCGCCGGCGTTCAAGGCCTGCATGGCAAGGGCGTGAAAGCCCATTGTCAGATCGAGCAGCGTCTTCGCGTCGTCCGAGGCGAGCGCAGCGATACCGGTCATAACGGAAGTGCCGTTGATCAGCGCCAGGCCTTCCTTGGCCTTGAGGCGGATAGGTTCGAGGCCGGCGCGCTTGAGCGCACTCACCGCGCCCATCTCTTCACCACGATAGTCCACCTTAAAGTCATCGCTCGTCCCGATGAGGCAGCCCGTGAATGTCGCGAGCGGGATCAAATCGCCGCTGGCCCCAATGGAGCCAAGCTCCTGCATGTGCGGCGTGATTCCCTCATTAAGGAAGGTCTCGATACGCTGGAGCAATTCGAGGCGTGCGCCGGAGACACCCCGCATCAGCGAGTTCAGTCGCAGCGTCATGCCCGCGCGCACACAGTCGTTGGGCAGGCGCTTGCCAGCGCCGGAGCGCAGCATCCACACTACGTTGTTCTGGAGTTCCTCGACATCCTTGGCCGGAATCACCACATCGGCGTTGGCGCCGAAGGCCGTGGTCACGCCATAGATGGCTTCGCCCGATTCGACAGCGTGGAGAATGTATTTCGCGGCTTCGTTGACACGGGCGAGGACTGTTTTGTCCTCGCTGATGGCGACCGGCGCGCCATGACGGGCAGCCGCCACGACGGAGCTGATGGTAAGTCCTTCGCCGCGAACTTCGATGGTGGGGTGTTTGGTTTTCATGTGTAGCGTCACGGCTATGCCGTGACGGTCTTTCTAGGAAAGTCTCTCCTCCAACTCAAGACGCCACGGCATAGCCGTGGCGCTACAATCGACCAGCATGCCCTAGGAAACTTCCAACACCCTAAAATCGTCCTTCGAATCATACATCGCCGCGATCTCGCGCGCATATTTGTCGAGCACGTAGCGCACGCGTAATTTTTGCGTCGGCGTGGTTTCCTGATTCCCGGCGGTGAAGGGCCGCAGGTAAATGGCCTTGTCGATGCGTTCGTAAGGGTGCTTGTTGGCGCTGGCAGCTTTGATGCGGGCGAACTCGTCGCGCACGAGATTCACCATAGCGGGGTGATAGACCAGTTCGCGCGGCTCGGTGAACGCGATGTTCGCGGCCTTCGCGGCGCCTTGGGCGGCGATCATGTCCTCGGCGAGGCAGATCAGGCCGACGCAATACTCGCGCCCCTCGCCCGCGACGGCCACCTGTCCGATGAGCCGCGCCTGCGCGAGGAACTTCTCGCCAATTTCTTCGAGGTCATAAAATTCACCGTTGGCGAACTTCACGTTCAGGCCCGAACGTCCGAATACTTCGACAAAACCATCCTTGTCGATGCGGCCACGGTCGCCGGTGAAGTACCATCCGTTCTTGAGCACTTTCGCAGTCGCCTCGGGCTTGTTCAGATAGCCCTTGAAGATCATCTCGCCCTTAAGGGCGATCTCGCCCGTCTCGCCCACGGGCAGCTCGCGGCCATCCTCGGCCACCACCTTGCCCTGCATCCCGACGATCAGGCGGCCACACGCGCCGAGCTTGCGCCCGCGGGGGCCGCCGATGCTCACCGCGCCGGCCACTTCGGAGATGCCGTAGCCCTCGTCGACGACGAGGTCGAGCTTGTCCTTGTAGATTTCGATGGTCTGCGTATCGAGCTTCGCTGCGCCCGAGAGCAGTTGGTCAATGCGATCGAGGCCCATCATAGCCTTGATCTTCGGCGCCAGCGCTTCCTTGTCGAATGGCCCGGCGAGGATGCTTTGCTTGCCGTCGCTGAACTTGCCCGCGAGCGCGTTCATGCCTTGCAGGAACATCTTGAAAACCTTCGGAACACCCGGCAGGAAGCGCGGCCTGATCTTCGGCAGGTCGTCCTTCATGGTGAACTTGTTGGAGTAGGCGAGATGCGCGCCGTTCAGCCAGGTCACATAATCCACCAGCGCCTGAAAGATGTGAGCGTTGGGCAGGTAAGAGATCACCGTGCTCTTGTTGTAGATCATGAAGCTCGGCGTGGTATTGACGGCATTCATGAAAAGATTGCGCTGGGAGACCATCGCGCCTTTGGGCGCGCCGGTGGTGCCGGACGTGTACATGATTTTGGCGATGTCGTCGCCCTTGACGGCATCGATGCGCTTCTCGATGCCGAAGGATGACGGTTTGAGCAACTCGCTGAATGGCCGCGCGGAAGTGGGGTTCTGCCCCGCGCGGTCGAAGAAGATGACTTCTTTCACGCTTGGGATCTTGTCTTTGGCAACTGCCTGCAAGGTTTCGAGCTGCTTGGGCGTATCGACAAAGATAAAGCGCGCTGAAGAATCGTTGATCTTATAGATCAGCGCGTCGAGCGGGTCGTTGCCATAGAAACCCACGCTGGCGCAGCGGTTCATGGCGGCTGCCACGTCGGTCAAATTCCACATCGGCTGGTTGTCGGCCCAGATGCCGATGCGCTCGCCTTCCTTCAGTCCCAGCGCCGCGAGGTTGGCGGCGACGGTTTTCGCTTGAGCGTAGAAATCCTTGAGCGTCGTGCTTTTGGTGAATGCTCCTTGGGCGCCCTTGTCGAGCAGCGCGATGTTATCGGGATAGAGCGCGGCAGCTTGGCGCAGGCCATGGACGAGGCTGCCCGTGCTGGCAATCGAGGGGTGTGCCTGTATTTCCTTCATGGGCGCTCAGCCTCAAAGCACAGGCGCAAGACATGGCCTGTGAGGACATTCCGAAGTTTCTACTGCGTGAGTATCTTTTCCTTGCGCTTGGCGAGTTCCTTGCGGTATTCCTCCTTCTCCATCATCGCGAGCTTTTTGATGCGCGCATCCGGATCGTCGGGATATTTGATGCGGTGGTGGTACATGGACACCAGCGCCTTAACCATCGCATCCTCCGCGAGCTTGAGATCGCGCATGGTGATGTCGCACTCGTCGAATTGACCGTCCGAGAGCTTCGTCATAATGGCGTCGTGGACGAATTTTTGCATGGTGGCGGGCGTCTGCGGCCCGTCGAGCTTGGCGCGCCCCGAAGCCTCCACCAGGTCGGCAATAGCGAGGATGGCGGCCTCGCGGGATTGCGGCTTCGGCCCGGGGTAGCGGAACTGCGATTCTTCGACGTGGGCGCCGTTCGTCGCCTGCATCTTCGCCTTGTGATAGAAGTATTTCACCGAGCTTGTGCCGTGATGTCCTGTGATGAAGTCCTCGAGCACGCGCGGAAGCTTATGCTGGCGCGCGATTTCGACGCCCTCCTTGACGTGGCTCAGGATGATCATCGCGCTCATCTGCGGCGTCAAGCGATCATGATAGAGTTTCGAGTTTGGCTCGTTCTCCGTGAAGTATTCCGGACGCACCATTTTGCCGAGGTCGTGAAAGAGCGTTCCGACACGCGTGAGCAAGGCGTTTCCCCCGATGGCTTCGACACCCGCGGAAGCAAGGCGCGCGACATTCTGCGTGTGCATGTATGTTCCCGGCGCGCGCTCGAGCATGAGCTTCAAAAGCGGGTGATTGCCATCCTCAAGTTCGAGCAGTCGGATTTCTGTGACAATGCCGAAGGCCAGTTCCAGGATCGGGATCAATGAGGTCGCGATCACACCGGCTGCGATGCCGTGGGCGAGCGCGATGCCGACCCACTTCAACATATCGAGCGAAAACAGTCCGCCTTCGCTCTTCCAAAAACCCATCAGTTCGAAGGCGACCATCGCGCCGGCCATCACCAGACCGGCGTAGAGCCCGACCTTCACCAGCCGCACGCGGCTACGAAGGTTTCGTGTCAACAAGATCGTCGCCAGCGACCCGGAAAAGAGTACCAGCAGCGACGCCGTCGCCTCGGCCGTCACCACACCAACGGGCGCCGCAAGCGCGCCCTGCATCGCCATCAAGGCGAAAAGCACAGCGAGATGGTCAAGTGCGAAGCGCTGGTTATAGACGACCGTGAGAAGCAAAGCGAAAAGCGGGGCAGGGATGAAGAGCCACCCGCGAGCCGGCTCATACCCCACGCACAGACGCGCAGCAAAGAGCTGCGCGGCGATTAAAAGCACATAGAGCAGCCGCTTCCTTGTGGTATCGAGGTTGCCGGAACGGAAGCGCGCGATATAGCGCAGGAAAAGAAAAACAGCCGCGCCGATTACGGCCGTCAATCCGCCCATGGCGGCGACGCTGTTATGCTTGAACGGGAAGGCGAGCAACCCGAGCAACGCACCGGTCACTGAAGCCCATGTGACGATCCAGATGGCGCGGCGCGGCCAGTTCGCTCCTTCGCCATTGCGCGCGAGCGACGTGTGCAGGCGGTTCTCGATCAATTCGAGCCGGTCCACGGGGCTACACCTCCTGCCCGCCGTAGGCGTCGATCACTCGCTGAACCAATTCGTGGCGCACGATATCGGAGCGGGAAAGGCGGCATATCACGATGCCGTCAACGTTGTCGAGGCGTTTTACGGCGTCTTCGAGGCCGGACTGCTGGTGGTAGGGAAGATCGGTCTGCGTCACGTCGCCGGTGATGACGATCTTGCTTTTCTTGCCGAGGCGCGTGAGCAGCATTAGCATCTGTTTCGGCGTCGAGTTTTGCGCTTCGTCGAAAATGACGAAGGCGTGGTCGAGGGTGCGCCCGCGCATATAGGCGAGCGGCGCGATCTCGATCACGTCGCGCTCGATGTATTGTTTCGCCTGATTGTGGGGCATGACTGAACCGAGCGCGTCGAAGATCGGACGCAAATAGGGATTGACCTTGGCCTGGAAGTCGCCGGGCAGGAAGCCAAGCTTTTCTCCGGCTTCCACGGCGGGACGCACGAGCACGATGCGCCGCACATCGCCACGCACGAGCGCGCTCACCGCCATGGCTGTGGCAAGGAAGGTTTTGCCTGACCCCGCAGGGCCGACGCCAAAGACAATGTCATGCTTGCGGATGGCCTCGACGTAGAGTTTCTGGCCTTCGGTTTTTGGCTCGAAGCCGCCAAGGCGTTCGGGTTTGGCTTCGTCTTCTTCAGGAGGATGTTCCGTGCGGCCAAGAAGGGCGTTCTCGACATCGGCAAGACGAAGGTGGCCCTTCTCGCGCACTTGCTCCTGCAGCGAAAGTAGCGTGGAATAGGCGTCGAGGACGCTGGCTTCGTCGCCGTTGATGCGGATGGTTCCGTTGCGCGCGAAAATTTTGACGTCGAAATGGTTGCGCACCATTTTGAGGTAACGGTCGCGCTCGCCGTAAAGACTGAGGGCTTCTTCCTTACTCCGAAGGTTGATCGTCTTTTCCATCAAACTCCTGCGAGAGCGTCATGCCCGAACCGGTCTCCCGACGATTAACATTAGATGTTCTTCGCGTGGCACGCAAAGAAAAGCCATAACCATTTTGAAACAGGCGTGTTGCGCGTATGCCCGCAAAGCGTTATGGGGCGGACAGGACCGCATTTTCGCTCCGGCCGAAGATCGTTCATGCTTTGGGCGGTAAAGGTTGAGTCATCCCGCGCAGACAGCCGTAGCCGCGTCCATGATGGGTTGCGAAGAACGAACGCGAGCGCTCGACAAGGTCACCTAGCTCGTGTTTGTCCGGGTTTGATTGTGCGAGGCGCAGAACGTTTCGGTAGTGCATCATCCGCATCACGATGTAGTACAGCCTCGTTCCCTCGGCCCGGTCGAGCACTTCCTGTGTGTCGCGGATAAATCTGCGCGACGCGCCGAAATTACCCGATATGCGGTGGAGTTGCGCCGAAAGCAGGGGGCGCAGCAGGTCGATGTCGGCGTTCCGCGAGTCGAAAAGCCCCTGCCCATCGAATTCCTTCAAGAGAACACCCGGATTTGTCCGCTTGTTCGAACGAAGGAGCGCCAGCAGTCCCTCCGCGTACGCGGCAAAGAGCGGGCCAAGATGCATCTGTTGCTGTCGCGCGAGCGGGGCGAAATCCTTGAGAGCGAGCGTCAACGCGCCCTTGTCTTCGAGCCAGCATGCCCACACCAGCGGCACATGGGAATAGACGATGCGATAGCGCGCGCCCACGGAGTCGCAATGTTCAGGGAGTTGCCGGCAAAAGCTGTCAAAGGGCAATGTTCCGGCGTAGAGGTCGAGGACATCCAACATCGGGCGGTACGTACCCGCGCTTTCCTCGTCGAAGACCGAGAATGCCTGCCGCACGAGCGCCTGGGCTTCCCGCATGTCCCCCAACTCGAGGCTCAGGAGTCCGCTCATCAGCGCGACGCGACCGTAGGCCGGCTCATTCCGCATCGTCTCGAACAGAGCGAGAGCGGCATTGGCGAAACGCTTGGCCTCATAGCCGAGCCGCGCTCCACGCAGATTGTCGATCAGATAATGGAGATGGTCGAGAATCTCCGGGTCGGCGTAGTTGCGCGACGTCATCAAGCGAAGCACCAATCCACGGTAAATCGCGGCCGCGCGATCCAGATTGCCGAGTGTGAATTCGTGATGGGCGTGGAGCCGGTCGAGCCGGACTTTGAGTTGCTCGTCGTCGCAGAACTCCGAAATCTGCAACGCGCCGGCCAGCAGGCGCTTGGCGGCGTTGACGTCGTATTGATCGAAGGCGTGTTGGAGCTGCTCGAGCAATTGCGCGAGCACGGGGTTGGCGTCGGCGCTCAAGCGTTCGCGTGTCTCGCGCCACGCGAAAAGCGCGTCGTTGAGTTTTCGAAACACTTTCAGATGGTCTTTGCCCGCCAGCGCGCCGAGCCTCATGCGCGCGATGGCGTTCATTGATTGCACCAGTTCGAGCAGCGTCTCCGCGCGCTCGGTCTGGGACCAGCGCACGTCGGTCAAGTAGGGTTCTCCTTCGCCAAGCAGCAGCCACGCCGGGTTGACATCGAGTTCGTTCGCTAGTCCTGCGCAAAAATCGGCGGGCAGGCGCCGCCCTTTCAAATAGTAGTGGATGTTGGTGCGCGAGGTTTGGGTCGCGCGGGCGATGTCGGCTTGGGAGTGCCGCTTGAGCAACTCCTCGAAGCGCGAGCGGATGGCGTTGTCATGGGCCTTGATATCCATGGGCAAGACCTTCGACAGCACCCGTTCAATGTCGTTATATCGTTCTCTAATCGAAACGTAACCTTAATATATGGCATATATAAGGCAATTGATAGCACTATACACGAATCAGAACAGGAAACATAGTGTTCTTTTTTAGGAACACCGACCCGCCCGCAGGGCGCCTCGAACATGGCTCCCAACCTCCAATTGCGGTACTTTTGATGGCACGGGAGGCGAACCATGGCGAGAATCATGTTGGCAGCGATCGTGCCGATGTTGTGCGCGTGCGGCCTCTGGGCGCAAGGCGCGCTCACGATCGAAACGACCGAACTCGACCCCGCCGTTATCGGCGTGCCCTACACCTCGTCACCGCTCCAGGCGTCAGGTGGGTCGGCCCCGTATACGTGGACGGCGATGCCAAATTTATTTGCGCCCTGGGTTGCCGTCGACGTGACGCCCTCGGGCGACTCTGTCATCGTCGGGGCTCCGTCGAAACCGCTCCTACTTTCGGTTCCCGCCGATGCATTCTTCGAAGTCACCGTCACCGACAACTCCGTCCCGCCTCTCACCGTGTCGAAAACCATCTTCGTCAGCGTCAGCGAGGGGTTTACCTTCGGCTTCGACGCGCTCCCCGACGCCATCGTCGCGGAACCCTATTCCTTCGACATCGCCACCGAGGGAGGCGTCGGGGGAATCACCTTCACGCCGGTCTCGGTCTTGCCGCCATGGTTGACGCTTTCCGGTTCGACGCTGTCAGGAACGCCTGCCACGGTGAAAACCGAATCGTTCATCATCAAGGTTGTGGATAGTTCCACTCCCCCCAAGACCATCCAGGCCAACATCTCCTTGAAGGTCATAAAAAAGCTGGTCGTCACCGGCGTGGACGAGCTTTTCGGTGTCGAGGGCGAGGCGCCGTCGTCCACGAAGCTCGTCACGAAGATCCTCTGGGGCGTAACACCCTATTCGGTCGAGGCGACCAATCTTCCGCCCGGCATTTCGCTCGACATCCCCGGCCCCTACGTTTACGGAGAGTCGAAAAGCGTCGTGGTGCTCGGGACGCTCGAGGAGGGCAGCGCCTCCCCTACGCCCTACAAGGTTTCCTGCACCGTCAGCGACAGTTCCAACCCGCCGCAAGTCTTCGCCTTCAAAGCGGACTTCTTCGTCTACGACAAGCTGGAGCTGCCCGCGACCATCGAGTTCCCGGGCATCGTCCAAAACCAGTTCTTTGCAACCGATCCGTACTCCCTGACCGGCGGCACGGCGCCCTTCACTTTCGCACCGAGCGGTATGCCGCCGTCCATCAAGCTCGTTCAGGACGATGACACGACCTTTCACTTTCAGGGCACGGTCGATTCGAGCGTCAGCTTCGATCTCGTCGTGTCGGACTCCAGCAAACCCGCGCAGAAGGGAACCATCGTCGTCGCCATTGACGCCTACGACAAGCTGCTGATCCTCACCAGCACGTTGCCCACCATCGGCGCCGGACAGGCATACGAGGTTGAACTGGTCGGAGCGGGCGGCACCGCGCCATATTTTTGGCAGACCGAAGGACTCCCCGCGGGTATCGAACTCGTGCAGGACGCGGACCAGTGGAAGCTCGCGGGCGTCGCATCCGATGCGGCCATCGGCGCGTACGCAGTATCGCTCACCGTCACGGACAGCGCCGACGATGGTGTCCAGAGCGCGCAAACCAAACTCGCGCTCATCGTGAGCGAGGCGAGCGAAACATCACCGCTCACGATGATCACCACCTTTCTGCCCCCGGCGACAACGGGCGAGCCTTATGTGGCGATGGTCGAGGCAAGCGGCGGAGCGAAGCCTTACGAGTGGTCGGTCATTGGCCTGCCCGAAGGTATCGAGTCGTATGTGGAGGACGATCGCCTGATCGTCGCCGGCACGCCCGAGGGCGAGGCCGCTACATTATACGTCAAGGTAACGGCGCGGGACGCATCGAACCCGCAGCAGTTCGCCGACGTCACGTACACCTTGTTCGTGAAGGCGGGCGAAGACGCACCCGAAGTTCCCAGCGACACCGGTTTCACCGCCGCACCAGCGGACGTTCTTCTGGGCGCCGCAGCCGCCGGCTGTTCGCTCGCGGGCGACGGCGTGGGACATTGTGTCCTCGTTGCGCTGCTGGCGCTCGTGGCCGGAATGCGAGTTTTCAAGCGTCTTGGCCGGACACGAACCGCGTTTGAACGGGCTTGCTGTCTTTGAAAGTGCCTGCTTTGAAAGGACGTGTTATGAAAAGCGCGAAATATCTTGCCGGAGCGTTTGGGAGCGCCGCCTTTGTATTAGCGCTGGGCATTTCACAAAGCTTGAACATTCAATCCAGCGGCCTTCAGGCGCAGGAAGCCAGCGGCGGCGATGCAGGCACGCTGGCATCGGGCGGCGGCTCCAGCGGCTCGAAAACCGAAAAAACGGTAGACCCGCAGTTGTTTCGCTCCGTAAGCGACGACGGAGCGGATGCGCCCACAGGACGTGGTTTTTTGCGTATGCCGGCGAGTGAGCCGGTCGCAAGTTCGGCTCCGGAGCCCGAAACCGGCGAGCCTCCGGCGGAACCGTCGGAACCTGAAACGGAAAGCGGGGGCGCCCACCAATTTTTCGACGCGCCGGTGGCCGGCAAGTGCGTATTCGTCATCGACGTATCCTTGTCGATGAGCATAACCGACGTGGGCGCCGGCGAGGACTATGACGGCAACGTCGTCAGTAACCTTTCCCGCCTGATGCTGGTCAAGACGGAACTGATCAACTTTCTCAAACAAAGCGACGAGGGCGACTTCTTCGACATCGTCTGGCTCGCGGGGTCCTCAATTTGCGGACCCAACACGGACGTCTGGGCAGGAGAATTGGTGCAATGCACCGAGGAGAACCGCGAAGCGGCGATCGAAGCCGTGAAATCCCAAACGATGTGGTGGGGAACGCCGACGTGGAAGGCGTTACAGCGCGCATGTCTCGAGTATGAAGACGACCTGAGCGTGATGGTGCTGCTGACGGACGGCACGCCTTTCCCCATGGGAGAAGGTGAGTGGGGCGACTACTCCCACGTCAACGCCATCCACAACGATTTTCCCGGGTGGTTCGCCGGGAAGAAGGACAACGGTTGCAAGCTGATCGGCGTCCATGTGGGGAGTTGCCCCTACGCCGGAAGCTTCATGCAGGACTGGTGCGCCAGCAACGACGCGACATATGTCCACAAGTAGCCGCACCGCCGTCGAAAGCGGCGATCGATGACGAAAGGCTTTTCTATGGGCGCGCTCAAGTTCATGATTCTCCTTATCTTCTGTGCGAGCGGCCTTTTCGCTCAAGGCACGCTTACCATCGAAACCGAGAAGCTTGAGCCCGCTGTCGTCGGCGTGCCGTACACATCGTCGCCGCTCAAGGTTTCCGGCGGGACTGCGCCGTACACCTGGTCGATCAACGGCGCGGCGCAATCGCCGTGGGTGACGCTTCAAAAGGCAGGGGGCGAAACGGTGCTGACCGGCATGCCCGAGAAGCCGCCGGTTCTGTTTTGGGGGTACCCCGCTCTCTTGACTGTGACATTGGCCGTGACCGACAGTTCGTCGCCGCCGGGAAGCATGGTCGCAGCCGTATACCTTTCGATCAGCGAAGGGTTGGTTTTCGGTTTTGACGAACTGCCTACTCCGGTCGTCGACCAACCTTACAGCGTCTCGATCAACCCCATTGGCGGCGTCGAACCGTACACGATCTCTGTCACGTCCACTTTGCCGCAATGGCTGACTTTTTCCGGCTCGACGTTAAGTGGAACGCCGCCCGAGGTTACGACCGGCGACGCGGTGTCGATCAATGTCACGGACAGTTCGAGTCCCCCGAAAGTTATTCAGGCGAAATTCGGGCTCGCGGTGAAGAATAAGATTTCGGTTTTCAATATTGCCACGCTCTCGGGCTTTGAAGGCAAGCTGCCGTCTTCCGAAACAGTCGCAAACATCACGGGTGGACTCGCGCCATACACCATCGACGCGACAGGACTACCCGCTGGACTCTCCCTTTGGACGGTGCTTCCGGGGACAAAGTTTCCCGGGGGCGGTACGAGCCTCCCCTTAGGCGTTTGGACGCTGAACGTCGGAGGCGTCCTTGACCCTGGAAGCGGTCTGCCTGTACCCTATGTTGTCACCTATACCGTCACCGACAGCGCCAATCCGCCACAAACTGTAACCTTCGAGGCTGAATTCATCGTCTATGGGAAGCTCGATCTTCCTTCCGCCATTACTTTCGATGGTATGGTGACTGGAGAAGATTTTGAAACTGGCGTCTATACTTTCGACAGCGGTGGCTGGGCGCCCTTCACGTTGACGCCGGGCGGCATGCCCGGCGGCGTGACGCTCGTTCAGGACGATGGCGCGAACTTTCACTTCGAAGGCGTCATCGCGAAGGACGCCGCCTTTACCCTTGCCGTAGAAGACTCGAGTAACCCGCATCAGACGGGGAGTTTGACCATCATTCTCGATGCAGCTGATAAATTGTCGATCCTGACAGGCACGCTACCGCCTGCCATTGTCGGTGAAGCGTATGATGTCGCTCTCGCCATCAACGGCGGAATGGCGCCCTATGCGCTGGAGGCGCAAGGTCTGCCCGAAGACATCGAACTCGGCGAAGACGCGGGACAATGGAAGCTCACGGGCAGCGCCTCCGACGCCGCCATCGGCGTGTATGCCCTATCCCTCACTGTTACTGACAGCGGCGCCGGCATCGTCCAAACCGTGCATACCAAAATCGCCCTCATGGTGAACAAGCCAGGCGATGGCTCGCCGCTCTTCCTTTCGACGACCTTTCTCCCCGTCGGGACGACGGACGAGCAGTACGCCGCAACCGTCGAGGCGAGCGGCGGAGTCGCGCCATATGAATGGTCCGTCGTCGGCTTGCCGTTGGGCATCGAAACGTATGTTGAAGACGATCGCTTGATCCTCACGGGAACGCCGGAAATCGCCACTCCCATCGCGCATGTTGAAATCGTGGTGCGCGACGCGGACGACCCGCAGCAGGCGGCGAGTGCGATCTACCCATTGGTCATAAAAACGAGCGAAAGCGCCGCTCAATCGGACCTCGCATTCACTTCCGGAAACGCCCTGATGAACGCTGCCGCAGCAGCAGGCTGTTCGATGTCAGGCGGGTCGTCGGGCGGAATTGCCATGACGCTGCTTGCGTTCATAGTCGCGGCGGCCTGTCTCTACGAGCGCGGCCGGAAACCCCGTAGCGCCCCGATTCATCGTGGCGGATCTCTTTGGAAACTTTCGCCTCGGCCTGGCTCGGTGCGCAGCACCTTGCCTGATCGGCCTCGCGCCCTCAAGCGAGACCGATCCTCGTGTGAAAGCACATGTATGAAAGCTGCACAATTTCTCACGGCAATGGTTGGAGTCGCGGCTTTTGCGCTCGCATCCGGCGCATCCTATGGCTTTGATTTCCCATCCGATCGCTTGCTCGCCGAACACATTCTCGCTGCCGGCGATTCGACGGGCGGAAGTGGCGGCGCCTCGAAAGGAACCGGCGACGGCAAGGGGTCTGATACCGGTGGCGGAAAAGATTCTGGCTCTGGTGGTGGCAAAAGCTCGGGCGGTGGCGGCGGCTATGGCGCGCCAGCGCAGGGAACCTCGAAATCGGAGGAACCCCTCGATCCACTATTGTTCCGCTCCGCGAACAGCGACGGAGCGGACGCGCCCACAGGACGCGGCATTCTGCGTATGCCGTCAAGCGACGGCTCGGGCAATAACGCGCCACCGACAGAGGGCAGCGAGCCTCCAGTCGAACCGTCCGAGCCGGAAATCGAGGGCGGCGTTGACGACCCTCCCTTTTTTGATGAGCCGATCGAAGGCAAAGCGGTCTTCATCATCGATATGTCTTTGTCCATGAAAGTCACCGACGTCGGCGGCGGCGAGGATTACGACGGCAACGTGGTAGGCAGCCTCACGCGCTTGATGCTCGTCAAAACCGAACTGATCAACTTTTTGAAGACCATCGACGACAACTTCTGGTTCGACATCGTCTGGCTCGCCGGCACCTCCGAAGGTCAGGGCGGATCTGCCGGCGATCATTTTGGAGGTTACAGCCAATCGCCCAACACCGACGTGTGGCAGGGCGAATTGGTGCAATGCACCGACGACATTCGCCAGGCCGCCATTGAAGAGGTCAAAAACAAGGGGACATGGCCGCTCACGCCCACGTGGAAGGCTCTCTGGCGCGGATGCCAGGAATACCCGGACGACCTCGACATCATGGTGCTGCTCACCGACGGAGCGCCGATTCCAGCGGGCGCGGGCGAATGGGGATCGTCGAATCACATGCAAGCGATCCTGAACGATTTTCCCGGCTGGTTTGCGCCGAAGAAGGCAGGAGGCTGCAAGCTGATCGGCATTCATGTCGGTCAGAACGCAAGCGCCGGATCGTTCATGCAGGATTTCTGCGCGCAGAACGACGGCAAATACATTCATAAATAACAGCATTATTCACCATCCGGCGGGGCGGTCCCGCGGGTGATTCTCGTTGTGAGTATTTCAGGAGGAAAGTGATGAAGCATCTGAATCTCGAAACTCTGTCCGGCGTTATTGGTGGAGCGGCTACAGTGTACACCGGCACAATTACATTCACCGGCTCCCCGACGACATCCGGCTGCTTGAAGCGCAATGGACTGCCTTGCTAGTTCCGGTAAATGCACAGGCTCAACACCACAGGAGAGGGCTAGCCCTCTCCTTTTCTCTTGTGAGTGCACGACAAACGCTACTCGTCTTTTCGGGGCGGAACTGCCTGATTCTCCACCGGTTTGTGACCGTCGTGGGGTGCTGGACCGTCCGGTGCGTCGTCATGGTTGTCGTGATGGCTGTCATCGTGCTCCGACGCAAAGCCATGCAGTGCGCGATACAGCCCGTCGCGGTCGCGCCACTTGACGATGATACGCTCGACATCTTCGCCGCCGCCTGATTTGCGCTTTTTGGCAGGCTCAAGTTCCGGCTCGGGGGCCGCCGGATCGGCAAAGCCCATACCGACGATCCTCTGGCGCAGGGACGTTGCGTCGTCGCTGTCGGGCGGCAACGCTTCGTATACTTCAAGATAGTATTGGCAAGCCCGCTGTCTGTCGCCCATCGCTTCCGCGCACATGCCCGCCCGGAACTTGGCCATCAGGTTTTCCGGCGCGACCTTTAATGACGATTCGAAGAGTTTCAACGCCTCGCGATGGCGGCCAAGGGACATCAACGCCGTGCCGTAAAGATAGTCTTCATAAAAATCAGCTCCGTCCAGACTGCGTGCGCGCTCTAAATACTCGACTGCCTGCTTGTGCTCCTCGAGTACGAGATGCGTTTCGCCCGCCTTCCTCTGGATCAAGCCGTGGGCGGGAAGCATGCTAGCCGCGCGCTTGTAATGCCCGAGCGCGCTGCGATAGCGCTTTTCCGCGCCTGACTCGTCGCCATTCTCGAACATCGAGGCTGCATCGGCGGATTCCTTGTCGCCTTTGTCCACGAGAGCATAGGCCTCGGAGGTCTTGTTGACGCTGACCATGGCCGAATCGAAGGACTCCTTACCCTTCACGTAACCGTTATCGGGCGTGGCCGTGGCGTATTTTTCCTTTTTGTATCCAGAGAGCGTGACGATACGATTGCCCGGCGAAGGGTGCGTTGAGAGGAAATCCGGCCCGCCACCGCCGCCGCTCACCCGTTCGAGAGTGCGCATGAGATTGATGATGCCGTCGGCTTCGTACTTTGCCTTGACCGAGAACTCCATGCCCCATTCATCGGCCTCGGATTCGTTGTCGCGCGAATATTTCAGCAGATAGAGGTTGGCCGCGACGCCGCTGACGGCGGCGATCCACTGATAATCCTCAGGCAGCGAAACGGCCAACACCGACACCGAAAGCACCACGAGCAGGTTCGTCGACATGGCGCGAGCGCCGTGCCGCAAAAATACGTGCGACGCCTCGTGACCGAGCAGGCCCGCCAGTTCAGCCTCGGACTTCATCTCGTTCAATATGCCGCGCGTGACGAAAACATGTCCGCCCGGAAGCGCAAACGCGTTTACCAGCGAGTCGTTGACGACATAAAACTGAAAGTCCCAATCGGGAAACTCGTCGTGGCCCTTCTTCTTGATATGGCGGCGGCCCTCGCTCACCACCTTCCGGCCGACGCCCTCGACGTAGCTCTTGAGCGCGGGGTCGGGGTATTCGCCTCCAAGCTGGGCGAGGATTGGGGCGACGGCCTCGTCGCCCATGGCTTTTTCCTCGGCGTAGCTATAGACGACGAACTCCGACTTGCCGGTGATCGGGTTGGTCTGGCACGCGGCGAGCGTGAGAGCCAATGCAGCGAAGAAAATGCGAATGGTCATGTGGAGCCTTTCGTTAGATGCGCGGCATCATAGCAACCTTGAGTATGGCCGCGTATAGTCACGCCTATGTCGAAGGGCGGCAAAGCGAAGAAGCAAGCGGACGGCGAGCATCTCGTCGCGTCCAATCGCCGCGCATTTCACGACTACCATGTTATCGAACAGTACGAGGCAGGAATCCAGCTTGTCGGCACTGAGGTAAAATCCCTGCGCGACGGCCAGTGCCAACTCCTGGCTTCCTACGCAAGAGTCGACGAACATTCGCCCGTCGTCTGGCTCCATAGCGTGCTGATCCCCGAATACCGCAATGCCGGGCCGGCCTTTCAGCACGAACCGCAGCGCAAAAGAAAATTGTTATTGCACAAGCGAGAAATCGAGTCGATCCGCAAGGCGCTCAACGAGAAAGGCACGACGCTCGTTCCACTCAAGGTCTACTTCAAGCAGGGGCGCGCGAAGGTGGCGATCGCGGTATGCCGCGGGAAACGCAAAGCCGACAAGCGCGAAGATATGAAGACACGCGATTCAAAACGCGAGATCGACCGTTACTCCAAGGGACGGTAAACAACCCCGGTTCAAATGTTATAATGGTTCATATGGCTTGCGTGATGGATCTGATGCCACCGCCGGAAGGCATGACGGCCGCCAACGCGGACGAGGGCAAGCGCTTCGCGGCGTACATCGCTGCGTCTCCATGGCTGGTCATTGCACGTGGGAGCAGCGTCGATGCCGCGCGTCAAGCGCTCGCTCACGCGCGTGAGCAGGGCTTGCGCGTCGACCTGATGATCTTCGAAGACGAGGACGAGTTCGATTCGGGCGCGATCGTCAGCGCCGGGAGCAAATACCGTCATGTGGTCGCTGTGTGTCCGCCTGACAGTGGCTTTGACGCCGAAGTGCAGCAAGCGTTGCCAACAGTTCCAGTCATCGCTTCCGCGCCGGAGACCTCTCGTATTCTCGAAGTCCTGCGCCACACCCCAAGATGCTGCTGACATTTCCGCTCCCATGACGTATGGTCGTGGCGGAGTTCGATCATGGACATGCGAAACTGGTTCCTCGCCTTTCATATGCTCGGTGTGATTGTCTACGCGGGGAGCCTCCTGACGCTCTCGCGACTTTTAGCATTTACGGTGGCACAACCGGCGGAAACGCGTGAGCGGTTGATTCCTTTCGTGAGGCGGTCGTATTTCTTCGTGACATTGCCGTCGCTCATAGTGCTGCTCATCTTCGGCCTGTTGTTGATTTTCAAAGTGGGCGAACCCGGCGGCGGTATCCTCGATTACCTCAAACCCTATGCCGACGAGGCCCACACCATCCGCACACCGTGGTACAGCACCTTTCACGCGAAACTCGTGCTCTTCGCGTCGCTGGTAGCCATCGATATCTCCATGGGCCGCAGCATCGGCAAGCTCTCGCGCGGCGTGACGACGTTAAGCCCGCGCCGCTTCAAGATGCTGCATGGGTTGATGGCGCTGATCATCCTGCTCATCGTGATTTTGATGGAAGCTGGGCCGCTCAAAGGGCCAACTATCGACGCCTACTTCCCCAAACACCACGCGGCGCAAACAGCCCAGCAACCGGGTCAGCCATGAGCGAACGCATCGTCATCGCCACGCGCGGTTCGAAACTCGCCCTGTGGCAGACGGAACATGTGCGCGATCTGCTTTTAAAGTCCAAACCCGGCATCAGCGTCGAAATCCGGACCATCACCACACGCGGCGACACGAATCTCGACACGCCCATCGCCGAGATCGGCGACAAAGGGTTGTTCACGGCGGAACTACAGGCCGCGTTGCGAAGCGACGATTGCGACATCGCCGTCCACAGCCTCAAAGATCTTGAAACGGTCGATGCGGAGGGTTTGGCCATTCTCGCCATTCTCGAGCGGGAGGATCATCGCGATGTCCTACTCGCGCGCAAGCCGTCTTTGACATATCGCGGCGCATGGGCGCTGGAACAGCTCGCGGACAACGCTGTCGTCGGGACTGGCGCACTGCGCCGCAACGCGCAACTGCTCGCCCATCGCCCTGATTGCTCCGTGAAAAACCTGCGCGGCAATGTCGACACTCGCGTGAAAAAGCTGACCGATGGCGAGTACGACGCCATCATTCTCGCGGCTGCCGGGTTGCTGAGACTTGGCTACATTGCGCACGGGACGCTTGCGCCGATGCCGGCCATGCTGCCGCCGGAGATTGTGACGATGCCACTTGCGCCCGAACATTGGCTTTCGGCGTCTTGTCAGGGCGCCATTGCCATCGAAGGGCGCAAGGCTGACAAGCGCGTGGCGAAACTGTGCGCGGCGCTCGACCACGGCCCGAGCCGCATCGCCTGTGAAGCAGAGCGCGCATTTCTGCGCACGATCGAAGGCGGATGCAAGGTTCCCGTTGGCGTCCATGCGCGGCAACAGAGGGACCAACTGAATATTTCCAGCGGCATCTTCGCTGTCGATGGATCGGCCAAGGCGCTTGGCAATGTCACGGTATCTTCCGATAATGCGAGCGATGCGGCTGTGAAGCTCGCGCAAAGGCTGCTCGATGATGGCGGCCGCAGGATTCTCGATACGCTTCGACAGAACAAGCCATGATCAAAATTTGCGTCATTTCTGTTCTCGCGGGAGCTGCGCTGGCGCAGCAGCCGGCAATGCCGTCTGACAAGCCCGACGACGGTAAACCAGTCGAAGCGCCAGAGAAACAAGAGAAACGTATCGTCACCACGCGCTTCACCGCCGCTCTTCCCGATGGCTGGGTGGAGACGCCCAATGACTGGGGCGCGCTCGTGGCTCTCAAGCCTCGGGGCGATTCTGCCGGCCGCGCGATGGATGTCTGGCGCGAGGCGTTATTCGTCGCGCAGCCGGAGCAGACGGCGTTCCTTGATCGTTATGCGGCGTCGTTGAAGCCGTCTGGCGGAGGCGTCGTCGATCCGGTGCGTTTTGGAAGCGCCGGCAACCGCGAAATCGCGCAGATTCGTCTACGCACGAGCGCTGAACGGTTTCAAGAGTATTGGCTGGCCTTCACCGATGACGGCGTATTCGTCATTGTCATTACCACCACCGACCACTATGCAAACGCCGACTTTATGGCGGCTCGTGCGCTGGCCGATAGCATGAGGTTCACGCCCGGCACGGACGCAAAAGAACTGGAAGGGTTTTGCAAGGGTCTCGCGGCTGAGCGGGAATGGCTTGCGCAGACTGGCAAGCGCGTGGCAAGATTGACCGCGCCGTGGAGGGCCGATGACGGGCAGCAACCGGCGGGTATCGCCATTACGAATGTCAGCGCGCCAATATTGCCGGGCGATGTATTCGCGTTGATTGCTCTCTTCAGAAAGAGCGCGATTCCGGAGGGTGCAAGCATCGAACGGGAAGGCTGGGCGACCGATACGCCGGATACGTGGAACGCCGATTTCACCGTAAACGAAAGCGGTAGCGAGCGACGCTACAATATCGCTCTCGTGTTCGGCTCGAAGAAGATTTTCGCGCTTCGATTGAGTTCGTCGCGGGATCGATACGACGAAACGCACCGGGCATACCTGAGCGCGCTCGCGGCCATCGCGGCGGCGAAATGACAACCTGAGTTCAAAACGCCCGGTTCTTGCGCCGTCTGCGTATACGGAGTAGCGCAGCCGCGCCGATGGCGCCAAGATAGATGGACGTGATGCCCGGCGCGGCAACCGCGGATTGCGCCGAGCAACCGGCGTTTTGGCCGAAGAGCACGGACTCGGGCGTTTCAACGTCGGCGCCGCCATCGTCGCCATCGTCCGGTTCTTCGTAGGTGAATGCGTTTGGCAGGCTGGCGGTGCCGGCGGAATTTTCGACTTCGACGGCTACCAAGTCCCCAACCGTTCCATTGGGAACGATCGCGGTGATTTGCGTATCGCTATCGACATTGAAATTCGCGTCCAGCGTTCCAAACCGGACTTCAATATTCGCCTCAACATCGCAGAGAAATCCCGTTCCCGTGATGATGACGTCGGAACCGATAAGGGCTTCATCGGGGGATACGCTGACGATCGTTGGGGCCGTGGTGCATGGATCGTAGTCGAAGCCGCCTGCCACTTCGGTATCTCCGTCCGAGGACTCAAACGTGAGGTCGACCGTTCCGGATGGGGACTGCGGTGGTGTTACGACCGTGCGACTGAAGTCCGATCCTCCAACGACGGGCGCTATCGCGGTTCCGCCGCCGAAGCTCACGCCTGTGAGGTTTGTAAGCAATATGCCATCGATGGTCAGGGTGTCGCCGCCCCCCATCACGCCGCTGGATGGGGAGATACTGTCGATCACCGGTCCGGGAAATCCGCCAAAGTTGATGACGAGACCGCTGCCGGCCGTGGTGCCATTGACGACGTCCGCGAGTGTTCCGACCCAACCGGCGACCCCGGCGTCCGTGTTCCATGCGGCGTCGGCATCGGTCGCTGCCTGCTGCACGTCGCCCGCGGTGACACCCGCGCAAATGGCGAAAGCGATGATCGCCGTGTCGCCGATGGCGGGGAGACTGATATCGGGAGCCGTCATGGCGGTAAAAATTTCTTGTCCAGGCGCGCCGATATCCGCGTCAATGCCGGCATCGGTAAAAAGAGCGATTATTTCGCCGGCATCGGACGCTGGAAACGTCATTTCATAATCCACGTTTTGCGGAGTGCCGCTCAAAAGCGCGAGGCCGAACTGATCGGAGCCCGCTCCATCGAAATGCCGGATGAGCGGAACCCCGCCAGCGCTGAGATCCTCTGTTTCGTCGTCAGTATTGCTGGTGGCGCCGCCGACATTAAAATTAACCCAGAGTGTCGGACTGAGATCGTTGGCGATCGCGGCGGTAGCCGTAATCTTAAAGACCACGATAATGTACCCGCTCGTCGACGTGGCATCGGCAAAGGTGAATTGTTCCACTTCAATACCGGACCCGCCATCCGCGGTATTATCCCACTTGCAGAAGGTCGTCGCGTAGTCGCCAACGGCTGGCCCGTCGGTAATTGCGGTGAGATTGCTCCAGTCAACGGGATCGCCGTTAGCGCCGCTATATACAACATTGCCAGAGGTTTGATCCGCCAAGCTCAACGTCGCGGCTTCGATGACATCCGCAACGCCGTTGAACGATGCGCCCCATCCCGGTGACGCGCCTCCGGTGTCGTCCACGGTGAGGAGCAACGCGCCGGCACCCGGGTCGCCGCCGCCATCGACCTGCGATGCTGTTTGGGCCGACAGGAAGCTGGAACAGAAAATCCCAATGGCCAATGCCACAAACCGGGTTTTGTTATGCCAATACTTACGAAACATGAAACATCCTCCGCTTGGAAGGGCGCAAGAATAGCCGGGAGGGGGAGTCGAGGAAGAGTCATTTTGTATTCTTTTCTCTGCCCGTGCCACAAAATCTTTTGTGTTCGCAGCCGAACGGTCTTGCGCCCTAACAAGCGGTTTCGGAGCGTCCGCTCGCTGCTATACTCCAAATCGTCATGAGCGAAACGCCTGAAAAGCCATCGTCGTTGTTCCAGCGTCTCGTCGGCACCAAAGTCAGGTTCTGGGTCGTCGTGCTCGTTCTGCTCGCCGCCGATCTGGCGTCGAAGGAATGGGCGGAGAGCGCGTTGACTGTTAAAACGCCGTTCATTCATGCTGGCGTTTCAAGAATCGAGCATGACAGCGGCCGCCACGGCGAAGAAGGCGTCGAGTTCATCCCCGGCGCACTCCATTTCAAATACGCCGAGAACTACGGCGCCGCGTTCTCCATCGGCTCCGACGGCTCGATCCCCTTCGCTATCCTGAGCATCGGCGTGCTCGGCATCCTCTTCTATATTGTCGCAGGCACACCGCGCGAACGCTGGTTCACGTTGCTCTGCTACGCGCTGATCACCGGCGGGGCGCTCGGCAACCTCCACGACCGGCTTTTCCACAAGACCGCTGACGTGCGCTTCGCCTTCGGGCCGGACGAGCCGAACCCCAACTACGGCAAGGAAACGACGGCGGTACGCGATTTCCTCTATTGGCCCTTCGATATCCCGGTCTACTCCACGGTCGCCCTCGACCCCGGACAGCCGCCTCGCAAGTTCCCGATTTTCAACGTCGCGGATTCCGGCATCACGGGCGGCGTTATCGGCCTGATCATCGTGGCGATCTTCACACCTGACCCGAGAAAGAAGCCGAAGGAAACACTGCCTGCCACAGGAGTGGCAGCCTCATGAGCATCGACCTCTCCGTCAATGTCGGCTCGCTCGCGCTGCACAACCCGCTCATGACTGCCAGCGGCTGTTCAGGCTACGGCAAGGAACTCGCCGCTTATGATGATCTCTCGTGGCTCTCGGCGATTGTGGGGAAGTCCATCAGCAGAGAGCCGCGCCTCGGCAATCCTTATCCGCGCACCTGCGAAACGCCGTCGGGGATGATCAACGCCATCGGCCTGCCCAACGAGGGTTGGGAGAGCTACACGCGAAATACTTTGCCGCTGATGCGCGAGTTGGTTCGTGGCAAGCCGACAAAGATCGTGCTCAACATCGTCGGCCACGACCTCGATGAATACACATGGGTCGCCGAACGCGCTAACGATGAATCTGACATCGCGGCCGTCGAATTGAATCTGAGCTGCCCGAACGTCGCGGGTGGGCTGCAGTTCTCCACCACCGCCGATGGTTGCGAAAAGCTGGTGAAGGCAGTTCGCAAGGTGCTGAAACTTCCATTGATCGCGAAGCTCTCGCCCAACGTCACGAGCGTCGCGGACATCGCCCGCGCCGCCGAGGCGGCTGGCGCGGATTCCTTAAGTTTGATCAACACTGTGCTCGGCATGAACGTGGACTGGCGCAAGCGCAAGGCATTGGTAGCCAACGGCATGGGTGGCCTGAGCGGTCCGGCGATCAAGCCCATCGCGCTGCGCTGTGTGTACGAGGCATGCAAAGCGGTAAAGATTCCAGTGATCGGCATCGGCGGCATCTGCACCGCCGACGACGTGCTCGACTTCATGGTGTGCGGGGCAAGCGCCGTGCAACTCGGCACCGTGCTCTTTGTCGAGCCGGACGCGCCCCAGCGCATCGCGCGCGACCTGAAAGAACGTATGCGCGAGGCAAAAGTCGAGAAGTTGTCGAGCCTGATCGGGACGTTACGCGCGCGCGAAGGCGCATAATGGGCAACGTCATTTCCTCAGCGGCTTGAATTTCAATGGAAGGAAGCATGTATGGATACCCTGAGCATCACGGGAGAAGTCTTTCGCGCCTGCGAGTTCGGCTTGCTCGACCTCAAGCGCATGGCGGGCCAAGTGGATGACGTATCCGCTATCATTCCCGGCCGGGAGGGCGGTGCCATCGAATTCGCGGCGTTGATCCAGATGGCCGGCGTAAAGCCTGGAGCGACCCATGCCGCACTCGCATCGGCGGATGGGTTCAGGGCGGCCGTGCCGCTCGTAAATGTTCAAAAGGCGCTCGTGGTTTACCGCCTTGGCAACGCCCCGCTTCCCGCCGACAAGGGGGGACCGTTCCGCTTTTTAATTCCCAATCCGGCCGAATGTCACAGCGGCGGCGCGGACAAGTGCGCGAACATCAAAGGGCTCAGCTCGATCGTGCTCACACGTGATCCAGGGTAGGCCACAAGACGACGAAGCCTCTTGTTCAACGGTTGACCGCTTCAGTAATAGGAAGGGGAAGAGAGTGAAACCGGGAAAGAGTGAAGCGTATCAGTGCCGATTGAGATAAAAATCCTCAAAAAGCAATATTTTGTCGTCGATGTTCGTTTTATGTGTCTTTTTGAAACATGTATACACCAGATGGTGAAAATTTATTCTTAAAAACCACAATTTATTGTTGCACGATGGCCAATCGTTTATATAGTTAACACTAACCAATCTCTTTCTCACTGAGTTGACGAGGAGCCGGTGTCGCGAGATACCGGCTCTTTCGTTTTAGCAATCGGCGTTTGGTTCATTTCTAAATCTTCGGGAAGCTCCTCAACGATGTCTGCGTCGTCAAATATTTCCTCGGTAAGCAGCACGTCGTCCGCGCGCCGGTTTAACGCGCTCGCCAATGTGAGTGACAGATAGCCATCGCACAGCGTCGCGAACGGAATTGCAACCAGCGACAGATCGGCAAGCAACCACGCGTGTTCCATATCGATGCCAAAACGCGGGGCGATCCAGAGCATCAACGCGGGAAGCGCGATCGTCGCTCGTCCGAGCGCAAGAGCCGCGACACTCGCGAACCCTGCAAGCGCGATTATCCGCGCGCCTCCGAGGTCGCTGACCTTGAACCCGAAGACCACGATGGCGATGCAGCTCAACGCCGCCGCCGTTGAGATTCGCTGCATGATGAGCGACACGCCAAGACCGCGAACGGAATGGTCTCCCATAACGTCCTGAATCGCTGGCGCGCGCCCCCATTCGCCCATGCCGGCTGTACCCGCGAGCGCCAACTGCCCACGTCGCGCCAATGCTATGTCAGCCTTGCCGGCGAACAATCGCACCAGCACAAGCGCTACGACACACGCAGCGAGTGCCGCGCTGAGCGCTGGAAACGCGAGCTCAAATACCACACGGTCAATAGCTGGGAGCGAAAGCGCCAACAGGAACGCCCCCGCACAGACTCCCGCTGCGTCGATTGTGACCGCTGCTACGCTAGAATGGCGCGCGGTCGCTTGAGTCCCGGTTCGCGCCGGAAGCAACCCCGCTACAATTGCGGCCACAATTCCGGCGACCGCGCTCAATGTCAGGCCAAGGTGTCCCCAACTCACTCCCAAACCGGATACGTCGATCACCGTTCGCGGATTGTAGTCCGGCCGCACCGGCGAAACCGGCCAATATGTTGCTGCGCCAATACCCGCGGCAGCACCACCAATCACCGAAAGCAGAACGAGTGGCAACGCCGCGAACGCCAGCGCCCGCGCGATGTGGGCCAGGCGGCTTCCGTACATGAAACGCATCTGCCGGCGCACCAACGTCCACGCGCCGAAGGCCGACGAGAACATGACGACGCCAACGGCGATCCAGGCAAGGCGGCGCGATAACGGCGCCGGGCCAAGCAAGAGACGCTGTCTCCGGGTTTCCCTGCGAACCTCCACGAGTGATTGGTCGCGCTCTGCGCTTGCGCCGAAATCGTCGTTCAACCGCTTGATTCTCGCTTCCTCGTCCCGCAGCACGGACGAGCGCCACGCCGCGAGTTTCCCGGCGTTGAGTGGCGCCACGAGCGAGTTGCCCTCGGACGCATAAGCGAAGTAGAGGCCCGCGCCAACTCCGATGAGCATCAAGACAAGATGAAGCCGAAGCGCCGCCATGGATGAAGGAGTTTACTCTCGCTTCACGGGTTCGAGCCTGTTTTTCTGCCGTGAACCCTTGCCCTCGCGCGCCAAACTCCCCAAAATCAAAATTCGGCTCTGACGCGATTACAACAAGGCACTGAACGACAGGAGAACGGCATGGCGACATCGGTAGGCGAGCGGACGATGGTGCTGCAGCGTGAGCGCACACCTTTCGAGAACGTAAACATGCAATTCGACCTGTCGGCGGATCGTCTTCAGCTTGACCAGAACTACCGCGACTTCCTCAAGCGCCCGGTGCGCGAGCTTCTCGTCAACGTCACCATCAAGGACCGCAATGGCTGCCTGCGCTCTTTCGAGGGCTACCGTATCCAGCACAACAATGCCCGCGGCCCGTACAAAGGCGGCCTGCGCTACCACCCGGAAGTCAACCTTGAGGAAGTGCGCGCGCTCGCCTCGCTCATGACCTGGAAGTGCGCCGTCGTCAACATCCCCTTCGGCGGCGGCAAGGGCGGCATCAGCATCGACCCATCGACGCTCAATGAATACGAAATTCAAGAGGTGACGCGCTCGTTCACGCGCGCTATCTCGCAATTCATCGGTCCGCAAACGGACATCCCCGCCCCCGACGTCAACACCAACGCCAAAGTGATGGGGTACCTGCTCGACGAGTACCAGCGTCTCCATGGGTTCACACCCGCCGTCGTCACCGGCAAGCCTCTCGCGCTTGGCGGTTCGCTCGGACGCAACGAGGCCACCGGGCGTGGCGTGATGTTCGCGACGCGTGAGATGTTGAAGGCGAACGGCGACCGCATCGAAGGCAAGAGCGTCGTGATTCAGGGTTTTGGCAATGTCGGCAGCCACACCGCGAAGTACGCCCACGAAATGGGCGCCAAGGTGATCGGTGTCTCCGACGCATTTGCCGCCTTCTATGACCCGAAAGGGCTCGATGTCAACAAGCTCTGGGAATGCCAGCTCAGGGACGGCTCCATCAAGAACTTCGACGCGCAACAAGCCAAGATCTCGCGCGACGAGATTCTGTTCACCGAATGCGACGTGCTCATTCCGGCGGCGCTCGGCGAAGTAATCACGCGCGGCAACGCCAACGGCGTCAAGGCCCGATGGGTGATCGAGGCCGCCAACCACCCTCTCACGCCCGAGGCTGACCTGATCCTGACTGACAAGGGCGTACACGTTTTGCCCGACATCATCACCAACGCCGGCGGCGTATACGTCAGCTATCTCGAATGGGTGCAGAACCAGAACAACTTCTATTGGAAGGAAGAAGAAGTGAACGAGCGCCTCAACGACTCGATGACGTCCGCGTTCCGCAATGTTCACGAGGTGATGGTCAACGAGAACACCAATAACCCGGGCCAGAAATTCCCATGCACGTATCGCCGCGCCGCGTACATGGTGGCGATCAAGCGGGTGTACGAAGCGACCAAGTTGCGCGGGCTCTAACGCGCTGACGCCGGCTTCAGTGCGTGCTATACTCTACCCATGCGACTCTCATTCACGACGTTCGTGGTCTACGCGATACTGGCGTTGAGCGCGTGTACGAGCAGACCGGACGGCGGGCGTACCGATTCCCCAGAGACGAACACCATGACGAACGATCAAATATCAGGCAAAGCGACAGAGAGCGGCGCCACGCGCGAAACCGCGATTCTCGCCGGCGGATGTTTCTGGGGGATGGAGGACATTCTTCGCAAGATCCCCGGCGTGCTCGAAACCGACGTCGGGTACTGTGGCGGAAAGAGCGCGGCGCCGACGTATAACGATGTCAAGACCGGAACCACAGGACACGCCGAGGCCGTTCGGGTGGTCTTTGACCCCGGCAAGCTCTCATATCAAGATTTGCTCGAGAATTGGTTCTTTCGCATGCACGACCCAACGACCGCCAACCGCCAGGGCAATGACACCGGCACGCAATACCGTTCGGCCATCTTTTTCACATCCCCTGAGCAACGCGTGGCTGCCGAAGCGGTCAAAGCTCGCGTGAACGCATCCGGAAAGTGGCCAAAGCCGGTCGTCACAGAGATCACGGAAGCAGGAACCTTTACCCTCGCCGAGGGATACCACCAAGACTATCTGGTGAAAAATCCCGGCGGCTATTCCTGCCACTTTCTTCGGGACTGAAACTGGCGCGAACGCTTCTCAGAACGGCTTGCAGATCGAGTTCCCGTAGCGCCATGCGCCCTCGGATGGCTTCTTATATTATGGTATTATGGACGTCCGTCACGTGAGGGCGCGTGACGCTACACGCCAGCGATCCAGACTACCACGTGTCATTTTGTAAGATTCGTCTTTCTTTCGTTGAAACCGCCGGGTATACTTCCTCCAGTCCGAAATTCGTCGTAGCATGCGGTCTCACGGAGGAGGAACCATGCCTGTTCAAGCAGTCGGTCAGTCCGCCTTAGCCGCGCAGCTTCTCGGCGTGCTCACCAAGACCAACAACTCCTTCGCGACGTCGGCGCAGGAAGTGTCGAGCGGGGAAAAATCCATCGGCAATATCAGCATCGGCAACCTCTTCGCCGGGTTAAAGGCGCTCTCCGACCTCGGCGGGTTTCAGGCGCAGAGCAGCGGTCTTCAGATTAGCCAAAGTTCCGCCGCATTCGCCCAAAGCAATCTCTCGCTCGCCAACGACACGGTCAATAACATTCAGTCGCTGACCGCCCAGCTCAACAGCGGTTTCGGCGACGACGCGACCAACGCAGCGATCTCAAGCGCCATCAGCGCCGAAGTGCAATCGCTTGGCGGCTTGCTCGGCCCGAACCTCACCCCCTTCGGCGGTGGTGGCGAAATCCAGCTGACCGACGATTCCGCCGACATCCTCACCGGCGAAGTTGTCACGCAGATCAACGGCGCGTCGTCGGAGAACTTCGACGTCGACGTGACGATCAACTCCGTTGGTGCCGCCGCGACTACGACGCTCACAACGCCAGGCACGGCCAACTCTTTTACGCTCAATGGCGTGACCATCAACTATGACGGAAGCGGTGACGCCGCTCTCGCTGCAGCGATCAACGCCACCACCGAACAGACAGGTGTAACAGCCACTGCCGGCGCGGGGTCCGTGACACTTGACCAGGAAACCGCAGGCACCGCGAACACCATCAGCATCCAAGACGTTCAAGGCGGCCAATTCGGCGCCGGCGAAACCGGCATCTTCGCCGGAACCGACGCCAGTGTCACCGTCAACAGCGTGACCGTCACCGGCAACGGCAACGATATTTCTTTCACAAACGCGGGCGGTGTCACCGGATCGTTCACCATTGACGATACTGTCGCCGCAGCCGGCGATACCACGACGTTCACCACTCAGGGCGGCGGCACGCAGCTTTATACGGGGAGCGGCACCGTTACCGTCGCAAGCCCAGGCTTGAGCAGCCTGCAAAACTTCGCCAACGACCCCGCCTCGTTCACGTTTGACGAGGCGAGCACGATTATTGGCGGCTTTCAGGACTCGCTCCTCGCCACGCAGTCGCAGATCGCCGGCATCCAAGGCACACAGAATTCCGCGCAGAACCAATTCCAGACGCAGATCAGTTCTCTGAGCGTCGCGAGCAACGATCTCCTCGGCGCGGACTTCGCCTCCGGCGTGACGTCGCTGTTGAGTTCGGTGAACCAGCAGCAGCTCCAACTCGCGCTGATCGCCAAGAATAACGCGCTGGGCGGCGGCCTGCTGAAACTGCTCAAACCCTAGCGGCACCTTCTCGTCATTCCGGCGAAAGCCGGAATCCAGGTTTTCCGCTGGTCTCTGGACACCGGCTGCGCTCGGCGTAACGCTCCACCAAACTTTAGAACAACCCTGACAACACGTTCTTACCGCTTTACAACTGACAGGCGCGCGGCGAGCATGGGCCGCGATGAATCCAGAGAAAAAGGAAATGTCCTTCGGCGACCACCTCGACGCATTGCGCCGGGTGGTGCTGCTTTCCGTCATCCCCTTCGTCGTGCTGATCTTCGCGCTCTGGCCCTTCTGGGAGGATGTGCACAAGGTCGTGGTCGATACGCTACTCACTGAATATGGCCGCAGCAAGCTCGCGCGCCTCACCGCCATGGACACCTTCTCGCTCAGCATCAAGATCAGCTTTTATCTCTCGACGCTGATCTGCATGCCTTGGATCGTGTTCCAGCTCTGGATGTTCATCCGGCCGGCCCTCTACCCCCACGAGCGGCGCTTCGGCTTCGTGGCCATACCGCTCGCAATCCTGCTCTTTCTCGGCGGCATGGCCTTCGGCCTCTTCGTCATGCTGCCGACGGCGCTGGACTTTCTGCTCTCGTTCGGCAGTACGGTCGTTCCCAACGACTTCATCGGCATTGAGTACTTCTATAGTCTTGTCTTCGCCATGATGCTGATTCTCGGCTTGACCTTTCAGTTGCCGCTGATTGTGTCGACCGCCGTCAGGTTTCGAATCATCCAGCGCGAGCACATCGCGAAACACCGGCGCATCATCATCTTCGTCTCCGCCGTGCTCGGCGCGCTCCTTACACCCACAGGCGATCCGATCTCCATGGGGTTGGTGGCAGTACCCATCTATCTGCTAATAGAAGGTGGAGCGGTGCTCGGCACGATCTGGAAACGTTTCGCCGACCAGCGCGCATCGCACGATCCGAAGACCATCGCCGAGGGATTCGCCGAGGGTTTGGGTACAGCAGGCCAGGACAAAGACAACAATAGCAAGGGTAGCGGCGGCTTCGCCGAAAGTTTCGCGTCATCCGTTTCGGGCCTTGCCAAAAGCTTTGGCCGCAACATCGAGGAAGGCGCTGCCGAGTTCCGCCGCGCGGCCGATGAGGATGCCACGCAAGGCACGGTAACGGCCGATGATGAAGCGTTGCCTCGCTATCAAGCTCCGGTAGCGGAACCACGCCCGGCTCCGCTCGTATCGCCGGTGACGCCGCGGCCTCCCGTCGGGCAACCATCCGCACCAACCAAGCCACAAGCGCCGGCGACACCGGAGACATCCCCCGAACGCCCGGTTCCGCAGCTTCCGAGAGAGCTTCGTCGTCGCATTGACGCTTATATCCGCGAGCGGCTTGACCAATTGCTCGACGAAATCGGCAAGGAACAGAAGAAGGACAATGATGGCAAAGAAGAAGATCGACGCTAACTCAGTGCAGACGAAGCCGAGCACTCGTCATGCCCGCGAAGGCGGGCATCCAGATTCATCCAAGAAAAAACTGGATTCCCGCCTGCGCGGGAATGACGCCCGGTCGCGCACCACGCCTTCTCGTGCCACCAGCGAGGATTTCGCGTGCGTGAAACTCCTGATCCTCGACGTGGACGGCGTCCTTACCGATGGCGGCGTCTACTATGGGGCCGACGGCGAGGAAATGAAGCGCTTTCATATCCCCGACGGCATGGGCATCGTGATGCTTGAGAAAGCGGGCATCCCGGTTGCCGTGATGACGACCGAGAACTCGCCGCGCGTAGCATCCCGCGTGAAGCAGCTCGGCCTGCGCTACTATTATCCGGGTGTGAGCCGCAAAGGCGCGCACCTTACCTTCATCTTGAAGGCAACGGGCGTGAAGGCGGAGAATGTCGCCTACTGCGCCGACGACATCAACGACGTAAGCGCGCTCAGGCAGATTGGCTTGCCTATTGCTGTGGCCAACGCCATGCCGGAGGTGGTGGCGGTCGCCCGCTATCAAACAAAAGCCAGCGGCGGCCACGGCGCAGTGCGCGAGGTCTGCAATCTGATCCTGAAGGCCAAGGGCGAGGACATGGTCAATCTGTGGGAGCGGTAGGTTCGGGCTCCGGTGTAAGAGTTGGCGCGGATTCTGGTGTGGCAACCGGCGCGGGCGGATTCAGGTTTCCAGGCTCGTGTTTCGGTGAGTCCTGAGGGCCAAAGAGCGCTTTGTGAAGCGACTCTTTCAACCTTCCATACTCGGGCGTCTTATCCACATCGGGGCCGATGCGTTTAAAATAGTCCCGCGCGAGTTCGATGTCTTGGGATTGTCCAGAGTCCAAAAATGTCCACTCGCCGTTCTTCAACCGGTGATCAACAGCTTCTCCCGATTTGATCATCCAATAGGCCCCGCGATGCACAGGCGTAAGAACGTATATCGATAGGCCGATAACCAACGCGAATACGATGCCTGCGCCAATTTTCTCGCCAAGAAGTATGGTTTTTGCATGTTTGCGTTCGAGCAGATATCCAAGCAGTAAACCGACGATCAGTCCGCCGATATGTCCGGCAACAGAAACATTTGGACGAAAACTCGTTACAACGAGGTAGACCAAGATGACGATCAAGCGGCTTCCTGCAACTGAGTTCCACATACCGCTCAGACTGCCAAATCGGCCATAGGCATATCCAACAAGCACCCCAAAAAGACCATAGATCGCACCGGAGGCTCCAACGGTTGCGATCGCTACCTCTCCGGTCATGACGATGGCGACGCTTCCCCCCAACGCCGACAGGACATAAAGGAATGCGAGGGCCGGTTTCCCGATCATGGGCTCAAGAATGCTCCCGAAAACCCAAAGCCCCAAGCAGTTCATGGCAAGATGAAGAGGATCACCGTGCACGAGCGTTACCGTCAAGAGTTGCCAGTACCAGCCACGCCAAAGGTCTGCCGGCGCTAACTTGAAATACTCGGTGATGACTTGGCGTTCGTCCATGAATTGCGCCGCCGTCACCGCCACCGTCGTCCACAGGATGATCAGCGTCAACTGATTCGTGCGCGGCGTCTTGGTACGGTCGTAACGGTAGTACTGGTTCATGGCTTGGGAGGATACGAACCGAGCGTCTTCAGGTACGCGTCAAAATTGCGGCGGGTTTCATCCAGCGAATCGCTGCCGAACTTTTCGAGCATGGTACCCGCGAGCACTACTGCGATCGCGTTCTCGATCACTACGCTCGCGGCAGGCACGGCGCACACATCGCTGCGCTCGGTGGACGCCTTCGCCGCCTTTCCGGTTTCGATATCCACCGTGTCGAGGGGCTCCATCAGCGTCGAGATCGGTTTCATCGTCGCGCGTACGATGAGAGTTTCACCGTTGGTCATGCCAGCTTCCAAGCCGCCCGCGTTGTTGCGCGCGCGCCGGTAGGGCGAAGGATTGTTGGGGTTGTCGGCGCGGTTGCTATCCGTCACCACGGGATCGTGAACCTCGCTGCCCTTGCGCGCGCCCGCCTCCCGCCCAAGACCGATCTCCACGGCCTTGATTGCCTGCACCGACATGCACGCCTGAGCGAGCTGCCCGTCGAGCTTGCGGTCCCATTGCGTGTGGTTGCCGATGCCCGGCGGAAGGCCGAGCGCAAGCGCCTCCACCAAACCACCCAACGTATCGCCCGCGGCTTTGGCGGCTTCCACGGCCGCTTTCATCGCGTCGTCGCGGCTGTTATCCACGGTGTAGAAAGGCGAGGCGTCGCGCCTTTTCGTCGAGGCGTCAAGATTGGCGAGCGTGGTATCGATTGCGGCTACTTCAATTCCGCCCAGCGCCCGCACATGGCCGAAGACGCGAATTCCGAACTGCCGCAGGAATGTCGAACACATCGCGCCTACCATCACCCGTGCCGTCGTCTCGCGTGCGCTCGCGCGCTCTAAAACGTCGCGGGCGTCATGCAGCCCGTACTTCAGGCAGCCCGCGAGGTCGGCATGACCCGGACGAACCTTCGTGACCTTCGGCGCTTTCTCAAGCCGCTCGTCCTTGTTGTGAACAACCATCGTCAGCGGCGAGCCAAGAGTTTTTCCGCCGCGCACGCCTGAGAGAAATTCAACGGTGTCAGTCTCGATGCGCATGCGCCCGCCGCGCCCGTAGCCGCCCTGACGGCGCTTAAGCTCGGCATTGATGAACGCTTCATCGACGGGGAGGCCGTGGGGAAGTCCCTCGAGGACCGCGACGACGGCGGGCCCGTGTGATTCTCCGGCTGTGACGAAACGCAACATGGGCGTCCCTAATCTCGCATTGTCGCCATGCGTCATTCCCGCGCAGGCGGGAATCCAGTCCCCACAATAACTTTTGGTTGGCTCTGGATCCCCGCCTTCGCGGGGATGACCTCGCGTGGCGACGACTTCTCAATGTGCAGCTTACTTCAACGCCAGCACCACCGCCACCGCTGGCGCCGCCAGCATGAAATTATCGATCAGGTCTAGCATCCCGCCGAACTCCGGCAGCAGATGGCTCGAGTCCTTCACATCCGCCCCGCGCTTGATGGCGCTCGCCACGAGATCACCGTGGGCTGAAACGAACCCGAGGCCGAGGCTCAACAGCAGGAACGAATCCCACGTCATGAACGAGTCGAGCAGCGGGAGCGTGAGCCAGCACACGAAGCCCGCAAGCACGCTCGCGGCCAGACCGCCGCCAAGCCCCTCCACGGTCTTGTTTGGGGAGACGTGCGGGATGAGTTTGATGCGTCCGAAGAATTTCCCGGTGAAGTACGCGCCCGTATCGCCGAGCTTGCAGATGGCGATCAACGCGTACACCAGCGACTCGCCATAGGTCGGCATATGCCGGATCGCCACCAGAATCGCGATCGGCACGAATACATAGACGAAAACGCCGAGCGTGCCGATGAATTCGGGAAGAAAAGGCCTCACATCCTTGTTCCATACGTTGGAGATTCCGGTCAGCACGATCAGTGTCGCGACACCGAGCGCGACGGCCACCAACCCGGCCGCGATGCTGTGCCGCCCGGAGAGGCTTATATATCCGAGGAGCGCGAAGCCCGTGAGCAGCAACGCCGGCATATCCACATCGAGCCCGCGGGCGCGCACCATCCGCGCCATCTCCCACGAGCAGAACCCCGCCATGATCACGGCGAGGCCCGTGAACACGAAGGGGTGGCCGCTTTGGTGATCGACCCAGAACAAGGCGACCAGCGCGGCAATCAAAACAGGCCCAAGGATGAGACGCGTTGTCATGGTATGACCGCCGGAAAGCTTTTCTCGACCGTCATTCCCGCGAAAGCGGGAATCCATCTTCGCCTTATCAAGTTATAAGACTGGATCCCCGCCTCCGCGGGGATGACGCCCTGCTATGCTACACTGCTGCGCGAGGGCAGCACGCGAAAACCTTGTGTGCAACGTCCTCTCGGAACGTCATACCGGCGCAAGCCGGTATCCAGCAGCCGCATAAGACTGGATGCCGACTTTCGTCGGCATGACGTAGCGCGACTTTGCACACGAAAACATACCATGACTACAACAGCCCCCACATCTCCCGCCAAACGCCTGATCCTGAAAGTGGACGGCATGACCTGCGGCCACTGTGAAGCCACAGTTACAGGCGGTATCAAACAAATCCCCGGCGTGCTTTCCGCCGACGCCAGCGCTGCTGCAGGTCAGGTGACGATCGCCTACGAAGGTTCGCCCCGCGTCGACGAATACCGCAAGGCCGTGACGGCGCTCGGCTACAAGCCTGTGGGCGAGCTTGACTCGTCGAGCATTTCGCGCCGGGAAGAGCGCCGCGCTGCCTTGGAACTCAAACTGCTCGCCTGGAGCGTGCTCTGGACGATCCCCGTGCTGGTTTTGCATTACGGCGGGTTTATGCACGAAACGTGGGCGCTCTGGACCGCGTTCGCCTGCGCCACGATCCTGCAACCCACCAGCGCCATCACCTATTACCGCGCGGCGATCGCGTCTTTACGGCGCAGAATGTCCAACATGGACGTGCTGGTGAGCATCGGCATCGCAGCAGGATATCTCTACGCCACGTTGACGGCATTCTTTCCGGCCACCTTCGATCCCCATTCGTCCATGGAGTTCTTCGAGGCGGCAACACTCTTGATCTGCTTCATCCGCTTCGGCAAGTGGATCGAGGCGCGCTCGCGCAGCAACGCTGCCAGCGCCATGGACGCTTTGCTCTCTTTAACGCCCACGCGCGCGAGGAAGCTCAATGCGGACGGTTCGGTGCAGGAGGTCAGCATCGACGAGGTCAAGCCCGGCGACAAACTCGTCGTACTCCCGGGCGACAGCTTCCCCGTGGACGGCTTCGTCAAAGCGGGCGAATCGAGCGCCAACGAAGCACTGATCTCCGGCGAGTCCATGCCCGTGCCGAAAAGCTACGGCGACCGCGTGATCGCGGGCAGCACCAATGGGGCAGGCAAGCTCACCATCACCGTCGCTGGCGTCGGCGCCAACACTGCTATAGCGAAGATCGTGCAGCTGGTGGAGGCAGCGCAGGCCAGCCGCGCTCCCGCCCAGCGTATGGCCGACCGCATCAGCAATGTCTTCGTTCCCCTTGTCGTGCTCATCGCCGTCGGCAGCGGCGTCTATTGGGGCGGATTCACCGACGTTGCCTTCTCGCGCGTGCTGACCCATGTGATCGGCGTGCTGGTGATCGCCTGCCCCTGCGCGCTTGGTATTGCCGTCCCGGCAGCGATCATGATCGGAAGTGGTTCGAGCTTGCGCAAAGGCATCCTCGTCAAGGACGGCGGCGCGTTGGAGAAGCTTTCCAAACTCGATCGCATTGTTTTCGATAAAACCGGCACGCTCACTTCCGGCGCGCCGAAGCTCTCGGCGGCTTTCGTTGCCGATGATGTGGATGAACGTGAGGCGTTGGCGACGCTGTTGCGTTTGGCCTCTGACTCGACGCATCCCTTGAGCCGCGCGGCCATCGAGCACGTCAATGGCCGAGGTATCGCTCCCGCGAACATTGAGGGCCGCACAGAAGAAACCAGCGGCATGGGAACGATCCTGCGTTCCGATGCACGTGTTTATATTTTTGGCTCCGCGGCGCTCCTCGAACGCGAGGGCGTCAAGATCGACGCCCTTGCCGCGAAAACCGATGCCGAACGATCCAAAGGCGCATCCATCAGCTATCTCGCCCACGATGGCCGCGTGCTCGGCGCCTTCGCATTCCGTGATCCCATGCGCCCCAAAGCGAAGGAACTCGTCGCGCGCATTCACGCCGCCGGCATTCGCACGGCCATGATCTCCGGCGATCACGAAGCTGCTGCGCGCGCAATCGCCGCTGAGGCCGGCGTGAATGACGTGATCGCCCAGGCCAAACCCGAGGATAAGATAGCCGCCATCAAGCGTTGGCAGGCCGAAGGCGAGTCGGTGGGCATGGTGGGCGACGGCGTCAATGACGCGCCGGCGCTGGCTCAAGCGGATGTGAGCATTGCCATCGGGGGCGGCTCTGACGTGGCGAGCGAGACGGGCAGCATTGTGCTGATGTCCGGCGGCGTAGGACGGCTTGGGACCGCCATCGACATTTCGCGTCGCGTGCGCTCGGGCATCAAGGTCAACCTCTTCGCATCGCTAATCTATAACGCCGTAGGCATCCCACTCGCCGCCGGGCTTGGAACGCTGATTTCGCCGGGCCTGGTTATTCCGGCAGGTTTCGCCGCACTCGCTATGGTTTTAAGCGACGCGAGCGTGGCACTCGGCAGTCTGCACCTCGCGTCGCGCCTGCGAAAACTCTGACGCAGGCTCATCCGTTATTTCGATTCTCCGACCCGCTCAAAACCACCACGTCCAGAAAGCCGGGTCAAGCACGACCTGCAGAAGCGCCTCGAGCCAGCCGTGTTCGCCATTGCGTCTCATGACGCCATGGTATCGGACGTAGCTCGACGCGAGCCATTCCAATCCGCGACGCGTTTTGGAACGCTATCGCGCTGTAGCTTGTGGCGTCTTCGCTAGCAGGTGCGAAAGAACTTGTTGAATGGCGGCGCAGGCGAAGTCGATCTCCTTGTCCGTCGTAAAACGGCCAACGGAGATGCGCACGCCTTCCTTCGACTCTTGATCGCTATAGCCCATGCCAAGCATCACTTTGGACGGTTTGACCGCTCCGGACTCACAGGCAGCGGCCGCGCTGCACTCGACACCTTCCATGTCGAAGGCGATCACCTGTCGCTCCGATGTCAGGCCGGGAATGCGGTAATGCAGGGTGTTGGCGAGGCGGCGCTCGGCATCGGGGATAGTGAGGATGGCGTTGGGCGCGACGTCGCGAATGGCGGCGAAAAGTTTTTCACCCTGGCCGTGCGAACGATCAAGATTCGGCTCTGCCAACGCCAGTTCCAGCGCTTTCGCCAGCCCGCACGCGAGCACTACCGGCTCGGTGCCTGCACGCATGCCGTACTGTTGGCCGCCACCCGTAATCTCGCGCTTGAGTGCGAGGTCTTTGCGAATCACAAGCGCGGCAATTCCCGCCGGGCCATACATTTTGTGACCGGACACCACAAGCATGTCAGGGCGCGCCTCGCGCACGTCAAACTCGCACTTTCCCGGAGCCTGACAACAGTCAAGCAGGAGCGGCACTCCCGCGCCGCGGCACGTGGCAGCGATCTCGTTGACGGGCAGCAGGCCGCCCGTTTCGTTATTGGCATACATGAAGGCTGCGAGGTTAGCTTGTTCGAGTTGCCGCCCGAGGCCATCGACGTCGAGCGTTCCATCGCGACTCGCTAATACGGGCAGGGTTTTCGCGACGTCTTCGACAGTTTGCGCCACGGCAGGGTGCTCGATGGATGAGAGAGCGACTTTCGGTTGGTCAACGCCCGCGAGTGAGCCGCGGACGGCAAGGTTGATGGCTTCCGTGGACGATCCGCAAAAGACGACGCGATGGTTTTTTTCGAGTTCCAGCGTCTTGAGCACGCGCGCCTGCGCTTCTTCGAAGAGCGAACGGGCGCGGCGGCCATGGGCATGCTGCGAGCCCGGGTTGAGCGCGCCTTCGGCAAAGAGAGCGTTCATCTCCTCGCGCACACGGGGATCGATCGGCGTTGTCGCGTTGTAATCGAGATAGACGCGCATGGCATGATTTTACCACAGCGCGGGCGGGAAAGAACTACCGCCGCATGGAGTTCACATTACGTGGCGAAAGAACGTTAGGGTTGGAAGCGTTCGAGAGCCGTGTTAAGATGACGTCTCATCCCCGGTCTACCCCGTTCATGGGTTGCCATGCCGAAACCGCACAATGCTTTGCGTTCTGTCGCCATATTCGTGGCGCTCTTGCTGCTGGTTTTGATCTGGTTTATAGCATTCGATGCGCCAGTCGAATCCGTCGCTCCCGATGGGGCTCTTCAGGACCAGCCAAGCTCAGACGCGAAAAACCAGGAAGCCGGTGCGCCGCCCGCCGCCACGACTGAGAATCCACAGAGCAAGAGAAACGCAAACGAAGAAAAGCCGCCGCAGTCCGGCGACGAACCTTCACCCATCGTCAACCAAGCTGACGAGAATGGCCGCACTCTCACCATCACGGGACGAGTTGTCGGCCTTGACAAGAACCCTATCGAGGGATGCACCACCGTTTTCTTTCGCAAACGTGAAGCGATTCCTGAATCGCTTGTGCAGAGCGGCGCGCCGATTGGAAACGACGCTTCTTGTGACGCGCGCGCATCCACAACAGAGGAAGGCGTATTTGCCTTCACCTTCCACCTGTCCGGCGACGACGTGCGGCAGCTCGATGACGCAAACTGGTACGATGGTGACTACTACGCATTTGTCTACGTATGGAAAGAGGGGTATGTCACGCGCGAAAGCGACTGTAACGCCGATGCGGTCAAGAACGCCGTGCTCGCCGCCGAACAGGCGCCGGTCATTCGCTTGCAAGACATCGTTTTGAGCCGTGCCGGGGAGATCTTTGGGAAGGTGGTCGAAGCCGGCACCGGAAATCCGGTCGCTGGTGTTTCCGTGTCATTGGGGGGCATGACGGTCATACCGGAAAGTGATGCCTATGGAACGTACCCATGGTTTTCGATGTCGGATCGCGAAGGAACATTTCGTTTTACCGGCCTGCCGACGGGTTTTTATATGGTCCAGCCTCCTTCGGGATCGACGGGGTATGTGAAACAGGAGTTTCGGCTCGATGAAGGCGCGCGCTTCGGCCCGGTGACATTTCAGGTCGAATGCCCGAATATCGTACGCTTTCGACTTCAAACAGAACAACGAATGCCGATTACGCCGCCGGTGGAATTCGTCTTCCTGTCGGAAACGTCCAGATGGCTGGATGCCGAGCCTTATAAAAGGCCGGCAACCCTTCGGAACCTGCGTGAAAACACCGTCAGCATCAACGGTGCGCGCTATTGCGGCGATTTACTTTTCGGTAATGCGCCCGCCGATTCTGAGGGCGTCTATTCCGCGTCGCCGCGCTTCGCCGGTATGAGCATGGCCATTTTCGCCGAGGGGTTCTTACCCATATTCGTGGCATTGAGGGATGAAGGCATTCCAGTCATGGATATGGGCGTCTTCGAAGTTCGGAAGGGACGCGCACTTTCCGGAACAGTTACCGATACCGATGGCAACCCGGTCGCAAAGGCGGAAGTTTGCACACAAGCCATCTCGGTTTGGACCGACGCGCAGGGACGTTTTGAATTCCCGGATCTTGCGCCGGGCGTGTTCGACCTCGAGGCTGGTTTATCCGGCTATGAAGATTTCATACAGCCTGTGAACGTCGGCGACGAGACCGAACTTGCTATCATCCTTCAACCAGCCCAATCGGGAACAGTCGTTGTCACCGTTTGCTATGACAATCAGGTTCCGGTCGAACACGAGGATATCGAGATCGAGCTTGACCACGTCGATTCAGGGATGCCCTCATCCCCCTCGGATGGTGGCCCGGGATCGATGACCTTTGATGAATTACCTCCCGGAAACTACCTCGCGCGAGTAACCCGTCCTTTTACCGGCGATGTGCTTGAACAGGCTATCGACGTTGCGCCCGGCGATGTCAAGCGCGTGGCATTTCTTCTTCCCGCGGGAGGGCGGATATTCGGTGAAATTGCCGATCCAAGCGGCGCGCCACTACCAGGCATGGCAATCCGTTGCTATTCAAGCAGAAACGTTGCGTGTGGAGCATCCGCCGGCACAAGCGGCGCCTATGAAATTCGTGGCTTGCCTCCTGGGACGTATTATCTCCTTGGTGAATGCTGGGCGCCGCACATGACGGTCAACGCATGCTTCGCGCATGAATTCACTCTTGCTTCGCCGGGAAGCGAACTTCGACACGACATCGACATAGCGGAGCTTCCGGCTATCGACTTCGATCTCGCGATCGCTGGGGAACATGACGCGATCCGTCTCGCATACCTCAGGAGCATCGCCGCCGAATCGCTCGCCCGCTTTCCCTATGTGTTTGAGTTTTGTTTGGAAATGGCGGGCAGTAACGGCAGGGCGACGATCTACGGGCTTCCTGCGGGGGCCTATGCCGCAAACTTTTACGGCAACGCGCGTTATCCGAACGCTACGTTTGAAGAAACCATTACGTTGCCGACAGGGTACCGGCACTTCCTGATCGAACGGAACTTCGTTGTCGGCTCGCTTGCCGGAAAGGTGGGCCTGCCGCCAACACTCAACTCGACAGATCGATCGTCATGGTACGTAATCGCCACCGATGTAGCCGCCAAGTTTCCAGAAGAACATCGCTGCGCCATCAACGACGATGGAACGTATCGATTCGACACGCTTGCTGCCGGAACGTATGGCGTGCAAGCGCGTATTCAGGATTTCGTCTCCCGTGAACATGTCGTCAATATTGGCGGTGCGACCACGCTCGATCTTTCGGTGGCGTCCGGCGGCTATGTTGCCTTGCGCTTTCAATTGCCCGAGGGAGTGACGCTGGCCAGCAATGATGACATAGCGTCAGTGCTTGATTCCTTGTCAATGGCATCCGGAAGCGGATTGGGCCACTCCCTGTCTTTCTATGACATTCAATGTCGCCGCGAGGGCGATCGTTGGATTCCGCTCTATCCCTTCGCTCCGGGAGCCTATTCGTTTGAGCTCGACCCGGACCGCGAATATGACACGACTTCGACGAGCGGCAGCGTCGAAATCGTAGCTGGTACCGTATCAACTATCGATATCGCCGTCACAAAGGCCAGAAGGCTCAAACTCAAGTGGACAAGCGCAAATCCGTGCGGCATTACGAACCTCGACTTCCTCGATGCTGCGGGACAAGACGTGCAAGGTGCCGGACAAATGACTCATTGGACCGATGGCACCATCGAAAGTCGCGTTCCCGATAAAGCCGTGGTCTTTCAGGCGACGTTCAGCAATGGCAAGACGGTCACGATGCCGCTGAAGTTTGACG
>JABWBM010000255.1 GCA_013360495.1 Planctomycetaceae bacterium
GGCGGCTCAGGCAGCATCCGCTCCTGCACCGCACGCGCGCGTTCTAGGTCTTTGTCATCGAAGGAGGACATCGCGCGTAACGGTACGATATGCGATGAGCGGAACGCAAGACCGAGACTTGGCATCGCGGCGCTCGGGACAGCAAATACTCACACATACTCTGCGTCTTGCGGTGATTCTTGGGCTTTTCTTGAACCGCGAATGTCATCGACCGTTGGTATTGACGGCCATGGGCGCGGCGTCCCGTGGCGAGACGTGAACCCACCAGCGTCGTCAAAATTTTTCGAAATTCTTCGGCGCCTTTTCGTGAGCAAGGAGATTAAGCCATGAGAATCACCCCACAACCGTTATCCAAGGGAGTCGTCATCATGCGCATCTCATTCCTGGCTCTGGGTTTAGGCGTTATCGTCATGGCTGTGGTGCTCGCCTGTCAATCGGCGGATCAAAGCAATTATGCCTACGGCGGAAGCAACAGCCCTGCCCATGCGAATTCATGCGCTCCCGCTTGCGACTCGTCGCGGTCACATGAATGCGTGTTGATCGAAACGGACGATCCGTCGGCGCTCACAGAGCTCCCCGAAGACTTTACCATACCCATACCTGAAGAAGCGCCTGAGTGCGTTGAATGTCCAAGGGCCGAGGATGAAGTTAACGAAGACGTGGCGAAAAGCCCGAACCCCAATAGCGGCCCATCGTCAGCCTTTGGCGGCGGCGCTGCGGGAGGCGGCTCCGTCGTGCGGCGCGCCCGCGGCGCTGGCAGCAAATCCGCGAATCACGATGAATCGGACAACCAGGATCCGGCCTGCGAGCCTATCGCCGTCGCACGTGACGCAGCCAAGCGCATGAGCGGGGCCACCGAAGGCGAACTCTGGGCCAAGCCCGTGCTGCGCGAAGGCGAGATCGCGCAACAGCCCGCCATCTTTCCCCTGCGCCACACCGATGTGAAGGCCTCCATCGCGGGCTATGTGGCCAGCACCGTCGTCACCCAGACCTATGAGAATCCCTTCGAAACACCCATCGAGGCGGTCTACATCTTCCCGCTGCCCGAGACTGCTGCCGTCAACTACTTCCGCATGACGGTTGGCACACGCACCATCATCGGCATCATCCGTCGCCGCGCGGAGGCGAAGGAGATTTACGAGCGCGCCAAGGCCGCCGGCTACACGACCTCGCTGCTGGAGCAGGAGCGCCCGAACATCTTCACGCAATCCGTCGCCAACATCGCGCCCAAGGAACAGGTGAAGGTAGAGATCACCTACTTCAATCGCCTGAAGTACCTCAATGGCCAGTATGAATACGTCTTCCCCATGGTCGTCGGCCCCCGCTATCTCGCCAACACCTCCGACGCTGAACGCATCGACCCGCCCGTGGTACCCGAAAACACCCGCAGCGGCCACAACATTAGCCTGAGTGTCGACGTGGACGCCGGTAGCGAGATCGGCGCCATCGACACGCCAGCTCACCATACGAACGTGACGCGCGGCAGCGCATCCAAGGCCACCGTGACGCTCGCGAGCCACGAGGAGATCGCCAACCGCGACTTCGTGCTGCGCTATCGCCTCGCGGGCAAGGGCGTACAGACGGGCCTGCTCGCCCACGCGAATGCGGAGCGCGGTGGCTTCGTCTCGCTGATGTTCACGCCGCCCGAGACGCCGGATGCATCGGAGATCGCGCCGCGCGAGATGACCTTTTTGCTGGATATCTCCGGCTCCATGCACGGCACGCCTCTGGATATGTCGAAACAGATCGTGAAACAGGCGATCCAGAAGATGCGGCCAAACGATTGCTTCAACATTTTCTTCTTCGCCGGTGGCAACGGTCAGCTTTGGGAGACCCCACAGCCCAACACCAGCCAGAATCGACAGCAGGCGTTGACGGCCCTCGAATCGCTGCAAGCGGGCGGCGGCACCGAGATGCTCGCGGGACTTGCCCGGCTCTTTGCCAGCAAGCGCGCGCCGGAACGCTCGCGCATGGTGCTCTTCCTCACCGACGGCTATGTCGGCGACGAGGATCGCATCCTGACGCTCGTCAAGCAGCAGTGCGCCGACTCGCGCTTCTTCGCCTTCGGTGTGGGCAGCTCCGTCAATCGTTACTTGATTGAGGGTATCGGCCGCCATGGCCGCGGGCATGCGGCCGTCGTGCTCCCGCGCGAAGGCAGCGCCTCGGAACTCGCGGTACGAGACTTCTATTCGCACATTGACGCGCCGGTGTTGACGGACATCTCGGTGGACTGGGGCAACCTCGACGTGAGCGAGCAGTATCCGGCCATGCTGCCCGACGTGTTCGCGGGCCATCCGATTCAGTTGATCGCCC
>JABWBM010000099.1 GCA_013360495.1 Planctomycetaceae bacterium
GAACACGCTTCGTCGCCGGTCTGGTGGGCCTCTCCATCACCCGAACCCTTGGCCCGGTACTGACAGCGATCATCTTCACCGGTCGCGTGGGAGCCGCCTACACCGCTGAGCTTGGCACCATGAAGGTATCCGATGAATTGCTCGCTCTGGAGACCATGGGCATCTCGTCCATCGGCTACCTCGCGGCGCCGCGAGTGCTGGCGGGGGCGTTCGCGCTGCTCGCGCTGACGGTGATCTTCGATCTGTGCGCTCTGACCTCGGCTTTGCTGATGTGCACCATGCAGTTCGGCGTGGACCAGCAGATTTATATGGACGTGACCCATGCCTTCGTCGATATGTGGGATCTCGGTTTCGGTATGTTCAAAGGCGTGGTGTTCAGCCTCCTGATCTCGATGATCGCGTGCTATAAAGGGTTCAACGTCAAGGGCAGCGGCCTCGACGTTGGCCGCGCGACGATGGAATCGGTGGTGATGTGTCTGGTGGTGGTGATCTTCGCGGATTTCGTATTATCGCTGGTGTTCAATATCGCGTCGAACTTCGGTCTGGTGCCGTAACGGGGTAAAGGGGTGCGGTCAAGGTGACGGAGCAATATCTCCATCTTCCAAAGGCTGACGGCTTGGGGCGCTTGAACACCGTCGGCCCTGCTGTCCGCGTGGAAAACTTAAGCCGCTCCTTCGGCAAAGTCCACGTTCTCAAGGACGTAGACTTCGAGCTCGACCGCGGGAAAATCTACTGCATCATGGGCCCGTCGGGTTGCGGCAAGACGACCTTGCTCAAATCCATGATCGGTGCGCAGCCACCTTCGGCTGGCAAGGTATTCATCGACGGCATCGATATCTGGAACGATAAAAAGAGCCTTGGCAAGGCGCGGCGAAAATTCGGCGTGCTCTTTCAGTCCGGCGCGCTGCTCAATGGCTTGACGTGCTACGACAACGTGGCGCTACCGCTCCGCCAGCACACTAACCTTGACCCAGAGACCATCGACATCATGGTGCGTATGAAGCTCGAACTGGTGGGCATGGGACACGCGGCTGACCGCAGACCGCCGGAGATTTCTGGCGGCATGCAGAAGCGCTGCGCGCTCGCCCGCGCCATCGCGCTCGACCCCGCCATCGTGTTTTTCGATGAGCCGTCGGCGGGCATCGACCCGGTGATGATCTCGATTCTCGACAGGCTGGTGCTTGACCTGACGGAAAAGCTCGGCATCACGTCGGTGGTCATCACCCACGAAATTCCGTCCGCGTTCAGAATCGCCGACGAAATCCTGATGATGTACCAGGGCAAGCTTCACTTTCGCGGAAAGCCTGAGGCCGTGCGCCACTCCCGCGACCCCGTGGTGCGCCAGTTCATCCATGGCGACTCCGAGGGGCCGATGTCGCAGGCAAGCTCGCGTCAAGCCGTTGCCGCCCGTGTGCTCGGCATGCCCGAGCATGAAGCGCCCATCCCGGCGCACATTTCCCAGCGTTTCACAGGCCGCGTGCAGAAGAGCGACGAACGCTTCTCGCAAGCTCACGATGCCATCTTCGACCTGCAGGACGACACACGCGCCAAGCGCACGATGAGGCTGCCCCAGGCGCCCGACCCGGCGCGGGAGACAGAGAAATCCACCGCCAAGGCCGTACCCGCGAATAGCGAAAAACAATCTGATAACATCACGAGGAAGATCAATGCCCGATAACGAACGCCGCACCAACCTGATCGCCGGAGTGTTCATCGTCGCCGTTATCACGGCGATGGTGGGGCTGGTGATGTTCTTGCAGGGCTACGAGCCGGGCGAAGAGGGCAAACGCTTCCTCCTGATATTCGAATCGGCCCCGGGAGTGCAGCGCAGTACGCCCGTCAAGGTGAGCGGCGACCGCGTCGGTGTGGTCGAAAACGTCCTGCTCGAACAAGTGAGCATCGAGACGCCCGAGGGCCAGAAGCTCAGAACGCAGGTCAAGGTCACCGTCAACATCCTCCCCGATGTGTTGAAAAAGATCAGGATTTACGACAACGCCTGGGCCGATGTCGAAGTGAGCGTTTTCGGCGCGTCTGAAGTGCGCCTCTACCCCGGCGGAAAAGACGCGAGCAACCCGGAACCGAACGAACTTCCTGAAAATTCGGAGATCATGGGCGTGACGCCTGTGTCGATGGGCGACGTGATGCGCCAGGGGCAGGAAGTCATGGTCAACGTCAAAGATATCACATCGCATTTCAAAACGCTGCTCGAGGACGACAGCATCCGCACGCAAATCCGCGAAGGCTTGCAACGCGCGAACAATGTTCTCGACAAACTCTCTAGCCTGCTCAAGACCAGCGAGACGATCCTCGCCGAAGCGGGCCCGATGATGACCAGCGCGCGCAAAAGCGCGGAGCAGGTCGAGGAATTGCTCGCCGCGAATTCGGCGGGCGTCACCGAGATCGTCGAAAATGCCCGCACCGCATCTGGACGGCTGACAAGCATGATGGAAAAACTCGACACGCTGGCCACGACGCTCAACACCATGGCTGGCGACGTCTCCGAACTTTCGCGCACGTCGAACCAGTTGCTCTCGGGCAATCGCGGTGCCATCAACGAAATCCTCTTCAACGCGCGCGAGTCGAGCGCCTACCTGCGCGACGTAATGGAGAAACTGCGCCGCGACCCGAGCATCGCCGTATGGGGGACGGATGCCGACGACAACGCAGCCGACACATCGCCCGGCGTGCGCGAGCGCCTCGCGGATGAGATGGAGTTGCGAAAATCGGGGCGGCTGCCGCCATTAGAGCGCGATTAAGGGAGATACAGGGGTCAGGGGTCAGGGGTCAGGGGTCAGGAAGAATATCAGGGCATAGGTGTGAAACAGAATATTCTCAAAGCGTTTTTAGCGTTCGTGGCCTGCTTCGTACAGTGTGGTTGTTCGACATTTGGCGACACGCCCGACAACTTCGATAAGGGACGGGCATCGCTGCGTGAGCACGATTTTCCTCGCGCTATCGAGCATCTCCGGCGGTTCACCGAAGATCACCCGAATGATGAAGTGGCTTGGTACAATCTTGGCATCGCTTATCAGGACAACGGTCAACTCGACCACGCCGTGCTTGCTTATGAACGGGCATTGGCGGTAGCTCCCAGTCACGCCCGCTCCATGGTCAACCTCGCCTTCGTCTATCACGCCCTCAAACGGTCCGACGACGCGGAGGCCATGCTCAAGCGCGCCTGTGACGCGGAGGATACCCGCGCTTTTCCGCTCTATTCCCTCGGCTACTATTACGAACAAACAGGAAAGCACGACCTTGCGGGGCAGAACTACCGCAAGGCTCTCGAACGCGAACCGAAAAACGCGCTCGCCCATTACCGCTATGCGGGCTTCCTCGCGGCGAACAACGATCCAGAAAAGGCTTTGCTGCACTACCGTCTGGCGCTCGAGTCGGCGCCTGACGATCTGCCTTCGCTCCTGGACGCGGGCAAAACGGCGCTGACGCTCAAGCAATGGGGGCTGGCGGCGAGCATGTACGAACAGGCGTTGCTGCTCTCACCTACGAGGGTTGACGCCCGTATCGGCTGCGCCCGAGCGCTGATCGAGTCCGGCGACTTCGAACGCGCAACCGTCCACCTCTGGGCCGCCCGCGACCTCGATCCTGTCAGTGTTGACGTCACCTCGCTTCTCACCCGCGCCTATGCAGGCTTGAAGGCCGAGAAGTAAGCCAACAAGTCCCGACCTGAGGCGTTTCATGGTTCATGCAAAAGCTCATGACGAGCCTGATGTTGTTTACGGGACTAATTACTATTTCTACGTTGGTGTTTGGATGCAGCACACAGCCGCATAATGAATCGCCTTGGGAGCAAGGCGAGCCTTCAGTTGGCCCGCATTGTCCTCCCGGCGATGAAATCATTCTATGTCCTGAGGATTTCAAAGGACTTGAGGATTGGAGAAGCAAACCATTTCAAGATCTCGCTGGCTACTTGTCCACGAGAATTGATAAGGACGGCTATCCAACAGGTCTTCAAATCTCCGATGATCTACCCGAGGACCATATTCTCTATCGTGCTGGATTCCGTGGCGGTGACGTCGTCAAATCAATCAATGGAACGCCAATCAGCGAAATTCAGATGGCCAAAAACTACGTCATGAAACTGCGCGACGAGGGCGTGACGGCATTCGTCATTGGCTTCGAACGCAACTTTGCCGATCGAACGAAATTCATCCGTGTTGTCGGCGAGAAATAGAAAAGGATGTGAATACCAGACACAGACTGGATTCCACCTTCCGACTTCGCCAAGGCGAGAGCATTACAAGCATATGTTATGGCCGCGAAGCGGCCAAAGAGTATGGCCCACGGCTTTGAGCCGTGGGAATCCCGTGCAGCGAAAGAATGCACGCCCCGTAGGGGCGCGAGGAAATCCACCGCTTCGTTATCTTGCGCCCCTCAAGGGGCGCGGAGGAATTGGATGCCGCCTATTCCCACGGCTCGAAGCCGTGAGTTATGCCCTCTGGCCCGCTCCGCGGGCCGGTGCATGGGTATACTCCCTGAAAGTGGTTATTACCTATTTAGTGCGACCCGCCTCTACGCCACAGTCACATTCTTCGCCAGATACACGTCTTGGATGGCGTTCAAGATCGCGACGCCATCTTTGAAAGGCTTCTGGAAGGCCTTGCGCCCGCTGATCAAGCCCATGCCGCCGCCGCGCTTGTTGATGACTGCCGTCTTCACCGCGTCGGCGAGGTCGTTCTTGCCGGACTCGCCGCCGGAGTTGATCAGCCCCGCGCGCCCCATGTAGCAGTTCGCCACCTGATAGCGCACGAGGTCGATGGGGTGATCGGAGCTTAACTCCGAATACATGCGCTCGTCGTACTTGCCGTACTTCTTGTCGCCGGCGTTGAGGGCTTTGTAGCCGCCGTTGAGCGTGGGTAGCTTCTGCTTGATAATGTCCGCCTCGATGGTGACGCCGAGATGGTTGGCCTGACCGGTAAGGTCGGCTGACGTATGGTAGTCCTTGCCGTCCACTTTGAAGCCCGAGCTGCGCGTGTAGCACCAGAGTATCGTGGCAAGGCCGAGCTGGTGAGCCTGCGCGAACGCCTCTGAAATCTCCTGTATCTGGCGCGTGGACTCAGGACTACCGAAGTAGATGGTGGCGCCGACCGCGACGGCGCCCATGTCGAAGGCCTGCTGCACGTTGGCGAACAGGACTTGATCGAAGCGGTTGGGGTGGCTCAAGAGTTCGTTGTGGTTGACCTTCACCACGAACGGGATGCGGTGGGCGTACTTGCGGCCCACGGCGCCGAGCACGCCGAGCGTCGAGGCGACGGCGTTGCAGCCGCCGTCGATGGCAAGCTTGACGATGTTCTCGGGGTCGAAGTACATCGGGTTCGGCGCGAATGACGCGCCGGCGGAATGCTCAATCCCCTGATCCACGGGGAGGATCGAGAGATAGCCCGTGCTACCAAGTCGGCCCGCGTTGAAGATCGACTGCAGGTTGCGCAGCGTCGCCGGCGTGCGGTCGCTCGGGACGAAGACGCGGTCGACGAAATCCGGGCCGGGCAGATGGATCTGGTTCTTCGGTATAGTCTTGCACACGTGGCCGAGCAGCGTATCGGCGTCTTTGCCCAGTTGTCCCGCGATGTCAGTCACCATGGCGTTTCCTTAGGATGTTCTTACCGCGAAAGAGAAGTTCTAACAACAAAGACACGAAGGGCACAAAGCGACATCCTCCGTGTCGCCCAAATCGTGCTTGCGGGATGATAGGGGACAAGCCCATCACGCGCAACGGCGGGGAATGCCCCAAGTCATTCAACCCTTTGGGGTATCTCTTTAATAAAAGAAACACAGACAATCCCCTCAATGCCATGACAAGTCGGGCAGACGCGAGTAGAATCGCGCCCGATGATCGTCCTCGGCATCCATGATGGACCGAACGCCAGCGCCGCGCTGGTCCATAACGGGCGGCTTACCGGTTTTCGCTACGAGAGCCGCTACCGGCCCGAGGGCGAGTACGCGGGCTTTCCGCGCCGCGCGATCCACTTCATGCTCGCCGAAGCGGGGCTGAAAACCCGCGACGTGGATTACGTCGCCTTTGCCGGCCACGTGATGAAGACGCCCCGCACGCGCCGCGAGTACCTCAAGCAGTTCACCAACGATTCGGCCATCGGCGGCGTGGCGAAATCGGCGCTCAGCTACGTGATTCCCGGCGCATTCCGCACCGAGATGCGCAAGCGCGACCGGCTCGCGGGTCTCGAGCGCGCGGGCATCAGAGCCAGCAATGCGGTCTTCGTCGACGCGCATATGGCGTCATCCATGCTCGCCTACGCCTCGGGCAATTCGCTTACGCGGCGCTGCCTGATCCTGTGCGCTTCGAAGGGCGCGGATCGCCTCGGCGCTACCGTCCACGTGGCGCAGAACGGAAAGCTCGAACGCATTTCTGTCGTGCACGAGGAGGACAGTCTCGGCGATCTGCTGGAGCACGTCACGTACCTGCTCGGTATGGTGCCGCAGCGCGACGAACAGTTGCTCATGGACCTCGGCGCGAATGCCGCCGGTGAAGCTGTGGAAAGCGCCGCCAAGCGTTTCGAGCTGCTTTTTGAATTCGACGAGATGCTGCCCTTGAGCTGGCACCGCTCGGGCAACCTGCCGGAAACCGCGCGCAGTCAGGAATTTTTGCGCCGCCATTTCCGCCGCCGCCGCTTCGACCACATCGCGGGCGGCTGGTACCATTTCCTGTGCCGCTTCATGACCGACTGGGTCGGGCGTTGCGCCCATAAAACCGAAATCCGCGACGTGGTGCTGTGCGGCGACTTGTTCGAACTCGGCGAGCTGGTCCCGGTCGTCAGCCGCCACAAGGACGTCGTCAGCGTTTCGCGCAGCGTGCTCCCCGGATCGCCCGGCAACGCCATCGGCGCAGCGTTGCTGGTCGCGCGCGACAAGGAGTCTGACGGCATCCGCGCCCTCGACCCACTGCGCGATCCGTACATCGGACCCGCCACGAATCAGGATGACCTCGCCCGCGCGTTGTCCGAACTCCGCGCCGACCCTGCCATTGCCGTGGAAGAGCCGAAGGATCTCGCCTATCGCGCGTCGGAATTGCTCGCTGCCGGCGCGGTGCTCGGGCGTTTTGCCGGGCAGGAGGACGGGCGCATGCGGGGACTTGGCAACCGCAGCCTGCTCGCCCGCGCCGACTATCCGCCCGCGCGCCAGAAACTGCGCGAGGTCTCGACCCCTGACTGCTTCTGGTCGTCCCAGGCGATCTTCTGGCAGTCCGAGCGCCTACGAAACAACTTCCGCGAAGCCGACACGCTCCCGGAAACGGTGAGCGGTGAATACTTCCTCACCCCACGCAACGCATCGCCTTGGTACGGGCTCGTCGAGGGCCGCAAAGTCCCGGTGCAGGCGGTGAGCCGCAACGCTAATCGGCCTTTCTGGGATTTGCTCGACTCATACCATGCGCAGCTTGGGCGCACGCCCTTGCTCGCCGGAGTCTGGAAAGACGGGAAAGGCGAACTCGTTCAAAGCCCGCTTCAGGCGGCACGGCTTTGGCGCGAACAGGGATTGACCGGCGCGATCCTCGGCTCATGGCTCGTCTATCGCAAGGAAAACGCCCCGGCCCAGATAAAACGGGCCGTTCACCACGCCCGCGCCTAGACAAGAAAATCACCCATGCCACACCCAGCACTCGAGATCGAAGACCTTCATGTCAGCTATGGCGAGAAGGAAGTGGTCAAGGGCATTAGTTTCACCATCCAACCCGGCGAACTGGTGGGTTACCTCGGCCCCAACGGCGCCGGAAAATCCACCACCTTGAAGGCCGTGGTCGGTATGGTTCGTCCGTCGAGCGGCGGTATCGGTGTCGCCGGAGCGAACGCCATCTGTGACATCATGAACGCGCGCCAGTTGACCGGTTTCCTGCACGAATCGGGCGCGGTCTACGACGTGCTTACCCCGCGCGAGCATTTCGCGCTGATCGCCGACCTACGCAGGATCGAGCGTGCGAAGTTGCTCAGGCGCGGCGAAGAGTTGCTCGACTTCCTCGACCTGCCCATCGATGCGCGCGACAGGCGCATGCAAGAGTTCAGCAAGGGCATGAAGCAAAAAGTGGCGATCTCGGCGGCGTTGCTCCACGATCCGCCGCTGCTACTGCTGGACGAGCCGATCAACGGCCTCGACGTGAACGCCACGAGCCGCTTCAAAGAACTGCTGCTCGATTATGTCCGGCGCGGCAACACCGTGCTCTACAGTTCGCACCTGCTCGACGTGGTCGAGCGCGTTTGCAAGCGTGTGATCATCATCAACCAGGGCAAGGTGCTCGCGGACCTCGCTATGGATACGATCCGACAGAGCCATCCGGGCAAGACGCTCGAACAGTTGTTCCAGGAACTGACGGGATACGAGCCGGTCAAAGCAGAAAGCGTCGCATGATCTCGCGGCAACTGCTGGCACTGGTTCGAACCGAACTGCGGAAATCGCTTCGGCGCTCGCCGCGCGAGGGCATGAAGATTCCGCCGATCGTGATGACATTTATCGTCATGGGAGCATTCGGCCTGTTTATCACGACCATGTTTACCGTTGGCATGATGTCAGAGGAGGAGCCGTTGGGCGGCGGAGTGCTGGCGCTCGGTTGGCCCGCGTGGGTTGCGATGGTGGCGGTCTTCGCGTTCGCGAGCATGGTGGTGACACAGGAGACGGAGAACTTCTTTCCCGACGCCGGCGAACGCGACGTGCTTGAGGCGTTGCCCGTTCCCCCGGGTTACGCCGTCACGGCGAAAGTTATCAACGTCATTCTGCTCGCGGGCATGATCGGACTTGCGCACATCGTACCGGTCTATCTCCTGGGGTTGTTCACCGCGCCGGATGCCGTTGTGTTCGCGTTTCTCTTCCCCTTGTTGTGCGTCCTCGCAAGCGTGTTCGGCGCGGGGTTCTTCATCATTCTCGGCGCGTCGCTGGTGTGGACGCTGCCGCGAAAATGGGTCAAGACGGCCCTCGGACTCACCAACATGCTCTTTATGATCGCCTTCATGGTCGGACCGCAATTCCTTACGCGCATCGAAGGCGTAAGCTTGGGTTGGATAGCATGGTTTCCGCCCGCGTGGTTTGCCGCCCCCTTTGGCCTGCTCGAGTTCGGCTTCGTCGATCCCTATACATGGCAGACCGCTGGTGCACTCGGCTCAGTTGTATTGATGGCGCTCGCGCTCCCCTCGATCGTGCGCGGCGCGTACGGAACCGAAGCAGAACTCGTTGAAACACGGCCGGCGCAAGCGCTCGGCGGCACGGCGCTACATCAGCTCGAACAGAGCCGCTTCAACGAGCCACTGATTCGCGCCGGGTACGACATGACGCGCTGGCTGATGTGGCGCGACCCGAAGCTGCGCCTCGCGACGGTGTCGCAGTTCATCACTCCGTTGATGATCATCGGACTTTCGCTCGTCGGCGACACGCACCCCTTCATGTGGGCGCCAGTCATGGGTACCAGCCTCGGCACCGCCCTCATCACGCAAAGCCTGCGTAGCGAGTATGCCGACGCAAGCTGGATCTACAAAGTCATGCCCATCACCGACGCCCGGCCGTTGTGGGAAGGTGTGCATCGTTACATTCAACGCGTGTTGATCCCGCCGCTGGCGCTGATCACGGGCGTCGGCGTCGCGTTGCTCAAAGATCCCGCTTCGGGTCTCGTGGCCGGGTTACTGTGCTATCTCTACACACTGACTATGATGAACGTATCGCACTTCGCGGTCACCGCTCCGCCATACTCACGACGCTTTCGCGCGGGCGCGAGCAACATCAAAGTGGCGCGCTTGATACTCTTTTCGACGATGGGCGTCGTATTCATGGCTCCCGCGTTTCTGATCGATAAGATCTATGGTAAGGCATGGCTGACATATGTCGTGGCGATCGTTTTTGGAGCCATCGCGTTCGTGGCGACCACCGTCATCCGCCGCCACGCCCTCAAACCCATGCGCATCGACCCGGAAGGGTTTTGAGGGTTAAGCTACGACGTGGATGAGCGGTCGTCATGCCCGCGAAGGCGGGCATCCAGAGCTGACCAAACGACTCTGGTTGTCTCTGGATTCCCGCCTTCGCGGGAATGACAAGAGGTTACTCCCGGCCCCAGCCGCCGCCGCCCGGGGTTTCGAGGATTAAACAATCGCCTGCTTTCACCTCGGCGCTGGCGCTCGAAGATAGCTCGACACGCTCCCCGCCGGCGCGAATCAATATCTGTCGAGCAGGCGTACCCGACTCGCCACCCTTCAGACCATATGGCCCGGCAATGCGATGCTGGCCGAGCAAAGAGAGCGACATTGCTTCGAGAAACTCGATCTCGCGCACAATACCGTCGCCGCCGCGTCGTACTCCCCCACCGCCTGAGCCGCGACGAACGGCGAATCTTCTGATGCGCACGGGATAGCGGTGCTCCATCACTTCAGCATCAGTGATGCGCGTATTGGTCATATGGCACTGTACGGCGGAAGCGCCATCTCCGCGAGCCGTTGCGCCCGAACCGCCGCCGACGGTTTCGTAGTAGCTGAAATGGCCGTTGCCGAAGAGCACGTTGTTCATCGTCCCCTGACTGCACGCCGCAAGCCCGAGCGCTTTCAACAGCGTGTCCACCAGACGCTGACTCGTCTCTATATTTCCCCCCACCACAGCGGGAGCCTTTGCCGGGTCGGGTGGGAAGTCCGGATTGAGAATACAGTTTCGCGGGAGGGGCAGCGTCACGGCGTCCATCAAACCCTCATTGAGCGGCAGCGGCTGATCGAGCAACAGGCGCAGTACGTAAATCACCACACTTGAGACAATGGCGGGCGTGGCGTTAAGGTTTCCGGGGTGAACGCCACCGGTTCCGGCGAAGTCGATGGTGGCGGTATCGTCGTGGACGTCGATTTTCACGGCGAGAGGCGTGCCATCGTCAAGATGCTCGATGGCTTGGTAACGGCCGTCGGGCAAGGAGCCCAACGCCTGACGAATCCGGCGTTCGGCGTGTCCCTTCAGCTCCGCCATGGCACGCGAGACGGTATCAGCGCCGTGCAGACGTGCGAGGCCGGTGAGGGCGGCAACGCCGCGTAGGTTCGCCGACAACGCGGCGCCAAGATCGGCAATGTTGTCGTCAGGCGCGCGCGATGGATGTGGCCCACGTGTAAGTATCCTGCGGATCGTTTCCCAATCTTCAGCACCGTTGCGCGTTAGATACGTCGGCGGGATGACGACGCCCTCTTCGGCCAGCGTCCGCGCGTCGGGCGGCATGGAGCCGGGCAGCGCGCCGCCAAGCTCGGCATGATGCGCGCGGCTGGCGACGTAACCGAGCAATGTGCCTCCATCATAGACAGGCGAAATCAGTGTGATGTCGGGCAGGTGCGAACCGCCAAAGGCCGGATGGTTGGTAGCGACCGTATCGCCGGGATTCATGGGAAGCTGTTTCGCCACCTCCCGCACGCACAGTCCCAGCGCGCCGAGATGGACGGGAATGTGCGGCGCATTGACGACGAGGTAGCCGCGCTCGTCGAGCAGCGCACACGAAAAATCGAGACGCTCCTTGATGTTGGTAGAGAGAGCCGTGCGCCTCAACACTTCACCCATGTCGCGTGCGATACTCTCAAAGCGTCCAGCGAACAGCTCCAGCGATACCGCGTCGGAACGAGCGCTGATCGTCGCGGGCATGCCGTCCATCTGTGTACGTGCAAGCCTGAGCGTTCGGCGCTCGTCACACACGAGCGTCCAACCCGGCGCGACCCATGTTGTACTGAACGCGTCATACACCACCGCCGGGCCGGACAAGGCTTTTCCAGTTTCAAGCGCGTCACGTGCAACTAATCGCGCCTCGATCCACGCGCCGCCGGCGAATGCTTTGGCTGTCACACGTTGGGCCGTCTCACCACGTTCACCGATCGTAAGGGAAGGCCTGTCTGTTTTCTCCGCAGCTACCACCCGCAGGGACTCAACCTCGATTTCGCGCGACACGGGGGCGCGGCCGTAGAGCTGGTGATACTGCCGCTCGAAGAGCTTGGCTATGCCGGCGCCCGGCTCATAGTCCACGGCGAGCGGCGTGTCCTGTCCAGCAAGGCGCAACGAGACAATGCGACGTTTGACGGCAATCCGGTGGGGCGCGACACCTTCAGCGCGAACGTCGGCGGCGGCTCGGTCGCCAAGGTCGGTGAGCATGGCGTCAAGCTCACCCGCAATCGCGCTCAAGGGCCTGAGCACTTGGCGCTCGGCAAAGCGCTCGATACTCGCAAGGCCAAGGCCATAGGCGCTGAGCAACCCGGCATCGGCGGGAACGACAACATCCGAAATGCCAAGGCGCTCCGCGACGCCACAGGCATGCAGCCCACCGGCACCGCCGAAAGCCACGAGCGCATACTCGCGCGGATCGTATCCCTTGCGCAAAGAGATCGTGCCAATGGCGTCGGCCATACGTTCGTCGGCAATGGCAATCAAGCCTTCCAGTATCGTTTCCTCCGATGTTGGCACCGGCTCACACTTCTCCATCAATTCTCGCAACGCCTCGCGCGCGGGTTTTGAATCAATCGGAATGCTCAACGCTGCCGGATCAAGCCGCCCAAGCAAGAGGTTCACGTCGGTGATCGTCAGCGGCCCGCCCTTCCCATAGCATGCCGGTCCGGGATTCGCGCCGGCACTCTGTGGCCCAACGCGAAGGCGTCCCGCGTCATACCAGCAGATGGAGCCGCCACCGGCAGCAACCGTCTCGATGGCAAGGGCTGGCGCCAGCAATTCCGCGTCACCCACGCGATGCTCGAAGACATATTCGAAGTCACCGTCATAGCGCGAGACGTC
>JABWBM010000100.1 GCA_013360495.1 Planctomycetaceae bacterium
CACGCCCAGGTTCTCGGCGCGCGCCGCCAGCCACAGGTTCTGCACCGCGCACACCGCGCTGTACACGTCCATCGCGCCGATGTGCGTGCGCCCGATCACCACCGGGCCGTGGCGGCTGCGGTCGCAGGTGATGCAGATGTTCACCGGCGACTCCAGGATCCCCTCGAGCTTCAGGTTGCGATAGGTCTCGCGCTTGGCCTCGTCGAACATCTGCTCGGCCTCGGCATGCGCGGCGAGGAAGTCGGCATGGATCTTCGCGAGCGTGGCGAACGCGGACGGGCCGCAATTTCCGAGCGCGCAGATTCCCTTATGAGCAAGAAACATACTCGACTGATCGTTTGGACGATCAATAAACCCATAAATGCGGTTGATTCTTTCCCGTATTTCGCCGGGAGTATCCGTACTCGATGGCGTAGACATCACGGACTTCGCCGCGACCAACAGATTAACTATAGCCATCACGTCGTCGTACGACTCTTCATGCTTGATAAGCTCGATACGGCTTCGCCCGTGGTCGAACGAGAACACTTCGTCGCGCTCGACCCAAAGAGTCGAAATCGAATGCCCCAAGTGTCTCTCGGCACGGGGACCATCAGAAGGCCACTTTCGCGCGCCTGTCCATATCTGCTTGCCGTCGACTTCAGCAAGGACGAGAAAAACGATCATCGTGAGTCCCGTAACCGGATTCGCCCGTCGCACACCATCCGGATAACCGGAAACCATGCGCCTCGACTCATCGGCATACTGCGCCAGTTCCGGTATTTCGATCGACGAATTCACTCCGAAATCGCCGAAGAGCGTACGCATCAACGTGACCTTGCCGTCGATGACACCGTCCTCGCTCACAACCGCGATGTGCGTGGCTGTCCACGTCATGTTCTGAAGGTCAAGCAGGGAGGGCCGAGCGGTAAGGGCCGGGCCGGCAATGGCCATTGAAAAGAAGAACGCAATGACACGGATCATTCCACGCATTGGCTTATCTCCGCCTACCTCGCCCGGGCAAATATCCAGTTCTTGACACACGTCACAACCATCAATGCCGTTATGATCCATATGCCAGCCATTGATACGAACGCGCATCCCATCGTACATCCGGCAGCCGCTGCACCGACAAGCGCGTTGGAAAGGCCTGCCGAGCTGCCCGGCGCGGGATCGTCCGCGGAAAATGTATCTGTGCTTCCCGCCGTCACGATCAAGAGATAGTTCGCTGTTGCCACGAGCGGCGTCGCCGACGAATCGCGCACCTGCACCGTGATGGTGTATTCGCCGGCATCCGCCTCCACCGTCCCCGTTAGTACGCCGTTTGAATAGAGCGTGAGTCCATCCGGCAGTCCCGCCGCCGTCCACGTATAGGGCGCTACACCTCCAACAGCTTCGAGCCTCAGTGGCCCATAACTCTCGCCGCCAGTGACCGGAGGAAGGTAGGTCGTGATGACCGATATGGCCGGCGTCTCGGGTTCGTTCACCACGAGCATCAGCCGCATGATGTCCGTCTGCGCGGGCGAGTCGGAATCCGTCGCCGTGAGCGTCACGTCGTATAGCCCCGCGATGTCGGGCGGCAGCACGCCGCCAATGTGCCAGACGCCACCAGCGTCGGCGAAGACGCTCAAGCCCGCGGGCAAGTTTGTCGCGGTGTAGCTATACGGTGCGATACCGCCGAAACTGTGCAGTGTTGCGTCGTAGTTTCCGCCCGCAACACCCGCCGGGATATTCGTCGTCAGGATAGTGAGGTCGGGAATAATGCGGAGCGACAGTGTGACGCTGATGCTCAAGTTCGGGATCACCGCGTCGCTTACCGTGAATGAAATGGCGTATGCCGTCAAGCTCGCCGTGGATTCCTCAGGCGTGCCGTCGATGCTCCACGAACCGTCGCCCGCGTGGTTCAGCTCGAGCCCATCCGGAAGCTCGGAGTTGTTCAGCGCCCACGTGTATTGGCCCGACCCGCCTGTCACGTCGAGGGGAGCAGCATATGCATCTCTCGGATAGCCGTTGGGGAGAGAAGCCGTCACGATGTTCAGCGGAATCGGATCGACCGTGAACGTATAGGACCTTGAAACCGCATTGTTGATCGGCGATCCGCTTCCAAAGACGTTAATGCGAATCTGCGCCGTACCAATATCCTCAAGACCCGGCGTTCCGGAGAGGATTCCGTCCTCACTCAATACCAGCCAAGACGGCGGCGTCGACGCCCCCCAAGCCGGGAGCAATCTCCACGTGAAAGGCCCTTGTCCTCCGGTGATGGTGAATGTCGCCTCGTAAGGTTGGCCCATCATCGCGCGGGGGAGATAGCTCACTCCCGTAGGCGCCGTATACCCCGGCGCTGTAAGCGTTAGCGCCGGTATATTCTCAAGGATGAGGAGTTCAAAATCTCCTGATACGGTTTCACCTGTCATGCTATCGGATACAGATACCGTCAGAATACGGGGCGTCGGTGAGGCCGTGCCAGGGTCAGGAGCGCCGATAAGTTGCGCGAATGCCGATCCGCCCGCTGCGTGAGGGGGATTATTCACCATAGCAGTAACATGCACGATGTCCACCCCGGCAATCGCCGGCGTATAGCTCCAGCTAAGATTGTCGCTGAGCGGGTCAAGTGTGGCGCTTGCGCCGGTGGCAGCAAAGACAGGAGACCTATATACAGCGCCTTCCATCGCCTGCTCGTCAGGGTGGGCGACATTCAGAAGCCCTAGCGGAGGAAGATTCGATTCAATGATCATTGTGAGCGTTTGCGACGCGCTGGCGCCATCGTCATCCGTGGCAGTGACGGTCACCGTGAACGTTCCCGCTTGAGTTGGCGTCCCCGCAATCAGCCAACTCTCGGGATAGAAATCCAATCCGTCTGGCAGTTCGTCATCGTCCACTGACCACTGAATGGTCCCGCCGCCGCCTTCCGCCACGAGCAGTATGCTGGGATATTCGATATCCTTCGTGCCTTCAGGAACCGAAGGCAGAGGTACCGACAGTGAGGCCGCCGCACGAACCTCTATTGAGCCCACATTCGAGTTCGCAAAGTAGGGATAGGGGGGCGCGTTGCCACTTCTGACATAAAACAAATACGAATGATAGCCAACCTCTCCGTCAGGCACAGGCTCGGATGATGTGACGAAGTGATCGCCGCTCGCGTCTTCGGTAATACTCAACCATGCAGGACCGCCGAGAAGTGTGAATGTATACGGAGGCGTTCCACCCGAAATATGCATTTCAGTACCATCTGACCATCCCGCACCCCCGAGGTATGTCGCCGAACGTATGGGCTGGATAGTGCGGCCTTCCCAGATCACGATTTCCGACGGAACTGCGAACGAACCAGGCTGGGCGCAAAGCGTCGAGGCGAATCCCGCCAACACACACGTGAGGCACAACAAGACCCTGGCCGGAACAATAAGAACATTTCTCATGGTCGTTCCTCCCCTGCTTCCCGGTTCCCAGTCGTGCGAAAAGGGGCGGGATTTCCCGCCCCCTCGTCGTTTGCGAGTCTGCGATTACTGCCAGCCGCGGGTTTGCTGGTTTCCGCCGATGCGGGTGCTGCTCCATGACCAGCCGCCAATCACCTTCTTCGCTTCAGTCGTCGAAAGAACCTTCATCATTCGCTCCTTGGTCAAACTCGTCAGGAGAAGAACGTCTCGAAGAACCACCGTGGTTTCCGATTGTCCTGACACGACAAATAAACCATATATTTGACGATCAGTCTTTCTATTGATGTAATATATGTCCTTTATATAAGACGGCATATCCGGCCGATCACAATGAGGGACAGGCGATATGGCTAAACGCAAATCAGCGCCAACCGGCGCGGACACCAAGGATGCGGCCTTTCGGGATAGGCTCGCCATGCTCGTCAAGGAACACTCCCTGCGCGGCCTCGCGCGAAAGCTCGACATCCCCTTTCAAAATCTCAGCAACTACCTGAAGAAGTCGCAGCCGCCGCTGTCTTTTGGGCGCAAGCTGGTGGAGGAGCTCGGCGTTAACCCTGCGTGGGTGCTCACGGGCGAGGGCTCGCCCATGCTCTCGGATGTCGCGGAAGCGACTTCAGCCACGGCCGCCGATCTCATGGATCTCGTGAAAGCGATGAACGACGTCACGCGCATGAGACTTGGCGCGCTCTCCGGGAAGCAGCAGGCTCAAGCATTGCGAGAACTGAACGACGCGATGCTGCGCTATGAAGAACTTCGGGGCAAGCTCAACGCCTACAGCCGCCCGGTGATGCAAAAGATCGTCGATGATCTCGCCGCGCTTTTGGATGCGCCCGTCGGAGTTACCGAACAGCTTCACTCGCTGGTCAAAGCGGGCGAGCAAATGGGTCGCTTCTGCGAGGACTCGCGCTTGCAATTCGCATACAAGCGTCAACGTTCGCGTTACTTACAGCGGCTTGCCCGTTTCGATGAAGCAAGCGCGCTTTCCCGTGAAGTGGTAGCCTACGAATTGCTCTCGGGACGCCGGCCGGGCGTCGAGGATGCGGCGGACATCCAGCAACTTGTCTGGTCACTCCTGAATCGTTATCACCTGCGTGAGGCCCAGCAGATTGCCGAAGCCGGGTTGATCTTCGCCGAATCGGGCGATACCCGATCCCCTTCTTATCGTCAACTTTTAGAAACCGCGGCAATCGCTGACTTTACGCGCGGCAATCTCGTGCGCGGACGCGAACGCATGTTGCACGTCGCGCCACTCGTTGATGACATACGACGGCGCGGCTTTACGATGCCAATACTGGCCATCATGCATTTTTATGCGGGAGCAATGACATACCGCGAGGTATTCACACATTTTGACGATCAGGACACCCCCTTCCTTCTTTCGCCTCTCGTGTTCTGGTCGGAAAAGCCGGACGATCTCGATCATTACGAGCGCGCGTTGGAAAGATGCGTAAACCCGGCATCCATACGCAACATGCTTTTGGTCTCGGTGACGTCGCTCCTCGCCGCGCAACGCGGATCCGGCGCGATGAAGCAATTTGACGACCGATTCCCGCGCCCGTCGGACCATGACACACACGCAACCTTCCGCGCGATGAACTACCCCGTGATTCGTTGTCAGATTGCGCTCGCGGCTGGCCAGCATGCGCAGGCAGTGAAGGCGGTGATCGAAACCGAAGTCATGCTCGAAAAGGCAAAGCCGCGCGTCGAGCTTCCCATTGGCTTTGCGGCCATCCACCATCGCAATGTCCTGCGAGCAAGCGCGGACAGCAAAGACAAATATCTCGCCACCGCCCGAATCCGCGCCCTCGACTTCTTCAAGCGCCACATCGACGCCGGCTACGCCGTGTTCCGGAGCGCGTTGATGTGATGGGAACTCCGATCAGTGATTGTCGCCTTGCTTCCCCGGCTCTCCACCGCGGACGACGCTATGATGCCGGGGATCAACGCCAATGTTCTCTAAAGTGAACCCGCAGCCGGCCACTGTCCATTATTTGTTGGTCTCCAGCTCTTTCACCCGCGCTTCCATCTTGTTTGCCAGGTCTTCAAAGTACGCGCCCCACGTTTTGAAGCCGCAGACGGTGAGTGTATCGAGCCCGGATTTCATGGCCTTGAGGCCATCGGCTCTTTTGCCCTCGGTGACGAGAAGTTCGCCGTCCTCCCATGCGCACCAGCCGGTCCACTCGCGGTTCTCGTCGCCATCCGGGTCTTCTTTGAAACGCTGGTCCACGACCTTTTGAGCGAGCGTAAGGTTTTCACGCGCAAGCTTGACATTGCCGGCCTTGCGGTAGGCTTTCGCGACTGCCCAGTCGGCGATATAGGTGTTGGGATTACCGTTCGTCTTATGCGCCTCTCGCGCTTTGAGAAAAGCATCGAGCGCCTCTTCATAACGGCCCAACTCGTCGTAGGCATTTCCGAGATTATTCCAGAGAGCGCCAAGCCAGTGTGGCGCCCCGGCTTCCGCTTCGGCGATGCCCTTCAACCCCCATTCGACCTGTTGTTCGAGCGAACCGGCGAGAGCCACATGATGGGCTGCGTCGATGGCGCGCGAATGGAGCTTGTGTTTGCTGCAAAACTCGTACATCTCCTTGAACGTAGCGATGGCTTGCTCCTGTTGGCGCGATTCGCGTTCGAAGATGCCACGCACACCGAGATAACGCGACCAACCAAGCGGATGATCGGGCGAAGCGATCTGTCTCGCGCGCTCAAGCCAGGTCCGACCCTCATCGAGCCTGGCGGTCTGCGAATACATGCGCGCAATCTGAGCCAAAGCTTCCGTTTGCACGCTGACGTCATGCTCTCTCGCGGCGGCGTCGGCGGCCATTCGGTATCGTTCCAAGGCCTCGTCACATTTTTTGGTTCGAAAGATCTTGTCAGCTTCATCGAGCATGTGTTGGCTTGGCATGGTTGATGCCTCCTCTGAGTTTTCGACGGAGGCGCACGCACCCGCCATGACAACCGCCAGCGCGCATAAGGCGCATCGCACGATTCGAGCTTTCATGAGATGCCTCATTCCTCCACCGGCATATCAAAATTGGCTACGCCGTGTTCCGTCCGGCGTTGGAGGAGAGAAAGAATTCTGCATGACGGATACAAATGCGCAATCTGGCGAATACTCCCATAAGGCCAAGCAAGACGAGGAGTGCCGCATGTCCATACTCGTCGCCCACCGAACATCCGGCAGCGGCGCCGCCGGCGAGCAACGCGCCGCCAAGATTATTCGTCTCCGGCGGCAACGATGGGGCTAGCGATGCGGGCGACACGACGAGCGCCAGCGTCACCGACGCGGTCAATGAGCTGTCGGTGGCATCTTCGACCGTGATAGTGACGCTGTATTCCCCCGCGCTGCCGGACTCAGGCCGGCCGTCGATCCAGTGCGTCCCGATGCCCCCAGCGGCCGCGCCCATCTCAAGCCCCTCAGGCAATCCGGAAACGTCGAAGCTGTACGAGCCCGACCCGCCCGCCGCCTCAAGGATGACGAGTGGATAGCTTTCACCCTCCTGCGCCGCAGGCAAGTGGTTGGTGAGCACATGCACTCCCGTCATGGACGTTTCGCCTTCCACAATGAGCGTGAAGGTCGCGCTTGTCTCGTGGCTTCCGAACGCGTCGTATTCTTCGAGCGTCAGCATCACTTGATAGCTTCCCGCGCTGCCAAGCACGGGCGTGCCGATGATTTTCCATAGCCCGCCGATTCGCGCGACGTTCACCCCCTGCGGCAAGCCATCGGCATGCCATACCGTTTCAGCGACAACGCCGAGCGCGCTGAGCGGCGTATCGTACTGAGCCGCTTCAAAGGCGACGGGCAGGGACGTCGTCCCGATGGATAGGATCGAACCCACAATGCCTTCGAACAAGAACGGGCAATAGTCGCTTGCCGGCGGATCCGACGAGTCGGTGATCCACAAGCCGCAGAAATACGGCGGGGTATAGATTTGCCACTCTTCCATCGCCGAGCATGTTGGCGTGCCGCTGATCACGCCGTCCGCGCCAAGGGTCAACCCCGGCGGCAGCAACGCGGTCGAGAAAGTGTAGGGCGCTGTGCCGCCACTGGCTTCGAGCTGAAATTCGTAGGGCACGCCTTCCTCGCATGCCGGCGCCATCGCGTTTTCGAGCGCGAGCGGCGCGAGGACTTGAATCGTGATCTCCTTCTCCAACGTGTTTGCGTGCCAAGAGACATCGTGGATCGTGAGATGAGCGGTGTAGGGCGAGCCGGCCGACGTCCCCGGTGCAGGAGTGCCAACGAGCGCCGCCGGAATGACCGCCATGCCCGCAGGAAGTCCACCCACTGGATCGCCAAACGCCAGGGAGATGCCCCCATCGACACTCGCCGAAATCAGGCCGGCCGCAGGGGAATAGTGTGTGCCTTCGATAACGGTGATGCTGGTGGAAGGAAATACGATGTTGTCATAGACGTCGAAAAAATACGTCGTCACGTTGCCTGGGGTTCCGGCGCTATCGATCACGAGGAAGTTGAAGAGGTAGATGAAGAGTGGGCTTGAGGTGCCCGGGGCCGCGACACCCTCGAGACTCCAGTTGCCTGCAAAGTCTTGTTTGAGTTCGATGCCGTTCGGCACTTCGCTGCCGGGTTGGATATTGACGCGGTATGGCGGCGTTCCCCCGACAATGCTCAAAGGACACTCGTAATCGCACCCTTCAATCGCGGGCGGAAGTTCGGTATTGCTCACTCGTGGTGTAACAATGCCACCACCGGGATCGGTGCCAGGTATCGCGCTGAGCGGCATCGCGCCAAACATAAGAACAATGACGAGAATCCACCGTTGGTTCGTCGATCTCATCGTCGATCTCCTCTGTGCTGGCCAGACTTGATTGCCCGTACCCGGAGTAAATTGAACTATATTTGGAGCGATTTTTCATAAGCATGTGATAAGATGTGCACTATTATTGGTGCTAAGGAGGATCGGCGACACGCCGATGGAGCGCGAGTTGATCGAAAACGAGACAATTCCGGTCGACAATGGGGAGGAAGCCAAAGAAAAGGCTTTTTGCGACCGTTTGGCCCAGTTGGCCGATCAGCACACTATCCGTGGCTTGGCCCGGCGCATCGATATCCCCAACCAGAACCTTGGCCGATATATAAAGAAGGGATTGCCCGCAGCCTCGGTCTGCCGCCGGCTCGTGGAGCGGCTCGGCGTTAACCCGGCATGGCTACTGACCGGCGAGGGCAGCTCAATGCTGTCCGACGTTCCGGCCGTGGCATCGAACACCGCATCAGGCCTCCTCGAACTCGTCGAAGCGATGAACGCGGTGACGCGCATGCGCCTTGGCGCGCTCGCGGGCAAAGACCACCTCAAAGTGTTGCGCGAACTCAACGACGCCCTTGGCCGCTACGAAGGCCTGCGCGATAAACTCAACACCTATAGCGAGCCGATCTTCCAACAAATTATCGAGGCGTTGACCAACGCTCTCGACCGCGAGCGAAACCCCGACAAGGCAGAGCCGATCATCCGTGCGGGCGAGCAGGTGGCGCGTCTGTGTGAACACCCCGGACTCAAGAGCGACTTCAACCGGCAACGGGCGCACTACGAACATTTATGCGGCAACGCCGAGAAAAGCACTTCCCTCATACGCGAAATCGTGCTCGAAGGCTTTTTGCGCGCCGCCGATCTCGATGAACGGGGCTGCAATGACGCGGACCGGCTGGTCGTGGCGCTGCGTATGCAATTCAGGATTCGCGAGGCCGGTCGCGTGGCGGAAGCGGCGCTCATCTTCGCCAATGCTCGCGGAAGGAAGTGGCCTCCCTATGTGTACCTCCTCGAAGCAGCCGCGTCGAACGACATCGACCTCGGAAAATTGCGGCGCGCTTTGGGGCGCTTCCGGCATGTCCAGTCATTCATCGGCGAGGAATGGCGCCGGCAATCCACCGCGCCGCTCTACGCGCTCGCGCAATTTCTCGCCGGCATGATGACGTGGGAGCAGGTGCGGGACTATTGCGGCACACTCCACATGCCCAACCAAATTTCGCCGATGGCGATGTGGACGGAAGATACCGGCCATCTCGCTGACGCCGCGAAGATGCTTGATGGGTACGACGGCCCGCACATTCCTCGTTTGAGCGTTTCGAAAATATATATCGACGCCCTCCTCGCGGCCAAGGAAGGCAGGGACAGTCTTGCGGATTTTGATCACAGGCTCGCGAATGTGGCCGGTCGCGAAGCGCTGATCGAGATCAACACCTATATCGTCCCGGTGATCCGGTCCCAATTGGCATTGCTGCTCGGTGACCATTCGGCTGCGCTCGCATCGTGCCTGGAAGTACATGAGCGCTTGGCCGCGGCGCCGCACGTTTCGTTACCCATCATTCACGCGGCGATTCACCACCGCAACGCGCTGCGCCTGAGCGCGAATATGGACAGATTCGATGCGACAAGCCGAACGACGCTCGAAGACGCCCGGAAACGCGCACTGAAATTCTTCCGCCGCCACATCAAGGCGGGCTACGCCGTGTTTCGCCCGGTGTTGGAGGAAACTCGGGCTCCCGCATGACGGGCGGCACGAACACGCAACGCAGTCATTGATGCGAGGAAGATCAGTACCGCCAGCATCATCAGCCCGTCGTCCGATCCGCTCATGGAACACCCGGCAGCCGCGGCGCCGACAAGAGCGCTGGAAAGGCCAGCCGAACTGGCTGGCGTGGAGTCGTCGCCGGTAACCGCCGCTGTGCTTCCCGCCGTCACGATCAGGAGATAGTTCGCTGTTGCCACGAGCGGAGTCGCCGATGAATCGCGCACCTGCACCGTGATCGTGTATTCACCGGCGTCTGCCTCCACCGTCCCCGCGAGCAAACCGTTCGAATAGAGCGTCAGCCCTGCGGGCAGTCCCGCCGCGGACCATGTGTAGGGCGCTGTTCCGCCTGATGCTTCGAACATGAATGGAGCGTATGACTCGCCGTTCGTAACTGGGGAAAGGTAGGTCGTGATAACCGCAATGCTCGGCGTCTCTGGTTCGTTCACCATGAGCATCAGCCGCATGATGTCCGTCTGCGCGAGCGAGTCGGAGTCTGTCGCCGTAAGCGTCACATCATACGACCCCGCAACGTCAAGCGGCAGCACGCCGCCGATGTGCCAGACGCCGCCGGCGTCGGCGAACACACTCAGGCCCGGGGGCAGGTTGGTCGCGGCATAGGTATAGGGCGCGATACCGCCGAAGCTCTGTAGCGTTGTGTCATACGGCGTGCCGGAGACACCCGAAGGAATGTTCGTGGTCAAGATGCTGAGATCGGGAACAATCCACAGCGACAGAGTGATAGTCGCGGTCACACTCGGGAACATCACATCGGTGGCAAGCAATGTGACAGCGTAGGGCGCTAGACGCGACGCCGACTTTTCGGGCATGCCGACGATGCTCCACGAGCCGTCACTTGCACGGTTCAATTCGAGGCCATCCGGAAGTTCGGAGTTGTTCAGCGACCACGTGTGTTGGCCCGACCCGCCCGTCGCGCTGAGCGGCGCCGAATAGTCGCGATTCGGGTACCCGTCCGGCAACTCACTCACCGTTATCGTGATCGGTGGAGGTTCAACACTGAGTGTCAACACCTGCCTTGCGACGTTGTTGGCTGTGGTTCCGCTGCCTGCGACTTCAACCGGAACGTCATACGTTCCGACGTCCTCGATACCCGGCATGCCCGAAATGACACCGTCAGCGGTTGGAAGAGACGGTCACAGAATAAAGCCTTACGGTCTCCGCCCTTCCTGCCACGTCTATGACTTGGCGGCGCGACGTCGCACTTCGCTTCTTTCCGCGAATCTCGCGAGATGCCGGGCCATCCTCGGGTCGGACACCAAGCCCATTCAGACCCGATGCCCTTTTCACCGTTGCGGCAAGCGCCCGCGCCACGCACAATCCATATCCCCGTGCGTGGTGTGCTGAAGGGCGGCATGGCGGCATCGCTCGACGAACTTGGCGCTTCCATATTGAAACTCGCGGATGTCTGCCGCCGCGCGGCTGCCCGTGACGATTTGGAGGAACGCCGCGAATTCTTCCACGGCTTCAAGAAGGACGTCGAAGCCTGCCAAAACGCGTTCGTGCGCGCCTTCGAGTACCTGAGCAAAGATGAGAGCGTCGAGCTGCGCGACCTGATCATGGAGTTGCGCGCCATGCCCGACGACGCATTCCTCGCGCGCGTCGGATCCCTGCGCCACGAACTGGTCAGCCATTTCCTGATGCTCGGCGTCCCACCCGCCACAGAGCCAGAAAAGCCCGAACCGGAGGGCGTCGTGCGCGACGACGACCTCGTGGAAGAGCCGCGCTACGACCGGCGCTACGAAGGCGTGCTCAACGTCGACTGGTCAGCGACGCGCAAGATCCGCCCCGCGACGGAAATGCGCACGCGCATCGTTCGCGCCAAGGCCAACACCGCTACCGTTCACGTTGACGTTTCTGAAAAGCCCCTCACGCGCACCATGCAGGTGACGAGGGCGAGGCGCGTGCCGCGCTGGATGGCATTGCTGCTATCGCTCGCCATCGTCGTGGGTGGCGGTATCTGGCTTTGGACTGCGTTCGCGGGCGACCGCCCCGGACGGGATGGGAGCAACAATGGCAGCGCAGACGGCGGCGGACCTGGCGGCAATCGCCCTAATGGCGATGCCCAGCCCGCCATCGAGGTGAAGTATCTGCCGCTGGACTTCGGGCAAAGCGTCGACCTGCGCGGAGCGTCGCGCGGCTCACCGGCGACGATTCTCGCGGCCCTCGACCGCGTCTACTCCAACACGCCCCACGGCATCGAGAGTGTCGAGGATTTTCTGCGCGAATTGGCCGCGAAGGATGCTGACTGGCGTAAGGAAGGGACGGCCCGCGCGCTGGCGGAAGCGGTGGGCGTCGGCGCGCACTTGACAACATATGAGGACAGCACTGCTTTGCTGCCATCCGAAATTTTTGCCGAACAGGGCGCGAGCGCACAAACCCTTGGCATGTTCATGGTCTACGTCGCGGGGCGGCTCTCGCTCGAAACCGAAAAAGTCGCTTCCGGCGTGACGGGGAACATCCCCGTCTACGCGCCGAAATTTCCCGATGGGACATACTTTTGTGAGTACGCCGATTTCGAGATGCGCCGCGAGGACAAGGTCGTTCCGGCCACGGCCGCATTGATCGGCATGCTTGTCGAGCGCGAGCTCAAACGCGATTCCCCGCGCGCTGACCTGATGATGCTCTTCGAAGTCTACAGCGAATGGTCGGGCGACGAGAACGCCAAGGCGCAATACTCGCGCCGCTATCGCGAGCGGTTGCTGCGCCTCGGCCTCGCGCGTACCGCCGACCAATGGA
>JABWBM010000101.1 GCA_013360495.1 Planctomycetaceae bacterium
GAGCCTGCCTGCGCCATAAGGCTGAGCAGCGCCACCATGCGAATGTAGGTAGATTTGCCCGACATGTTCGGCCCAGTGATCAGCATCACCGGTTGCAGGGTCGCAAGGTCGCAGTCGTTCGGCACCACGCGCCCGCCCGCGAGGGTGAGCTCGAGCACCGGGTGGCGGCCGTCGGCAATCATCAAGTCCGCGTCGTCCGTAATGTCCGGCTGAACATAATTCCTCGCGACGGCTGTATCGGCGAAGGCCGAAAGCACATCAAGCATCGCCAACAATCGCGCCGTGGTCGCCATGCGCGCCGCATGGGTAGCGATCTGCTCGCGAAGCTGGGCGAAAAGTTTTTGTTCGAGGGAGAGAGCCTCGGACTCCGCGTTGAGCACCTTGGCTTCGATTTCCTTTAATTCCGGCGTGATATAGCGCTCGGCGTTTTTCAAAGTTTGTTTACGAATCCAGTGCTGCGGAACCTTGTCCTTATGCGTGTTCGTGATTTCGAGGTAGTAGCCGAACACCGAGGTGTAGCCCACCTTGAGCGAGGGCAGGCCCGACTCGCGCTGCTCCTTCGCCTGAAACTCGGCGATATAGCGCCTACCGTCGCGGGTCATGGAGCGCAGTTCGTCAAGCCCAGCGTTGAAGCCATCGCGAATGACGCCACCTTCTTTGAGCGTCACGGGCGGGTCGTCGTTGACGGCGCGCTGGATCAACTCCACCACGTCGGCGCATGGGTCCAAACGCCGCGAAATCTCGTCGAGCAGCGTATTCGAAACACCCGCGAGCGCATTGTGCGCCAGCGGCACACGCGCCAGCGACGCAGCAAGCGCAACCAGATCACGGGGCGTCGCGCGCATGCATCCCACGCGGCCAGCCAAGCGCTCGATATCGTTCAGGCCTTCGAGAACCTCGCGAATCATCTCGCGCCGCTTGGTTCCGCCCGCCAGTTCCGCTACTGCACCGTGCCGCATGCGGATGAGCTTGGCATCGCGTAGTGGGGCCAGTAGCCAGCTTCGCAAGAGTCTCGACCCCATGCTGGTGCGGCACTGATCGAGCGCCCAGAGCAGGGTGTGGCTGCGCGCGCGGCCACGCATGGTTTCCACGATTTCGAGGGCCGCCACCGTGGCGCGGTCGAGGGGAATGGTGCTCGCAAGGCTATAAGGCTCGAGCTTGCCGATGTGCGTGAGTCCCGCGCGTTGCTGTTCCTTAAGATAGGCGAGCAAGGCTCCAGCAGCGCGCAGTTCGGGACCATCCTCGCGCTCGAAGCCGAAGCCGCCCAGTGACGCGGTGCCGAAATGATCTTTGAGTGTTTTGAGCGCGTGCTTGGGCGCGAAGGTCCAGTCGGGGGCAGGCGATAGCGTCGCCTCGTATTTTCGCCCAAGGTCGGCGGCGAGATCCTTTACGCGGCCATCCTGCCCATCGGAGACCACGATCTCGGCGGGAGCGAGGCGCACCAGTAATGTCGCCAGCTCGTCCTCGGTGGCAGCGAAGGCGACGAATTGCCCCGTGGTCAACTCCACCCATGCGACGCCGTAGCTCTCTTTTGTCGGAGCAAGGCAGAAGATGAAATTCTCGCGGCCTGGTTCGAGCAGCGAGTCCTCGATCACCGTACCCGGCGTGACGATCCGCACCACGTCGCGCTTGACCACGCCCTTCGCGGTTTTCGGATCCTCGATCTGATCGCACACCACGACACGATGGCCTGCGGCAACGAGTTTGTGTAGATAGCCGTCCATGGCCTTGATGGGAAAGCCTGCCAGCGGGATTGGTGAGTCGCCGTCCTTCCCGCGCGTGGTAAGGGTGATGTTGAGAGTCGAAGCGAGCTTTTGCGCGTCCTCGTGAAAGGTCTCGTAGAAATCGCCCATCTGGAAGAGCAAGAGCGCGTCCGGGTAGCGTTTCTTCACGCTATGGTACTGGCGCATTGCGGGCGTATGCTGTTTGTCGTCTGCATCTGACATGTGCGGGCGAGTATAACGCGGGAACGTTCGGGCAAAAGTGTTGCGCGTGAAGTTTGGCGAAGGATGGCGAAGAAGTTAGACTTGATGCGCGGATGGCGGTGAAATGAACCGGCGCGACTTGGCAATAATGCTAGCGCTACGACGTCATTCCCGCGAAGGCGGGAATCCAGAGCTTATCACTGGTTTGACGTAGGCCTGGATGCCCGCCTTTGCGGGCATGACGAGCGTGCGTATCTTTGGTAGGGTTAGACAAGGTAGAACACACTACGAAATCCTGAAAGTGAGCCACATGGGCATATTCAAAAGCAAAGAAGAGAAGCGCATGGAGCGCGACATGGAGATCAAGAAAGCGATCTCCAAGATCAAGCGCCACATTGGCCAGCTCGCCAAGTCCGAGCAGGACTGGCTCGAAAAAGCCAAGCGCGCCAAGAAGCTCGACTCGGGCGACCAGCTTGCTTTCATGCGCAAATCGTTGAAAGCCACGGCCTTTCAGCGCCGCATGTTGGAGCGGCAACTGTTGACCATCGAAGCCGCCAAGCAGATGAAAGATCAGGCGGAGAGCTACGTCGCATTTGCCGATTCCATGAACGCCGTGAGCCAGTCCATTGGGGCAGTCTACAAGGATGTCGATCTTTCCCAGACTCAAGTGCAGTTCGAGCGCGCCATGGCGCAGGCGGAATCCATGTCCCAGCGCATGGACATCTTCCTCGATATGTCCAAGGACTCGCTCTTTACTGCCGAGTCGAGCATGGGCGAGGAGTTAATCTCCGACGCCGAGATCGACCGCATGATGGGCGTCGATCCGACCGTCGAGAAAAAGAAGAGCCGCGCGGAATTGGATAAGGAGATCGCCGCCGAGCTTGGGGACGATGACGCGGATGAGAAGGAAAAGCCTTGAGCGAAGGCATTATTAACCACGACACGAAGGACACGAAAAGGAAAGGTCGTGAGCAGGGCATTGGCTGGTTTCTTATAAGATCGGTTGGATATCTTTTTAGTGCGGCGATGCTCTTCGTACACATCTTGAATTTTGCGCTCATAGCCAAGGTTTTGGAAAATGAGCAAAACTCAATATATTTGGGTTTTGGCGTGCCGATATTTTTCGCGGCGGGTGCAATTCTGGCGGTATTTCTCATCACAATTGCCCATATAATGGAACATGAAAAACGGCCGCCTCGCTGGGAAAGATGGCTGTTCGCCGTCATGGGAGTCAGCCCTTGTTTCGCTTTCTTTGCAACGGCCGTTTTTACGCGATCACTTTGAACGTCATTTCATTGCGTAGCCGTTCCCCCTCCGTCACGCCCGCGTCATGGGCCGAAGCTGTCCTGTCATTGACAGCCAAGCCACCCGGCCTATCATACATATCGCCCTTACGGCCCCCTTGTAAGTAGAGTTTAGCGAGAGGCTTGCGCTGTTTAAAAGCGCCATCCCCGACAACTTCCCCGCATTGAGGGCCTTGCCAATGTCTATTTTCCTTCGTGCCGCGCGTTTCGGATTTCTGAGCATGGCGGCGTTCGTGGTTGCATCCTGTTCCGTGGTCGAATCCATCTGGCCGGGGGGCGACGACGCGACCGTCGAGGAATCGCCCGATGTCACCGACGAGGATGCGACGACCGAAGGCGACACCGAGCGTGATTACACCGATCTCAACCGGCGGCGCAATGAGCGTGACCGGGAGCGTGATCGCGAGGAAGAAAGCGACGATCCGCGTCCCCGCGACACCGTGGAACGGCGCACGCGCGGCGACGAGCCGCCCAAGGCCGATCTGTCTGTCACCGGCGACGAACGCGAAAAACTCGCCGACTATTACGCGGTCGAGGCCGAGCGCCGCTTTCTCGCGGCGGAAGAAGCGGCTGCGCTACGTTATCTCGATCAAGCGTTGCAGCTCGACTCGGATAACGCCAAGGCTCTTGCGCTTCGCGAGCAGATCAACGCCCGCCTCGGCGTGGGCGGGAACATTTATGAATCCCGTATCGAGGAAGATCAAGCGTTGCGTTCGGAAGCTGTTGCCGAAGTTTCGCGCCGCGTGAACAAGGCGCAGGAGCACCTCGACAACGAGCGCTATACCGAGGCGATTGAGGAAGCCGAATCCGCCATCGACATGATCCGCTGGTCGCACCACCTGATGGAAGACGACCGTTCGCTCTACGCCGCCCAGGAAATCGTCAAGGTGGCGCAGGAGCGCCGCGAGTTCCAACGGTTGAGAGACTACGCGCAAGTGAAAGAGGAGCAGCGCCGCCACAAACGCCTGCAGGCGCTCTCGCAGCTTGAGCGTTATCAAGACGAGATCAGAAAGCTTTACGACGACGCCAAACACCTTTTCGAGCGCAAGGAGTACGGCGAGTGCATATTGAAGCTCGAGCAGATTTTGCGCCGCGACCCGTTCAACGAGGACGTGACGCAGCTCAAGCGCATCGCGACCTCGCTGGAAAAGGGCGTGCGCGACCGCGAGGCCTACGAGCAATTCCATTACAACTGGAAGATGTTGATGACGCAGATCGAGTTGACGTCGGCCTTCCCGTCGGGCGATCTGGTGCTGCCGACATACGAATATTGGGATCACGTCGAGGAACGCCACGACCGCGTGCGCGACCAGCAATCGATCAGCCTGAGCAAAGCGGATATCGCCGTGCGCCAGGCGCTTGAGTCGAAGCAGGTGGACATGAATTACACGAGCGAGTCGACCTTGGCCGAGGTGATCGCGGACCTGCGCCAGCAGGCGCACGTGAATATTGTCGCCACGCAGGGATCTGATCCTGCCAAGGCGGTCAATATGACGATCACCGTCCAGACCGCCGATCAGGCAGGCATCAATCTCCCGAGCGTGCGCCTGCGCGATGCGCTCAATCTCATGACGCAGCAGCCGGGCGCATTGTTCGAGAATCTCGCCTGGCGCGTTGAAAATGGAGCTGTGATTTTCGATCTCGCCGATAACAAAACCGCAGTGGGCGGCACGTCACAGATTTTCAACGTGGCCGATATCCTCGTGAACCTCAAAGTTTTCCGGGCCGAGGAGCCGATCCTCGCGCGCGACCAGAACGCGAATAGTCAGTTTCCCGATCTGACCAGTCCAAACGACCCCGACCCGAACGACAACGAGGACAACCGGGTCGACCGCGAAAAGCTGATCGAGCTGATTCGCCAGTTGGTGGCGCCTGAAACGTGGGGGGGGCAGCCATGGCCCGACCCGCGCATTGACGGCACGAACATGGTGGTCAACAACACTGTGGAGAATGTGCAAAAGGTCGAGGCATTGCTCAACGACTTGCGCCGCACGCAAGGTTTGGCGGTCAACATCGAAACGCGCTTCATTACCGTGCGTCAGGACTTTTTGCAGGATATCGGCATCGATTTCCGCGGCATCGGCGACTCGCCTCAAGGCGCAAGCCCGCCGCCTGTGGCTGCCACGCTGGACGATGTTGGCTTCGGCACTAACAACGCCATTGGCGGCATCGGTACCGGCAATGACGCAGGCTTCTTCTTTCAGGATATCGCGTCAGCCAACACTGTGAATGAAGATATCCGCTCACGTATCGAGAACCTCTTCGATCAGGCGGTAGGAGGCCAGCGCAACGGCATCGGTCTGACCAATACGGGCGGCGCTTCTTTCCAGCTCGCGTTTGTCGATAACCCTGAGATCAACGCGGTGCTCCGCGCCGTGAAGAAGGGCGACCGCGCCACGTTGCTCACCGCGCCGAGTGTGCTGGTGTCCAATACCCAACGCGGCTTTGTCAGCTATGTGAATCAGATCAGCTATATTTCAGACTTCACCACGACGGCTGTCGGCGCGACCTCCATTGCCGATCCGATCATCGCGGTGGTTCGCGATGGCATCGTGCTCGACGTGCGCCCGATCGTATCCGCTGACCGCCGCTACATAACGCTCGAACTTCGTCCCACGCTCGCGACGCTCACGCGGCCGATCCCGACGGTCTCCACGTCGCTCGGCACCGGGTCCGCCGTCGCCATCCAGACCCCGGAATTGCAGCTCCAGCGCATGAGGACGACGATCACCCTTCCCGATGGCGGCTCGTTCATGGCTGGCGGTTTGCGCCGCATGACTGACACGCGTCTCGATTCGGGCATCCCGATTTTGAGCGATCTCCCGCTGGTGGGCTGGCTTTTCTCGCGCAAGGCGAATATCCAGACGAAGGAAGATGTGGTCATTGTCGTGACGGCGCGTCTGCTTGAACTCGAAGAGGAAATGTTCGAGCGCCGCGGCTACGACCGCTAGGGCATTTCCAAGATTGAATTGCAGAAAATTCACGACGCGTAGCTCTTGTAGCGCCCTGCGCCCTCGCAGGGCGTCTTGCTTCCCGATCAGTCCGCCCCTGCCAAGGGCGCGGGGCGCTACGCCACCGAGTGTCAAATACGCGAGAGCAACGCAAGGTACTTCAGTTTACCCATGGAAACGCTTTCAACTGCGGCTTTGCAAGCGTCGTGAACCGTGACATTTTGAAATCGGGCTCTAAAATTCGCGTGAAAAGCCGCTCTTTTCTGTAAGATCGTACCCTGTTCCGGTTATTGGTCCTGTGATGGTAGCAGGCACGATGAGCGTACGCTTTGACGCTGCCAGGATTGTGCGCGATCACTACCGGGAGGTGTGGGGTTTCCTGCGCCTTCTCGGGTGCGATCGCTCACGGGCCGACGATTTGACGCAGGAAACCTTTCTCGCCGTTCTCAACAAGCCTTTCACCGAGATCAACGACAAGGCGACGGCCGGTTACCTGCGAAAAGTTGCGCGCTATGCCTTCCTCAATTCCCTTCGCGCGACACAACGCGCCGAAGCGAGGGAGAGGGCGGCGGCCGCTGAGGAGGTCTGGGGACAATTCGCTGACGGGGACGGCGCGGACGGGCGTGTTGAAGCCCTCAAACGCTGCCTCGAAGGGGTCGAGGGGAAGATGCGACAGGCGCTCGAAATGCGCTATCGCGACGACATGGCGGCGAGTGACGTGGCCGCAGCCCTCGACATCAGCGAATCGGCCCTCAACACCTCGCTCTTCCGCACGAGGCAAACGCTCAAGGACTGCGTCGAAAGGAAGCTCGATCATGTCTGACCCCTCTCTGCACAAACGTGAATTCGAGGAGCGGGCTTTCGACCTGACGATCGGCCGCGCGTTCGGCGACGACGCCGATCCCGCGCTTGCTGAAAAAATCGTGCGCGACCATCACGCGGGCAAACAACCACAATTCTCCCTGAACGATCTTGAGGAGGACCGGAACATGTCGAATGCAGCTACGTTGGACGCTTCACCGCACGCCGGTGGGCGCGTCATTTCCCTTGGATTGCGCCGGTTCACGGGTATCGCGGCCTGCGCTGCGTTCGCCGCGGCCATCGGTCTAGGCATCGCCTATTGGCCGGAACAAGATGCATCGCGTCATATGGTTGTGAGCGACGACCAGCCTGAGAAATCGCGCCAAGAAGAAAGGAATCTGCAAATCAACGCGGACTCCCCCAACGGCGCCCAAGGTGAGGGTGAGCTGCGTGGAGGAGCATTTGGTGGCGGCGGTGGCCCCAAAGACCAATCCAATGATGGCGGCGATGGCAGTGCCGCGGTCTTTGCCAAGAATGCCGCTAATAACCCGACGGTTCCGGTGGCTTTTGATTTCGAGACTGACCACGCCAATCGCTATCTCTGCCATGTCTCGACCGATAAACCCATCTATCGCGCCGGAGAGAAGATCTTTATTCGCGGCGTTCTGCTGCGCGCGTCAGACAACAAGCCCTTGCCAGAGGGGATGAACCGGCCAACGGCAAAGATCGAGATCATCGGCCCGAGCGGCGAAGTGGTCTCCACGAACAGCTATGTCTACGGCGCCGATTCGACCGTGAGCGGCATGTGGCGCGTGCCTCAGGGGCAGGCAGGCGGCATGTATATCGTCAAAGTCACCGATCAATCGGTGAGCTATGTCCCCTCCGAGAGAACTTTCGAGATTCGCGCGTTCCGCACGCCTCGCCTCAAGAGCCAACTTGAATTTTTGAAGAAGGCCTATGGCCCAGGCGAAAAGGTGATCGCGGCGCTCAATGTGACGCGCGCCGAGGGCGGCGTTCCTGCGGACGCCAAGGTGACGGCAATCGCCCGGCTTGACGGCGTGGAAATCCACCGTGGCAGCGCATTCGTCAACGCTGAGGGACAATGCACGGTGAGCTTTAGCCTGCCCGGCGAAATCGTCGGCGGCCAGGGTTCGCTGACGCTCGTCATCGAGGATGGCGGCGTCAAGGAATCGGTCGCGAAAACCATCCCTGTATTGCTCAACCGCGTCAATGTCGACGTGTACCCTGAGTCCGGCGATTTAATCGCGGGGCTTACGAGCGGCGTGTACTTCGAGGCGAGCACCCCCTGGGGCGAGCCTGCTGACATCGAAGGCGAGATTGTGGATTCCAAGGGCCGCGTGGTGACCGCCACCGTGGTGACGGAACATGAGGGGCGAGGGAGCGCGCGCTTTACGCCAACTGCTGGCGAGCAGTACCGCCTGCGCATCGTGAAACCTGCGGGCATTACGGAGATGATCGATCTTCCAGTTGTCGTAGCGCGTGGCGCGACACTTTTGTCGAAAGATCAAGCCTATGAGCGCGATGAGGCCGTGGCTTTCGACCTTGGCGTGACCGAGGCCGGCGAATACCGCGTCGCCCTTTTCCGCCATGAGGAAGAAGTCTCGGCCTTGCGCGTCAAAATGAACGCGGGGCAGAGCCGCGAAGTGATGCTGACGCCTCCCGCGCAGGCCCAAGGGGTGCTGCGTGCCACGGTATTCAACGCCGAGAATATCCCTGTCGCGGAGCGTCTTGTGTTCCGCCGCCAGCCCTCCGACCTGCATATCGAAGTGACGTGCGAGCGCACGGAAGGGTATGTCCCCGGCGAAGAAGCGACGGTGAAGGTCAAGACCACCGACGGCAACGGCAAACCCGTGAGCGCCGTGGTGGGGCTGACCGTGACCGATGACGCCACGCTGGAGATGGTCGAGACGCGCAAGCAAGCCCCACGCCTTCCGGTGATGGCGATGCTGGAATCGGAGGTCGATCACCTCGAAGCTGCAAACATCTATCTTTCGAACGATCCGGTGGCGGATACGGCCGTTGACCTGCTGCTTGGCACTCAAGGCTGGCGGCGCTTCGCCTATGCCGATGTGAAGGCCTTCATTGATGCGAACGGCGACGATGCCCGGCGCATGTTGGCGTATAACGAAGAGATGGCGCGGATGCGGCAAAGGCATGGTGAAAGTACAGGATTTTCGGGAGGAGCTGTGGATGGAGTAGTTCTTCGAACCGCGACGGCTGAGGGTGGAGATAGCGATGACATGGCCCCTTCGGCACGGCCCATGCCATCGGCACCGCCCAGCCCGGACGCGCCAGCGGTGGATTCAAAAGCGGAAGGCACGAAGGATTTGCCCTCGGTGCCAGAGGAGACCATGGATGAACAGGCAAAGGCCATGGCTGACAGGCTTGAAGACATGCCCGCGCCCGTGACGGAACCCAATGCCGATCCTTCGTTGAAGGATGAGATGAACGACTCTAGACGTGGCAAGAAGCGCGCTCCTCAAGGTGGCGAGTGGGGGCTTGAAGAAGAAGAAACCCGTAAGCTCGAAGAATTGGCGCGCCAAACCAATGGAGTTACCAAACAAGACAAAGAGGGATCGCAGAGCATGGCTCGCACCGCGCGCCACTGGGTTCGCGTCTATGCCCATAGCGCTCGCAAAGACCGCAAGGCCGACGAGCGCACAGACTTCACCGAGACCGTCTATTGGGCCGCCGCGCTGAAAACCGATGCTACGACCGGCGAGGTCACCGCGACCTTCGACCTCTCCGATTCCATCACCAGCTTCCGCTGCATGGCTGACGGCTTCAGCGCAACAGGAGCCTTGGGCAGCGCCGACTTGCTGATCGAGTCGAAGCAGCCCTTCTCCATCGAGCCGAAGATGCCGTTCACGCTCACGTCCGGCGACCGCGTGCTGGTTCCGGTGAGTGTGATCAACAACATGCGCGAGTCGCTGGTTGCCAATTTCACCGCTTCATCCACTCGTGACTCCGCGAAGATCAAGGATGGATTCATTGACGAAGTGACACTTGCGGGCGGCGAGCGTGGCCGCGTGCTCGTCTCCGTCAGTATCGGGCGCGACAATGCGGTCTTCAATCTCTCGTTCACCGGCGCTGTTGGCGACATGTTCAGCGATAGCGTCAAGCGCACCATCACCGTGGTGCCAAACGGCTTCCCGATCAACTCCAACGCCGGCGGCTTGATCAGCGGCGACGTGAGCCATACGCTCACTATTCCCGCCGAAGCCGACCCGAGCAGTGTGGTCACCGTGATCACGCTCTATCCTTCGCCACTCGCCAATCTCCAGACGGCTATGGAGAGGCTGGTGCGCGAGCCGTGCGGCTGCTTCGAGCAGACCAGCTCGACGCTCTATCCGCTGATCATGGCGCAGCAGTACTTCACCACACGCCCGAACGTGAACGCCATGCTGGTGTCGCGCTCGAACACGATGATCGAGAACGGCTACAAGAAGCTGCTCGGTTACGAATGTCCGAAGAAGGGCTTCGAATGGTATGGCCGCGATCCGGCCTGCGAGCCGATGACCGCCTACGGCTTGATGGAGTTCACCGAAATGGCCAAGGTGCATACGGTGAGCGGCGACCTGATCAAGCGCACCCGCGATTTCCTCTATGGCCGCCGCGACGGGCAGGGCTCGTTCAAGCTCGATAAGCAGCTTGGCTCCTTCGGCTATGCGCCGCAGGAGATCAATGACGCCTACATCGTCTGGGCTTTGTCTGAATGCGCGGTGAGCGGCGGGCCGGAGTCGGCTTCGCTCCAGCTCGATCGTGAACTGGAAGGCTTGCGCAAGAAGGCGCTGGACGGGAAAGACCCCTACTTCATCGCGCTCGTGGCCAACACACTCCACAACGCTGGTGACCGCGAAGGCGCTCACCTTCTCGCCGTCAAGTTGATACAGTACCAGAAAGAAAACGGTGTCGTGCAAGGGGCAAAGACTTCCGTGACCTGCTCGGGCGGCGATGGGCTCGAGATCGAGACCACGGCGCTCGCAACGCTTGCCTGGCTTGCCGAAGACACGGAATTCGCCGTGAACTCGCAGAAGGCCATCGAGTGGCTTGCCACGCGCTGCAAGGAAGGGCGTTTTGGATCCACGCAATCAACGATCCTGGCGCTCAAGGCGATCCTTGCCTACGACGCCTTGCGTTCGGCCGCGCGGCAGAATGGCAACGTGACGTTGAAGGTCGACGGTAAGGAGATCGGCGCCGTGAGTTTCACTTCGGGGGCGGAGGAAGCGATCCAGCTTCCATCCTTCGCCGGCATGATGACCCCCGGCGAGCACACCATTTCGCTCTCCATGGGCGAGGGGTGGCAGATGCCGTACTCGGTGAGCGTGCGCTATCACACCACCAAGCCCGAAAGTTCCGAAAAGTGCGCGGTACGTCTAACCGCAACCTTAAGCGACGAGGCCGTCACCGAGGGCGAAAGCACCGAGGTCAACGTCACCATCACCAATGTTAAGAACGAGGGCGTTCCCGCCACCGTCGCCATCATCGGCATGCCAGGCGGCCTCGAGCCTCGCCACGAACAGCTTCAAGAGCTGGTCAAGGCTGGCACCATCGCTTACTACGAGGTGAAGGGCCGCGACGTGGTGGTTTACTTCCGCGATATGGATCCGCGCGAAGTGGTGGCGTTCAGCATCGACGCTATCGCCGCCATCCCCGGCGAGTACACCGGCTCGGCGAGCCGCGCCTACCTGTACTACACTGACGAGCACCGCCACTGGATCGACCCACTCAAGGTGCGGATTGATGCGAGGTAAGGTATTTTGAAAGTGATTGGTTGAGTGTTTTGTAAAGTGTTCTGTAACGGCGGGCTGCTTCGGCGGCCCGCTGTGCGTTGACGCGACGCCTGTCATTCGTCATCCCCGCGTAGGCGGGGATCCAGTCTTTTCTTGGTCCCTGGATTCCGGCTTCCGCCGGAATGACGAGAGGTGAAGTCACGTCGATCACACCACCGGCGCGAAGCGACCGATAATAGCCGCCGCCGAATGGATACCGTCCAGCGCCGCGCTGACGATGCCGCCGGCGTAGCCAGCTCCTTCGCCGGCCGGGTAGAGGCCTTTCACGTTGAGCGACTCGCGAGTTTCGGGATTGCGCGTGATGCGTACGGGACTCGAGCAGCGTGTTTCGACGGCGTGCAAAGTTCCAAAACCGCTTGCGAAGCCCGGCATGCTCCGGTCGAACACCGGCAGAGCATGGCGCAAGCCTTTCACCAATTTCTCCGGCAGGATCGTGGCAAGGTCAGTGTAACGCCTGCCGCGTGGGTAGCTGCCCTCGAGTTCGCGGGACTTTGACCGCTCATATACAAAATCGTCGGCGGGTTGAGCGGGACAGACGAAATCGCCGCCACCCGTTTTGTATGCGAGCTGTTCCCAATATTGTTGAAAGCGAACACCGGAGAGCGGCCCGGCATCGCTACCGTACTCCGCTGGCTCAAAGGTCGCGACGAGACCCGCGTTGCCGTACTTGTGATTGCGGAGCGAAAAGCTCATGCCGTTGGTGTTGAGCTCGCCCTCCGAATGCACCGCCGGGATGATCACGCCCCCCGGGCACATGCAGAACGAGTGAATCTCGCCGCCCGTGGGGATGTTGCTGCAGGTCAGGAAATATTCTGCGGCGCCGAGCAAGCCTTCAC
>JABWBM010000102.1 GCA_013360495.1 Planctomycetaceae bacterium
ATCGTGGCAATTTTCGCATGGTCGTTTATGAGACGAAATTTCTGACATACCACCATTCTTTATTTGTCATGCTTTATATTGTGCGGTAATATCCACCGCTCGGTGGGTATTGGTATGTCAATAACTTAATAGGAATCCTCCATGAAAATGAGAACATGGTCTCTCGTTGCTCTCGCGTTGGGTTTGATCGTTGCGTTCGCTTGCCCGCTGCTTGCGAGCGCCGCGCCTGCCGCAGGAGCTGATGCGGCCAAGGCGGCTGCTGACCACGCGGCGCACGCCCACCACGGCGTGGATGGCAGCATCATTCCTTTGTGGATGGTTATCCCCTTCCTTGGGATTTTGTTGAGCATTGCCGTCATGCCACTGGTTATCCCGCACTTCTGGCATCACCATTTCGGTAAGGTGTCGGCGTTTTGGGCAGTGGTTGGCGCCGCGCTGATGTTCTTCTTCCCGGATTTCAAGTCGTCTGACGTGTTTTATGAACTCGCTCACGTGATGTTGCTTGACTATGTTCCCTTTGTAATCCTGCTGCTCGGTTTGTTCACAATTGCTGGCGGCATTCGCATCAAGGGCACGCTGCGTGGCAGCCCGAAACTCAACACCTTCATGCTCATCATCGGCTGGTTCCTTGCGAGCTTCATGGGAACCACTGGCGCTTCGATGTTGATGATACGGCCGATGATTCAGGCCAATGCCTGGCGCGAGCGCAAGGCGCACCTGATCATCTTCTTCATCTTCCTTGTTTCTAACATGGGTGGTGCGTTGACGCCGCTGGGTGATCCGCCGCTCTTCCTTGGCTTCCTGCGGGGCGTCGACTTTACTTGGCCCCTCGAACACCTCCACAAGGAAGCATTGGTCGGCACCGGGATATTGCTCGTCCTCTTCTTCATCCTCGATACCATCATGTTGAGTAAGGAAAAGACCAAGACGCCTCCGGCCGACGCGCCCGTGCAGCCTGTGACGGCGACGATCAAGACCCGCCACACCAAGGTGCTCTCGAAGGACGCCATCGCGGCCCCCGCTCCCTCTCCGGTGGCTCCTGCCAACGAAAAGTTCGGTATCGAGGGCGGGATTAACTTCGTGCTGCTCGCGCTGCTTATTGGCGCGATCCTCGGTAGCGTACAGGTGAAGGGCGATCTGCACCTGTCGGATGGGTTGCCGGGCATTCCATACACGAATCTGATCCGCGACGCCGCGATTCTTGTGTTGGCGATCGTTTCCTTGAAGGTAACGAGCAAAGAATCCCGCAGGCTCAACGGGTTCACGTGGGCCCCGATTCAGGAAGTGGCGAAGCTCTTCGCTGGCATCTTCATCTGTATGGTTCCCGCGCTCAAGATTCTTGGCGCTGGAACGCACGGCCAGCTTGCAGACGTTATTCAAGCCGTTTCCGACCCTGTCACAGGGGACCCGGTCAATTGGCGTTACTTCTGGCTGACCGGCGCGCTTTCCAGCTTCCTCGATAACGCCCCAACATACTTGGTGTTCTTCAATACCGCGGCTGGTGAACATGCCTTACTGCCGGCTCCTGCCGCAGCGCAGTTCATGATGGGCGAGAAAATGGTGCCGACGCTCGCAGCCATATCCTGCGGCGCGGTGTTCATGGGCGCCAATACCTATATCGGCAACGCCCCCAACTTCATGGTGAAAGCCATCGCTGAAGAGAGCGGTATCAAGATGCCGAGCTTCTTCGGCTACATGGCGTGGTCGGTACTCATTCTGATCCCTGTCTTCATTCTGTTGACCTTCTTGTTCTTCGTCTAGGAGAGGTTCCTCGTTTGTTGGCAGACGTTCCGGTCCGTAGTCACCCGCCGGGAGATCCGGCGGGTGAACTCTTTTTATACCAGTTCCAAAAAGGGGGGCATTCGTCATGCCTGCGCAGGCGGGCATCCAGTCTTCTCTTTGGCTCTGGATTCCTGCCTTCGCGGGAATGATGTGTGGAATCGTATTTTCAACTTAGAATCGGTATTAGGCGGTTATCGCACGACCATCTTTACGATCCGCTCCTGCGTCTTCCACATCTTGGCACGGGCGCGCTCGCTGTGGTCGTCGTAGCCGAGCAAATGCAACGTACCGTGAATGACATAGCGGGCAAGTTCTTTGGCGGTGGATATGTTTCGCGCGCGGGCTTCCTTCTCTGCGAAGACTTTGCAAATGACTATCTGGCCGAGCAGCGCTGTCCCCGGTGTCGAGCCGAGGTTGAACGAGAGCACGTCGGTCACGTAATCATGCTTGAGGTGCTTTTTATTGATGGCGCGCATCCTTGAGGCGCCGGTCACAAGAACTTCGATCTGCGCCGATGGCGCGCGCTCATGTTTGAGCGTTGCGAGACAGGCGTTGCGCAGGAGCTTCGATGGAACGCGCCCGCGCAGCGTGCTTGTGACAATGACCTGATGCGGCATGTGGCGGGTTCCCATCATACCGGCGCAAGCCGGTACCCAGACAATAAGAATCTTCTTGGGAGGCGAAAGACTCGATTCCGGCTTTCGCCGGCATGACGTACGCGCGACTTTGGGTGTTGCGTACTTCTGTCATCCACACTGGCGGCGAGGGGAAGTATCTTTTAACCTGCAGCCGTGACGGTTACCACACGCTCGACCATCATCAAGAGCATCGCCTGCTTCGCGGCATCGAGCGTGGCGGCGTTGTTCTGTGCCAGCGCGTTCTCTGCGGGGTTTTATCCGTTCTACGCCGCCGTCAGCGGGCTTGCGGCATTCGCCTTCGTTGCATACGGATTTCAGCGCGCGAAGCGTGCCGGAGCTACTGGGCAGTCCTCGGCGCTCGAACACCGCGCGTTGCTGATAGCACTTTTGTGCGCGGGGCTGTTGCTCGCTTTGACTCGGGCGTTGCCGTTGGCTGGCGTGGCCGGAATCCTTGTCTTGGTGGCGCATCAGTTGTGTAAAGCAATAGCCGGAAAGCCAGAAGGTGAAGCAGTCCAGCCTGCGGCGCCGGCCAAACCCAATCACGTCGTAGAGAATCTCGCCGGACTGGCGAGCGCGGGAATGATGATCATCCTCGCATACAATTTTGGCATCGAAGCGTTTCGCGTGCCAACGGGGTCGATGGAGCCGACCGTCTACGGCGACCCGCTGTGGGGTGACCGGGCGTTGGTGAACAAATTGGCCTATCGTCTCGGCGAGCCAGAACGTGGCGATATTTGCGTTTTCCGGTTCCCCATGAACCGTTCGCAGCCATTTGTCAAACGGCTCGTGGGCAAGCCCGGCGAGGACGTGCTGATCGCGCAGGGCGACGTCTATATCAAGGGCGAGGGTGACGAATACCCGATGATTTGGCGCAAAGAAGGCGGCGTCCGGGATTCCATGTGGTTGCCCTATTACGCATATGAAGGCGGCGGCGAGTTGACGTTAAGTACGGACTTCGACCGCTTGAGTGGCCGTGCGAGCGTTGAAGGCAACGCCATTACCCTAGAGGCTTCGGACGGAAAGCCGGGAACGCTGCGCTTCCCGCGAGGGAAGAGTATCACCGACCACAATCCGACAACCGCGCGCGAATTTGACAGTCAATACAACCGTGAGAGTGTTGCCGACCTGCGCGTGCGCTGCGAACTTTCCGGAAGTGGCAAGCTGGATATTTGTCTCGTTCGTGGTGGCGGAACCGTAACCTTGAAGCTTTCCGGCGCACAGAGCGCTGTGGAGATTCTTTGTGTCGGCGACAAGAACCCGATGGTGATTCCACTCAGTGGCCCGGCTCTGAAGGCGAAAGTGGATCTCGACGCGATGGCCTCGCTCATTTTCGGTGTTGCCGATGGCGCTGTGGACATAGAACTGAACGGTCACGCGTTCGACCGCATATACTTTGACACCGAGGTCGAGCGTTATCTCCGCGCGCAGGCCGTGCCGCTCGACTTCGAGCATATGGCCGGTATTCGCCGGCTGATGTCCGCGCTTCCCGATCGTTCCGACTGTCACATTCGTTTCATCGTCAACGAAGGTTCGATGACGCTACGCAATCTCTTCATCGACCGTGATATTCACTATCTCGGCGTCATGGAGTTCGAGCGCGGAAGCAGGGGATTAGCCGCAAAAGCCGGCGTGTCGCGGCCGTATTTCCATCGGGTGCAGGGCGACAGTTTCTTTGTTCTCGGCGACAATACAGAGAACAGCCTCGATTCGCGGGGCTGGTACACGATGACACTGGCGCTTGAAGGCGGCGAAAAGTATTTCTTTCAACTCGAGACGTTGCTTGCCGCCGCCCGTCAACAGGTTATGGAGGAGTGGCAGGTGCGCATGCTTGCCGCGCTGACACAGTCTCCAGTAGGGGAAAACGTGAACGACGCGCTCGAGGCATTGGGCGACGCGATCACTCGCGGCGACTTCGGCGCGAAGCTTATTCTCATTGATATATTCGGAATTGAACGCGCGGTTGTCGCGTCCAAGGTCAAGGGCGTCGAAGCGAGCCACACTCCTGACGTCCCGCGCGATTTAATGGATGGTCAATTGCTCGGGTCGCTCTTTCCAAAGCCGCGCTTTCTGAACTGAATCGTTCCATGTCGAAATCGCCATTATTTTCCCGGTGATCCGGATGGTTTTCCCAGCAATTCGAAATGAAGTGTTCCGTTCAACGCTGACGCAATCTTTTCAAAATATTTGTTTTGCGAAATTTCGAAAATTCCTAGATTTTCGACTTAAGGTGTAACAAAATATGTGTAGAGTCATATTTATTGAACCTGGATTGTTACATGTATGACTAGGAGTATTAGTCGGAAAGAGAACTTTTGTGGTTTTCTGACGTAGTGTGTTGGAAGCCAGAGTTTTTCATCATATGCGGTAGGGGCGATATCTTTTCCAAATGAACGGGCGCAGACGCCAATAGGGGCAGCGTGAGCAACACGGAACACGATACGCGACGTGTCGAGGGTGACGGCGGTCTACCCAAGCGGAAATACACCGTTACCTCCGACACCATGAAGAAGATCAAATGGGTGCAGTCTCTGCTCCAAGCGGGGAACCCATCGGATTTCACCATCCGTGGCCTTGCCGCCGAGGTAAAGAGGCATTTCGGCACTTCCATGAACACCAACTTGTTGGCTGAAATTCTCCAATCCTCCCGCGACGGGGACTTCGACAAGGTCTCAATAGAACTGAGCCGCTCGAAGCGTGGACGGCCGACGACTCTGTCTCCCTCGGTAGCGGCGAGACGAGATGCTGACCGGAGGGTACGGCACGTTACCGATACACTGCAAGCGAAACCGGAACATCTCGTTTTCGCGACATTGGGGGGGGGTGTCGAAATCCTCGGGTTTGCGAACGTCGAGGAAGCCAACACAAGGATAAAAGAATTGCTAGCAGAGGGTTTATCATTAGCCGACATTGCGTATTATAAACGTGGGCGGGTACGGGCAGACTTCAACGTCTCTCTCGACCAGCCCGCACCATGAGCGATAAAGATTCAAAAGCCTCGCCATCGGTCACCTTCGACGTTTCGAAGATTCATGCTTTTTCCGAAATTCCCCTCGGTCATTTCTCCGTGATCCAAACCAAGGTGGCGAGTGGCAAGCGCCTGACCGCGTTCATGACCAAGGATCGCGTCAAGGCGTTTCTGCTCGTCGATATCGTTGACAAGGCGTTCGGTCTCGTCGAGGACGAGGTAATCAAGTTCCTCGCCGGTTGCAAAATCTCCCCGTCCGATGAGGGGCGCGAACGGCTCAACGATCTGGTCCATACGATCAGCAAGTCTGGCGGTACCGCCCCCAACGCTCCGATCGTCATCGCCGAAGGGACTCCTCCCATCGATGGCGAGGATGCAAAGGTCGCATGGAAAGTCGAAATCGCCGGCGCAGCATCGGACGACGACCCCTCGCGCATCAAGCACGACGAGTCCGCAGCCAAGGTCGATCACCGCGAAGTCAGAAAAGCCATCACCGTCAACGCCGGCGACATGATTCTTTCGATCACGCCGCCGACGCTTGGCCAGTCCGGCCGCGACATTTTTGGCAAGATTCTTCCCGCGAAGGACGGCCGCGCCAAGGACTTCGATTGTGGCGAAGGTGTGCGTACCAACGAACATCGCACGGAGTTCTTCGCCCTCGAAACCGGCCACGTCGCTATCGAGAACCAGCGCATCACCGTATCGCCCGTGCTCAAGGTTCCTGCCGTTGACTTCAACAGCGGGAACATCGAATACAAAGGCCGCGTCGAAGTAGCCAAGGATGTGAACGAGGGGTTTAAGGTTACCGCCGGCGCTGAAATCGCCATTGGCGGCGACGTCAAGGACGCCACGCTCAAAGCCGGCAAGACCATCAGCGCGCAAGCCTTTCTCGGCAAGCAGTGCAAGGTCGAAGCCGAGGGCGACATCCGCGTGGCGCGCATCGTCAATGCGACGGTGCATGGGAAATCGCGCCTGACGGTGATGCGCGAGATCCTCAATTCGAGCATTCAGGTGACCGGGGGAATCAATGCTCCGGAGGCCTCCTTTGTCGGCGGCGAGATCATCTGCCTTGGCCCCGTCTATATCGGCACAGTGGGGAGCCATACCGATACCGCGGCTTCCCAGCGCATCGTCATCGACCCGGCAGCGCTGACGATCGGTGACCTGGCTGAATTAACCGAGAAAATCAAGAGGTTCGGCGAGCAACTGGAGAAGATCAAAGCGGGACTTGGCCCGATCGCGGAGCAACGAACGCTCGTCAACCGTTTGCCATCCGAGAAGAAGGGCATGGTGACCAAGCTGATCGACAACCTCGATATTATCGGCATGCACAAGGCGATGGCCGAGAAAGAACTGAAAGAGAAGACCGAACCCTTCAACGAGAAGGTCAAAGCCACAGTCTTTGTGAAACAGATTTATCCCGGCACCAAGATCACGCTGATGGGCGTCAGCAAGATTTTCAACGAAGCGATTCCGGCGCCCATGGCGATCGCCCTTGATCGCGCCACTAAGGCCATCAAGATCACTCCTTGGCTCAAGAAGGGCGAAGCGGATCTGGGTTAGCGTCATTCCGGCGACATGAGGCAAGCGAAGCGTTACGCCGAATGCAGCCGGAATCCAGAAGAAATTTTGTGCGGGACTGGACACCGGCTTGCGCCGGTGTGACGATTCGATACGTTCTGTTTCTACCGTTCAATATCCAGTGCCAGCGGGCGCGGGAACACCTCAATCGACTTCGGCGACGTTGGACAAACGGGAACGCACTGGCCGCAGCCGGTGCAGGCATCTGTATCAACCTCGGGCGAACTGCCGTAGTAGCCGCCGGGAAAGGTCACGGCGTTGGGTGTTACCGGGCAGGCGTCGTGACAGCGAGTGCAGTGCTCCTCGCCGAACGCGATGCAAGTGCGCGCCTTAATGGCCGCAAGGCCGATGCGCACGAATTCTCTCGGTGTTGGTAGTAGCGCCCCGCTGGGGCAGGCGTCCACGCAGTCGCCGCAGAGCGTGCAGGCTCGGGCGTTCGGGAACATCACTGGCGTTCCGGCCGCGACGCCCAGTGCGCGCGTTCGCGTAACATCATCCAGTTTCACGCGAGTCAGGCTATTGGCGTCGCCGGCGACGAAGAGGCAATGCTCGGGGCAGACGTCGACACAGCGCCGGCAGCGCGAGCACATATCGAGGAACTCCGCTTCGTGGGTGGCGCCCGGCGGGCGGAAATGCTCACGGTCATGGAGATTCGCCGGTCGATAGAGCTTTGGTTCTTGTTCAACCGATTGAACAGGTTGCGTCAGCTTTTTCGCTATGCCAGTCGTTTCCAGCGCACGATCCACCACCCGCGCGGCGTGTCCGCCAAGGTTAGTGAACGTTTGCCGGAAAAATTCGCGGCGTGGAGCGTTTGGCTGATCGGCCATAAACCGATTGTCATTCCCGCGAACGCGAGAATCCAGAGCAAATAAAAACTGGATGCCCGCCTGCGCGAGCATGACGAACATTCCTTGCCGCTATGAGCGCGTATTCATCGTCATCAGGAACTCGCCGTTGGTCTTGGTCTTCTTGACTTTCTCCTTCAGCATTTCCAGGGCGTCCAGCGGGTTCATGTCGTTGAGCACACGGCGCAGGAGCCATACGCGTTTCAACTCCTCGGGGTCGAGCAGCAACTCTTCCTTGCGCGTGCCCGAGCGCGTGACGTCAAGCGCCGGATAGACGCGGCGGTCGGCGAGGCGACGATCGAGATGGAGTTCCATGTTACCGGTACCCTTGAACTCTTCGAAGATCACCTCGTCCATCTTGCTGCCGGTGTCAACGAGCGCGGTAGCGAGGATGGTGAGCGAACCGCCACCCTCAATGTTACGCGCGGCGCCGAAGAAGCGCTTGGGCTTCTGCAACGCTGCGGCGTCCACACCGCCGGAGAGAATCTTGCCGGAGTGGGGGACTTCGGTGTTGTACGCGCGGCCAAGGCGGGTGATGGAGTCGAGCAGGATCAGCACGTCATTGCCGAACTCAACCATGCGCCGCGCTTTTTCCAGCACCATTTCGGCCACCTGCACGTGACGCGAGGCCGGTTCGTCGAAGGTCGAGCTGATGACCTCGCCCTTCACCGAGCGGGCCATGTCCGTCACTTCCTCGGGGCGCTCGTCGATCAGCAGGACGATCAGCTTCACCTCGGGGTGGTTGGTGGTCACGGCGTTGGCGATTTTCTGCAAGAGCACCGTCTTGCCTGTACGCGGCGGCGCCACGACCAGGCCGCGCTGGCCTTTGCCGATGGGCGTGATCAGGTCGACGATGCGCATATCCATGTCGTCCATCAGTTCAAGGCGAATGCGCTTTTCCGGGTAGAGAGGCGTCAACTCATCGAAAGAAACGATTGACGGCAGCGTGGCCGGGTCTTCGCCGTTGACCTTGTCGACCTTGAGCAGCGCGAAGTACCGTTCGCCGTCCTTCGGCGGGCGAATCTCGCCGGCGACGGTATGGCCGGAGCGAATGCCGAAGCGCCGAATTTGCGACGGAGAGACATAGATGTCGTCTGGGCTTGGCGTATAGCTGTAGGCCGGCGTGCGCAGGAAGCCGAAGTTATCGGGCAATACTTCCATCACGCCTTGGCCGTAAATCTTCGCGCCGAGCTTCACCTTCTTTTTGAGCAGGCGGAAGATTAACTCTTGGCGTTTGATGCCGGCGACGTCCTCGAGGCCGATTTCCTGAGCGTCCTTGATCAACTGCTGCACGGGTTTGGCTTGTTCGTGGCTCAAGATGATCGTCGTTCCCGACAGCGGGCCATCGATCACTTCCGGCTCGTCGTAGCGTTCTTCCTGATGGCTGTTGAAGCGCCCGCCGCCGCCACCGCCTCGGAATTTCTGGTGATGACGATGACGTCCATAGCCGCCTCCTCCACCGCCGCCGTCGTAGCGCCCACCGCGGTCATCTCTGCGATCGTCGCGACGATCGTCGCGGGTGTCGGTGGCTGGGCCGCCGGATGCGCCCGACGGAGTGTTGAAGGGCGGAAGCTGGCGCGGCGGGTTCGACGTGAACGAGCGGCGCGGCTCCTGCGCTGGCGCTGGTGCCTGTTGGCTTGTCTGCTGTTGGGGCGGAGCGACGACGGTGGCGACCGCGGCGGGGGCCGCTTGATTGCCGCGGTTATCCGCGCCGTTATCTGCAGCACGGCTCTCCGCGGACGAGGACATCTCGCCGTCGTTGTCGCCGGTTTTCTTCGCGGCGGGTTTCCGGCCGGGAGTCTTCTTCTTTGCCGTTGTCGTCGTGGAGGCCACTTTCTTTGCCATGCTAGCTCCGAATAGATTGAAAGGCTGATGTTAGGTGATGATAACGGTGCATATATCCGTGGCGGCTCATCCCTTGATCCGCTCGTTCCAGAAATTTTGAACCTGCTTTTTGAGTTCGTTCATGTCGCCATTGTTGGTCAATACCACATCCGCGCGAGTCTTTTTGACGTCGAGGGCCATCTGGTGGGCCTCACGTCTGCCTGCTTCATCGGGTTGCCAGCCGCGCAGTGTGACGGCGCGCTGATCGCGCAGCGCCTTGTCGGCTTCGATGAAAACAAGGGTATCGACGCAATCCTCGTATTTCCCTGACTCAAGAAGAAGCGAGACATCAAGACATATCGCCGGGTATGTACCGCTGGAACGGAGTGCCTCGAGTCGTTCTCGAAGCTTGGCGCCTATCCAGGGGTGAGTGATGCCGGCGAGGTCCTTGAGGGCTTGTGCCTGACCGAAAACGCGCTCACTGAGACGCTTGCGATCAACCCGGCCACGGCTATCTAGTATATCTTCCCCGAATCTGTCAATAACCTGTTTTCTAATTTTTTTATCGTCAAGAGCTTCGTGGCCGATCTTGTCGGCGTCGAGGCAGGCAGCGCCGAGCTCCTGCAGCATGGCAGCGACGGTGCTTTTACCGCTTGCGACGCCGCCGAGGAGACCGATGACGATGGGACGGGTCACGCTTTTTGCCTCTTCCGCGTGGGTAGGTTCTTTGTCGCAAGGTCAACCATCGGTTGGGCGAAGGCCAAGCGCTTCGTCATGACTTTCACGGCTTCCGGATTGCTATCGACCAGGATGAAGTTCCGGCCATGGCGGGCGGCAGCTTCGCCTGTGGTGCCGCTGCCGGCGAAGAAGTCGAGCACCGTGTCGCCCGGATTGCTGTGGACGCGCACGATGCGCTCAAGAACGCCAAGGGGCTTCTGTGTGGGGTAGCCGGTGCGCTCATGGCCATTGGTGGGGACGATGGTGTTCCACCAAACGTCGGTAGGGGTTTTCCCGCGCGCGGCTTTCTCGGCGCCGACAAGTCCGGGCGCCATATAGGGAATGCGGTCGATTTCATCGTAGTTGAACGTGTAGTTACTGGGGTCTTTAGCGTACCAGAAAATCGTGTCATGTTTCGCGGGCCAACGATCCTTCGGACGGCCGCCGTAATCGTAGGACCAGATGATCTCGTTGATGAATGACTCGGGCCCGAATATTTGATCGAGCAGTAGCTTGCAGTAATGCGCTTCGCGGTAATCAATGTGAAAGAACAACGATCCGGTAGGGGAGAGAATGCGGTACGCCTGCTGAAGGCGAGGGCGTAGGAATCCCAAGAAGTCTTCAAATTCGTCTTCGTACTCCAGCGAGCCAAGTTCGACTGTTTTGTAGCGCTTGCCTTGGAAGCCAACACGGTCGCCATTTTCATCTTCTATCGTTTTAATGCGGGTATGAACCTGTGCTTTTCCCGTATTGAAGGGCGGATCGATGTAGATCAATGGAATCGATTCATGAGCCAATAATGGCAGCACTTGCATGTTGTCGGCTTGGTAGATGATGTTTTTGGCCTCGGCCATTTTGCTATCCCTTCGCGTCGAGCCAATTTTGCCCGATGCCGACGTCCACCACCAGCGGCACATCGAGTTTGAGCGCGTGTTCCATCTCACTCTTGAGGAACTCTGCGGCTTTCTTGGCGTCTTTGGCCGACGATTCCAGCAGGAGTTCGTCATGGACTTGAATCAACAGCTTGAATGGTAAGCCTTTATCGCGGATGGCACGATGGATACGCAGCATGGCCGTCTTGATCAGATCAGCGGCGCTGCCTTGTACCACGGTGTTGAAGGCCTGACGCAACGCGGCCGATTGGCGCATCATGTTGCGGTCGTGGAGGCCGGGGATTGTGCGCCGCCGTCCGAGCATGGTCGTGACGAAGCCGTTCTTCTTCGCGTCGGAGTGGACGGTGTCGATGAACTCGCGCACCTTGGGGAAGCGCTCGAAATAGCGGTCGATGAAGGCTTGCGCCTCGCCGCGGCCGATACCAAGAGCCTTCGAGAGGCCGAAGGCACTCTGGCCATAGAGAATGCCGAAGTGGATGGCCTTCACATGGCTACGCATGGCGTCGTCGACATCCTTCTCTTTCACACCGTTGACCTCGGCGGCTACGGCGCGGTGAATGTCGCGGCCTTCACTAAATGCTTTCTTCAGCATCGGGTCGCCGCACAGGCTTGCGAGGATACGCAGTTCGATCTGGCTGTAATCGGCGACGATCAGGCGTTGTCCCTCGGGCGCAATGAAGGCACGACGAATCTTGCGGCCTTCCTCGGTGCGGATGGGAATGTTCTGCACGTTGGGGTCGTTGCTGGCAAGGCGGCCCGTCGAGACGGCTTGACGGAAGCTCGTATGGACGCGGCCTTCCTTGTCGGCGAGCGTGGGCAACGCATCGATGTAGGTTGATTTCAGCTTGCTCAAGTGGCGGTAATCGAGCACAAGGCGAGGCAGCGGGTGAAGTGGGGCGAGTTCCTCGAGCACATCGACGGCGGTGCTGCGCGCGCCGCCCTTGGTCTTGCGTGCGCCGGGCGGCTGGAGGCCAAGCTCGTCGAAAATGACCGTGCCGAGTTGCTTGGGCGAGTTGATGGTGAACTCATGGCCTGCTGCCACGTAACACTCGCGCTCGATGTTTGTAAGGCGTTTTTCAAAGTCTTTTGAAAGCTCTTCAAGATAGGGGGTATCGATGGCGATGCCTACGTTCTCCATGTGCGCGAGGACTTCGACCAGTGGCATTTCGAGGTCGCGCGAAAGGCTTGTGAGGCCGAGCTTCTCCAACTCCGGGGCAAGCAGCATGTCGTGCCAGATCACCAGCTTCACGCCGCGCGCTTTGAGGTGGTCGTTGACCCGCTGGATGTGCCGGGCGATCAGCGCGTTGACGTCCTCACCCTCCTGCGACAGCCAGGTGAACAGCTCCCAGGC
>JABWBM010000103.1 GCA_013360495.1 Planctomycetaceae bacterium
TATCTCCACCATGCAGCGCGAGGGCGAATTGCGCGCCATCGACGGCGAAGTCGACAAGCGCCGCGACGAATTCGTGGCTGCGCGGCGTGGTGTCAAATCCATGGAGAAACTCAAGGAGCGCCGCGTGCGCGAGCACGACTATGAGGAAGTGCGCGAAATGACCAAAGAGCTTGACGAGTCCGGCGCCAACGGACAACGGCGCAAGAAGCTCGTGGATCAACAGGACGGTTGAGATTTACGCCGGATAAGGTAGCGTGGGGCGTATCTGACAGGTTGTATAGCCGCAAAGGGGAAGGACCATGAAGGCCCTGATCATGCTTTCGACGTTGTTGAATTTGATTGTCTTCGGTCTGGTCGGACTCTTCGTTTTCGCGATGCCCGAAGACGCGAAGTACGTGTTTGAATATCTGACTCAAACTTCAGCTGAGAATAAAAAAATTATGCGCGAATCGCCCATGCTGGTGGCGAAGATTGATCCCAATGTCGAACAGGAATATTCGAAGATTTTCGCTGCGCTCGAGCAGAAATTGACCACGGAGAAATTGAAGGAGCGGATGGCCGCGCTGGATACGCCGGAGGCGATTCAGGATCTGCTCGTTGCCGCCATGCGCGCCACGGTCGCTAGCAACGACGACCGCATGCGCGAGGCGCAGATGAGTCTTGAGCGGATCAAAATGCTGCGTCAGGATTATCACGATTTCGAAGCGCGCCTGATGAAGCAGCAGGAGGAGTTGGAGAGCAAGGAAAAGGTCTTTCAGCAGCGCAAAGATGAGTGGGCGAAAATCGAGCGCGACAAGGCCATCGCTCAACTGATCGAAAACATCAACAAGGCCAAGAAGGCCGAAGACTTGCTCGATCAGGTTCAGGGCCGCCCGGTGAAGGAGCAGGTCTACATCCTTTCGCAGATCAAGAAGCCCGACTCCCACGCCGCGATCTTCAGCGGCTTGCCCGCCGATCAGCAGCGGCTGATCAAGGAAGAACAGTCGAACCCGCTCAACGATCCCACGGGAACGATCGGTAACCCGGCGACGACATCCGCGCAAACGCCGTGAAGACTGTGCGTTTATAACGTCCTGAGCGGGAGGACCAAGTGCAGCGTTTTCACGTCATTCAATTGCTGTTTTCAGCATTTCTACTCACCTCTTGCGCCGCAAATCATCATCCCGTCGACAACACAGAACTAAGCCATCTTATCGCGGCAATCAACGCTTCAACAAAAGCGGAAATAGTGGAAAGATATGTGGCAGATGTGGAAGCTCTCAGCGTCAAGGATCAAGTTTTCGTACTTTCCCGAATCGATACTCCTGAAAAGCACGCTGCGATCTTCAGCGCTCTCCCTCACGACCAGCAGCGGGCGATAAAGGTCGAAGCCGAAAAGATGCGATAAGCCCTACCGGATCGCCGGGGGCGTTTCGCCCATGGCGCGGAAGAGGGGCTGCTTCCATGTTTCGCGCAGGGACTCGATGTCCTCGTTCAGAAGAGCCTCGCCGCCGAGGCCTTTGACAACGAGGCATGACGATGAACTCACCTTGCCGAGCGATACTAGAGGCAGTCCCGCAAAGATGTCCTTGAGCCGCGTTTCGTGCTCGGGGCGAATCTCCAGTATGATGCGCGAGTTGCTCTCGCTGAAGAGCAGCGCGGTATTATCTCGCGCATCAGGCGATGCCGCCAAAGCCTGAGTCAGCGCGACCTCCGCGCCAAGAGCACCCGCGAAGCACATCTCCGCCAGTGCAGCTGCCAGCCCGCCTTCCGAGCAGTCGTGCGCCGTGCGAACCAGCCCCGCATCTTGAGCGCGGTTGATGGCGCGATATGTCGAGAGCGCTACTTGAGGCCATGCGCGCGGCACGTCCATCGACGTTTTGCCGGTGACAAGATTGTAGTGGGAACCGCCGAGTTCCCGACGCGTCGAACCAACCACATAGAGCAGGTTGCCCGGCTGCTTCAAATCCATGGTGGTGAGCCAGTTCCGGTTGGTCACGCTCATGGCGGTGATCAGGAGCGTATGAGGAATGGCGATCGTCCCCTGATCGGTGGCGAATTCATTGTTGAGTGAATCCTTGCCCGAGATGAAGGGCGTGCCGAGCGCTTTGGCTGCGACATAACAGGCAGCACAGGCGCGTACCATGGCACCGAGGCGGTCGGGCTTGTCGCAGTTGCCCCATGAAAAATTATCGAGGATCGCGGTGTGGTCGATGTTGCCGCCGGTACAGACGACGTTACGAATGGCCTCGTCGATGGCCGAGTGCGCCATCCAGTAAGGATCGATATCGCTGTAGTGCGGGTTGACGCCGCAGCCGATGACGACCGCCTTGTCGCCCTTGGGTTTCGGGACGCTTGCGGCTGCGTCGCTCGGGCCGTCGCGGAAGACGCCGGAGAGCGGCTTGACCGCGCTCATGCCCTGCACCTCGTGGTCATACTGGCGGATGATCCATTCCTTGGAGCACACGTTGGGCGAAGCGAGGATCGCGCGCAGGATTTCGCCGGGATCGTTCGAGCGAACGCGAGCCGACCCGGACGCGCGCGGCTTCGTCGGCGTCCATTGCGCTTTGCGTTCGACGCGGGGAAGGCCGTCGTGCAGAAACTCCATCGGCAGGCTGAGCACCACCTCGCCGTTGTAGGTGACGGTCATGTTGTGATCGCCGCTGACTGACCCGATCACCGCGGTTTCGACATCCTGCGACGCGCACAGGTCGAGGAAGCGGTCGAGCTTCTTTGGCGGGACAGCGAATACCATGCGCTCCTGCGCTTCGCTCAGCCAGATTTCGCGGTAGCTCAAACCTTGGTACTTGAGCGGCACACCGGCGAGTTCAACCTTTGCGCCGCTGCGGTGTCCCATTTCGCCGACGGCTGAGGACAGGCCGCCTGCGCCACAGTCGGTGAGGTCGTTGTAGAGGTTTTCGTCGCGCGCCTTGAGCAGCACGTCGAGCACGCTCTTTTCCTGAATGGCGTTACCGATCTGGACCGCGCCAGACGAAACCACTTCCGATTCTTCGGTCAATTCGACTGACGAGAATGTCGCGCCGCCGATGCCATCGCGGCCGGTGCGGCCACCAATGACCACGATCTGATCGCCGGGCTGGGCTTCCTTGACGACACTGCCTCGGGGTAGCAGGCCGATGCAGCCTGCATATACCAAAGGGTTGCCCGTATAGCGCTCGTCGAAATACACCGCACCATTGCACGTCGGGATGCCCATGCGGTTGCCATAGTCACGCACGCCCGCGACGACACCGCGCAGTGTGCGCGCCGGGTGCAGCGCGCCCTTGGGGACGTTCTCGCGTGGCATATCGAGCGGCCCCACGCAGAACACATCGGTGTTCATGATGGGCTTTGCTCCGAGGCCTGTCCCGAGGATGTCGCGAATCACACCGCCGATGCCAGTGCCGGAGCCGCCGTAGGGTTCGATGGCGCTTGGATGGTTGTGGGTTTCAACTTTGATGCACACGCCGTGCTCGTGATCGAACTCGATCACGCCGGCATTGTCAACGAACACCGACCAGCAGAAAGGACGATCGAGTTCATCCGTGGCGCGCTTGATGGTGGATTGCAGCAGGCCTTTGATCTTGCCGCCTTGGGGCGTGACGGCGGGAGCGAGCTCGAAGAGCGAGTCTGCGCCCGCGTCTTTTTCTTCATAATGTACCGGGCCGGTGAGCGTCTTGTGTTTGCAGTGCTCGGACCAGGTCTGTGCGATCATTTCCAGTTCCACGTCCGTCGGTTCGCGACCTGCGCGCTTGAAGTATGCCTGCGTTGCCTTCAACTCCGCCATATTCATGGACAGACTGTGATGGCTGTTGAGTTCCTTCAGGCCCGCTTCGTCGAGGTTGCGGATCGGAACCTCGATACGCTTGAACCGGTAAGGCGCGTCGATGGAAAGCGTTGTGACGGCAAGCTCACCCGCGACAAGTTCTTCCACCACGTCGTTGACGAGGGCCCGCGAGAGGCCGCGGATGGCATCTTTGTCGAGACGCGACGTCGTCCGGTAGACATGCGCGCGCTTGACGGCATGGACGTCTATTTTCGCGTTGCGCAGCGCCTTGATAACGCTTGCTTCCGCCGGGTCCATCACGCCGTCTTTGCGACGCACGATGACTTGCGTACCGCTGTCGGCCCCTGCCGGAATCTTCCCCTGCGTCACGGACACCGTCTCAAGGACGGGGTCAGCGAGGATCGCACACGCCTGATCGATATGGCCCTTGGTCAGGTCGCCTTCGATCAGATAACAGGTACGTACCTCGAGCGCGTCGAGCATAAGCCCGGCGCCGCGAATGACCGATGCGGCTGCGCGGGATTCCGGCGACTCCGGGCCTTCGCGATGGGTGAGCGTAATGGCGTGAACTGGCATTGCGACCTCTCGTGACGTCGTTCATAGTACGGCTGACGAAAGGGCGCAAGAGAAACCCGCCGGAACAGTTATCCTCTTCGGGAGGTCTTTTTTGGCGTAGACGCTTCTTGTGTTTCCACGCCTGTATCCACGCCGCCGAAGCGCCGCTCGCGGGCTTTGTAGGCGTCGATGGCCAGCATCAGGTCAGGCTCGCGAAAGTCCGGCCAAAGCAGATCTGTGACATAGAGTTCGCTATAGCTCAGTTGCCAAAGGAGAAAATTCGAGACGCGCATTTCGCCACCGGTTCGGATCACGAGATCGGGGTCGGGCATATCCGGCTGGTAGAGGTGGGCCGCGATGGTGTTCTCGTCAATGTCGTCGGGTTGAAGCGCTCCGCTGCGCGCCTTCGTTGCGATCGCTTTGCAGGCATCGACGATTTCCTGGCGCCCGCCGTAGTTGAGCGCGACGCATAGCGTGAGTCCCTTATTCTGCGCGCTGATGCGGCAGGTTTCCAGCAAGTCATCACGCAGAGAGGCGGGCAAGCGCTCAATCTGGCCGATGATCACAAGACGGATGCTGTTACGCAGCATGGTCTCGCGTTCCTGATGCAGGAAGCGCTTGAGCTGGGTCATCAGCGCCGTCACTTCAAGCTTCGGGCGTTTCCAGTTTTCAGAAGAGAATGCATAGAGTGTGAGTTGCTTGACGCCGAGCTTTGCGCACGCCTCGACAACCGAGCGGACAGACTCCGCGCCGGCTTCGTGGCCTTGAACGCGCGGGAGCCCTCGGTTCTGCGCCCAGCGTCCGTTGCCGTCCATGATGATAGCGATGTGCCGCGGAACCATCGAGGGATATCGTATCACAAGGCATGAAACGCGCCTAGCGATACATGGCGATGCCCAGCAGGATGAGCAGGATGCCAAGGATACCGATGATGTTGGCGACGACGAGTATCCGGTTTCTAATAACGATACCGTACACGAGCCAGCTCATCAGCGCCCAAGCGGCGATACAATTGGCGATTGCGGACACGTCTTTCGCGCTCTGGTCGGAAAAAATAAAGAACGCCTGAGCGTAAAAGAAGCTGTTGCCGCCGATGGCGACAACGAGCATGTATCGTCGCTCGTAAAACTCCCGGAACAGAGATGGTGTCCCAGCGGGCGGTGACGATCGCTCGCCGGGCGTGTCAGGCGCGACATCCTGGCTTGGAGGCTTGCTGGTAACTTGCGGCATGGGTTTAGAGTTTCTTGATGGTGTCGGGAACATCCGGTATGGCTGCGAGCACGGCGTCAACAATGGCATCAGAGCGTATACCTTCGGCCTCACCTTCAAAGTTGAGCAATATGCGATGGCGCAGAGCTGGTTTGGCCACCTGGCGGATATCGCTGGCCGAGACATTGTACCGGCCATCCACTAGCGCTTTCACCTTGGCGGCGCGGATGATCGACTGGCCGCCGCGCGGCGAGCTTCCATAGCGCACGTATTGGCGCGTGACCGACGGCGCGAATTCGTTGGATGGGTGCGTCGCGAGGATGATGCGCGCCACAAATTCATTGAGATGCGGCGCAATCGGAATAGCTCGCGCCAGTTCGCGGATGGAGAGAATGTCCTCGGCTCCGGCTACGCGGGCCGGCTTGGGGGTCTTATCGCCCGTCGTCGACTCGAATATCGAAGCAAGCTCTTTTACATTGCTTTGGCGCACTTCGAGCTTGAACAGGAAGCGGTCGAGTTGCGCTTCGGGCAGCGGGTAGGTGCCTTCCATCTCGATCGGGTTTTGCGTCGCGAGCACGAAGAAGGGCTGGCCGAGTTCGTAGCTCGTGCCGGCCACCGTGACAAATCCCTCCTGCATGGCTTCAAGGAGTGCCGATTGAGTTTTCGGTGTAGCGCGGTTGACCTCATCGGCCAGAACAATGTTGCCGAAAATCGGGCCGCGCTGGAACACGAAGCGGCGTTGGCCGCCTTCTTCCGTAACGATATTGGTGCCGGTGATGTCCGCAGGCATCAAATCGGGCGTGAACTGGATGCGGCTAAAATCGCAGTTCACCACCTGCGCCAGCGTGCGCACAAGGAGTGTCTTGCCGAGGCCCGGAACGCCTTCGAGCAGGACGTGGCCGCCGCAGATGAAACCGATCAGCACACCTTCGATAATGTCGCGGTGACCGACGATGGCTTTGCTGACCTCGTCACGCATGGCCGCATAGGTGGCGCAGGCTTTTTTTGCTTGTACTTCAATGTCGGACATAAGGCTTCCTTCGAACAAGAGCATACACCCGCATGGGGGAGACGGCCAGATGCGGGCAGCCCCAATATTTGCAAACGAATAGGGGCATGGATCGTTCAATGCCGTCATGGCGCAGGAAGGAAAACTCAAGACGCTTTCAACGTTTGTCGCCGCGTTAGCCATTACGCAAGTCATTAGCATTGGCGTGATCGTCATGCTGGTGCTTGAACGGAACAATGCGAACGGTGGGGGCGGTACCGCGGCAGACAATGCCGCAACGCCAGAGCTCAAGCCCCTTGCCATCCTGCCCGATGTCATTCCACCCGAACATCGCGGGTACAATTGGTACGGCGTTGGCGACGAAGCTTTGGCGCTGGCCGGCACGTTGACGCTTGGCAACGACCCGGACTTTAACACTGCCAGCTTTCAGCTTCTGGGACGGGACGAGCCGGTTTCCTGCGCGGCGGGTTCTGCGCTACCGCTTAAGTCTGCCGTCAAAGTACTTGCGGTGGGCCGGGGACGTGTGTTGGTCGCCTGTGGCCAGCAGCGCGTAGAACTCGTCGCTCCCGGCGGAGCGCCTCCCGTGGACTGGAACGCGCCGCGCAAGCCTTTTCCTTCTATTGCTGCTCAGCCCGCGAAAGACAAGGGAAGCTACAGCCTCAAAATTCCGCGCGATCCTCGCGTGATCGCCGATGTTGAAGAGTCAGCGGAAGGCGAAGGTCTGCTTGAGCATTACTATGATATTCCCCGAGGTGAATGGGAAGCCGTGCGTGATGGTATCCTTGCGGCGTTGCGGAGCGGAGTACTGTTGAAAGACGCCATCAACGAGCACGCACAGACCTATGGCGCGATGATCGCCGTATTGGGCGAAAATGGCAGCGCGTTGAGCGAGTTCGACGTGCGCAACGGCGACGTGATTCTTGGTATCGGCGATTCAGAGATCACCAGCGCCCGCGGTGTCTCCGTGGTGCTCGACGCACTCTTTGCTGCGAAGGAAGTCTCTCTGCACCTGCTGCGAGGCGACGAAGAATTCGTGATTTCACTGCAGCCTGCAAAGTCATGATGCGCTGCTGCTTGCTCTTCCCAGATTCGTTTGTTGTTTTCCCGCCCGTTGACCATCAATGTCTTTCCGCATAATCTCCCATCCATAAGTCATTCCGGCGTAGGCCGGAATCCAGTTCGAATGAATACCGGTAAGACTGGATACCGGCCTGCGCCGGTATGACGGCGAGGGCTTCTGGAGTGCTTCCATGGACAAGATGACGCTCAGTTGCATCAAGGCGGATATCGGTTCGGTCGGCGGACACGTTACGCCTTCCAAAGGCCTCGTGGACGCCGTGCGAACCTATCTCAAGGATCACGCGGGCAAGACCCTCAAGGACTGGGATATCAGCTACATCGGCGACGACATCGCGTTGCTTTTCGTCCACGACCACGGCGAGAACGCCGACAAGGTTCATAAGCTCGCCCTGGACACCTTCAACCACGGCGCCGACTTCGCCCGCAAGCAAGGTCTCTACGGTGCTGGGCAAGACCTCGACGCCGGAGCGTTCTCCGGCAACGTGCGCGGCATGGGGCCCGCCGTCGCCGAGATGGAGTTCAAGCCGCGCAAGGGCGAGGCGTTTATCCTGTTCACCGGCGATAAGACCGACGCTGGCGCCTATAGCCTGCCGCTCTATCTCGCGTTTGCCGATCCTTTTCACTGCCCGGGACTCTTGCTCGCGAAGACCATGACCGAGGGGTTTAGCTTTCGCATTATTGATGTGACGCACACCGAGGCCGACCGCGTTGCCGATCTGAAAGCGCCGAAGGATCTCTACGACATCGCAGCACTCCTGCGCGACGACGGCCGCTATCACATCGAATCGATCTTCAATAACAAGAGCGGCGAGATCGCCGTGCGCACCTCGGCTTGCCGTGGGCGTATGGAGAAGGGCAAGCTCAAGGGCAAGGACGATCCGGTGATGCTCTGCCGCGTGCAGGGCGATTTCCCGAGTTCCGGCGAGGTGATCGGCCCGTTCCGTCTCGGCCATTACGTTAGCGGCTCAGGCCGTGGGAGCCACACCACGCCGCTCATGCCGGTGAAGCAGTACAGTCCGATTACGTTCTTCGACGGTCCGGCTTCGGTGAGCGCGCGCGCCTATAGCGTGAGCACTGCGGGCAAACTGACAGAATACGTCGATCTTTTCGATCATCCGTTCTGGGAGACTGTTCGCGCCGACCTTGCGCGCAAATTTATCCAGATGCGCGAACAGGGCTTTGCCGGTCCCGCCATGCTCAACATCCAGGAACTGGAATACGGCGGCGTAGCCGAGAAAATTCACGCGCTGCAGGACAAATTCCACACGAAGTAGGAAATTCTATCCTAGTCTTCCGACCCCGGATTCCGCACCCCGGACTCCGCGCCGATGAGCGCGATTTCATCGAGTAGCCCATCGTAGGATTGTTGAACGTCTGGCGGCAATGGCGTCGTGTCGGTGCGGTTCGCGAGGAGCTCGACAGCGAGGTTCAATTTTCCTTCGCAAATATACGCGCGGGCAAGGTCGAAGCGAATACGTGCGGCAAAGAGCCGGTTTTCTTCTGAAGCCAACACATCCACGGCGAGAATCGCTCTCCGGAACCAGCGCACGGCGCGTTCAAGATTCGCTGCATCGGTGAGTGAATTCGCGCGCGCGCTTTGCGCCGCATCCATGTAAGCAAGGCCGAGACGATGGGCGTGAAGCCCTTCGCCTGTTCGCCCGCCCCAGAGCAGGTCGATATAGTCCTGTTCTTCGGCGGGGAGGGTAAGCACGCTATCGGTGGCTTGTTGAGCGGTAGCCTCATCAAAACTTCCGGTTTGATCGAACAATCGCCCAAGCTCGCCCTTTCGAAGCGAGGGAATGTTGTCTTCGACATTCACTTCCGGCCCGGATGCGCACGCGGCGACGACTCCGGCCAGTAACATCATGGTCCATCGCTTCAAGCAAAGCTCCCTTCGTGCGTGTCAGCGACTAACAAAAGTGTCTCGGGGACGCCTGCTTGCGGCGAACGTCGCATGACTTCGTCGCGCTCGCTCCACGTATCGCTCCGTAGATACGCCTCGCTCGCGCTCCTTGTCCTGCTCGTCCGGCGCTTCGCATCCGCTTCCCTCACACTTCTGTTAGACGCTCTAAGTATACGTTTATCATGGAGATCCGTTGGGGAAAACACGGCTTTCAAACCGTTGGCCTTGGGGGATTGGCGGTGTATACTTGAGCCTGCATTGCGAGTCTTGTAGCGCCACAGCTATGCTGTGGCGTCATCCCGCGAAAGCGGAATGACACACAAGACGTCACGGCATAGCCGTGACGCTACAGGGGCTTCTACGAGGGGAATGGAGCCTGAAGGTCAGGCTTCACACCGTACGGATCAAGGATGGTCCGGAGAAACGGCCGGGACGGAATGAAGGTTCTCATCATCCATCCGTGCGCGCGTTCCGATCCGCGGGGCTTTTCCGCGTGGTCGAGCGATGTCGCGATGTACGCTGCTTCCCTCAAAGCTGGCGGCCATGAACCAGCCGTACTTTCGACCCGAGTCTACGATGAAAGTGAATTGCGCCGGGCGATCGACAGTACGGGCGCGAAGCTTGTATTGATCCATGCCATTTCGCGCCAAGCCGATCAGGCGCGCGCCATCGGCGCGTTCTATGCCACGAATTATTCCGGGCGCACGACAGTAATGTTCGTCGGCCCGCATCCGTCGGCGTGGCCCGCCGACTGCATGAACGTAGCCAAGGGCGTTTACGCCCTGCGCGGCTACGCGGAGCATTTGCTTGCGCCGCTCGCCGACGCGATTGCGACCACGGGCGATTTTTTCAGCTTGCCGGGGCTGAGCTTCCCGGTGATGAACCGGTTTTATCACAACCAGATCGAGACGCCGCCGCCGCTTGATGCGCGCCCGTTGCCAGATAGAGAGCTGACGAACTATACCGCTCATGTTGGTGACTTGAGTGACTCCATTGGCGCGGAAATCGACACCAGCCGCGGCGATTATCATGTTGGTGATCGCAGCCAGGCATGTTTCGATATGACCCAGCCTCGCACTGGCGTGATCGTGCCGTTCCAGCAGCGCACGCCGGCGCAGGTGTTGACTGAGGCGGTGCACCTGAAGAGCCTCCTGCCGGGGTTGCGTTTTCTCGGCTTGCGCGACGAATGGTGCCTTGCCAATGCCGTATGGGTGCGAGAATTATGCTCCGCTTGGCGGGCGACTGTCGGCCTGCCGTTCTGGGTGTCCGCACGGCCCGAATTTCTGACGGAATCCACTTTCGAGGCCTTGGCCGGTGGCGGATGCTTCCGTGTTCACCTCATGGTGGAGTCCGGATCTGAACATGTGCGGCGTAATTCGCTTGGCCGGCGGGTATCCAATTCCCACTTGTACTACGTCGCGCGGGCGTGCCGCAGGTTCGGCATTGCGCTGATCGCGATCAACGAGCTTGGATTTCCCGGAGAAACCGAAGATTTGCTGCTCAAGTCCCTAGCCACCAACCGCCGCATGCACCCGGACTGGTCACTGTGCTCGATCTTTCATCCCGAGCCGGGCAGCGCGATTTTCCAGCGCGCCGAGACGAAGAAGTGGCTTACGGCGTCGTCCTATGGAGTATTCTACGATCCTGACGTGCGTGTCGACCAGCCCTGGATTCGCGCTACGAAAATAGACAATTATCTCAAGAGCTTTAACCAATTTATTTATGGCGAGCAATCGCTGGCGATGACGAGAAGGTAAATTCGTTTCTCAGGATGACTTGCGGTGTAGCGTCACGCGCCCTCGCGTGACGTCTTGGGGCCTTGACTGGTCCGCCATGCGAGGGCGCATGGCGCTACAACTGCAGATCGACAGTGACATGCTTCAACGTCCGGGCGTGCCGGCGAAGTAGAGCAATTCGCCGCCGGAGTTGACAATCAAGCCGCCGGAGTGCGCTTCTACTCCACTTTCGCCGGACGTGGCGATGGAACGTTCCGCCGGCGTTTCATAGGTCAGACAGATCGCGCCGGTGTTATGGTCGACGGCGAAGAGCTGGGGCGCGAGCCACTCCGAGACGGTTGTCTGTATGCCGTTTCTCTTTTCCGTCTTGGAATGAAGGCGTCGCGTCATCAACGCGACCCCGCCGGAAAACGGTGTCGCCGAGGCAAACAGCACTCGTATGCTCGCATCTTTTGGCGCTGCCACAAGCGTGTCGAAACGCCAGTTCCCCTTCGTCATATCGAGGGACACCACATGAAACTCCTTGGAGCTCGCCATGAAGACGGCATTGATGGCCGAACCGTTTTGCCATACCCCGCTGCACGACGCTTTATATTTCGGTTTCAACTCCCATAGGCGGTGGCCGCTGCCGGTGTCGAAAGCGATGAACGTGCCGTCGTGTTGGGAGGTAAGCGCCGCGATGGTTCCATGAACGAACAACGCACGGACCGCTGGCATGCCATGCTGAAGTGTATGCCGGATGGCGAGAGTCTTTGGATCGATAATAATCAGCGTTCCGTCCATGAGCGGGAGAACAAGGCTCCCGGCGCTGTCGAGCGCCATATTGCCCATAACTCTCGCGGCGAGGGACGCATCGTTGACGATCTTTCCGGTTGTCATATCCATTTCGATCAAACGTGGGCCTCCGGAAGCGTCAGAGGCGAACCATAACGATGTTCCTGCGACGACCCGGGCAGTCGCTCCAGCGCCACTCGTGACGTTCGCGCGCCAAGCAACGGAGCCAAGTTGGCAATCGATGGCGAACACGCTCGCGGTCTCGGGGTCGTCGCGGTCGGATTCAAGCGCCATGCAGATCAATAGGCCGTTGACATATTCGTGCCAGAGCAGTATCCCGTTCATGGGAATCGACCAGCGTTCCTCGCCGCTCGCGATGGCAAGCCCTGTCGCTGCCGAGATAGTAATAACCACGAGTGTGTCCTGATGTTCAACGAGGGTGACGCCCCGCCCGCGTGCCAGAGGCGCGCGCCAGCGTTCCTTGCCCGTGGAAGCTTCAAGAGCGATTACGCCGCCGCGTTGAGAATCGGTAAGG